>CALGMJ010000097.1 GCA_937958875.1 uncultured Verrucomicrobiales bacterium | reverse complement strand
GCGGGCTTAAGGTGTGGGAGGTAGAGGCCTCCTGGTGGGCCATCAAGGATGGAGCGTTGAGGGCGAATGGAAGATGATTGGGCGCTTTGTGAATCGCGATCTGCCTGATTAGCCTGTGCGGAGCTAGCGAAGTGATCGGGGAGAAGGCCTTTGATGTCCGCGGCGCGTCGAGGGGCGTTATTGTTGAGCTGCCAGATTTCAGTTTCTGGTAGTAAGGCTCCCTCTAGGGCGAGGTGGCGAAGTTTTCGAAAGCTGATCGGTCCATGTTCTTTTCCCTCGCTATGGTAGAACCAACGTTCGACAGGAACGGATTGAGAGCTCATGGGCTGAAATTGCTGGGCGGATGAGAAGGACACAGTCGTGACTTTACGTTAAAGGGTAAACGTGGGGGAGGGAGAAATGTAAAAAAGTTCCCCGGCTCTTACGTTCAAGAAGCCGGGGAATTGAGAGGTGAATGAGTGGACTAGAAGTGAATCGCGTGTCCATCCGCATCCAGAGTCGCCTCATGGATCGCCTCTGCGAGAGTCGGGTGGGCGTGGATGGTAGCATGGATGTCATCGATGGTGGCCTCAAGAGAGAGGGCTAGTCCCATCTCAGAAATGAGATCGGTAGCATTTTCACCAATGATGTGAGCGCCGAGGACTTCGCCATGTTCTTCTCCGAAGAGAAGCTTTACGAAGCCTTCTGTTTCACCGCTGGCCTGAGCTTTTCCAAGTGCTTGATATGGGAATTTTCCGACTTTGTAGGCGATTCCTTCTTCCTTGAGTGCGCGCTCGGTCTTTCCGACGGAGGCGACTTCAGGGTAGCAGTAGGTGCAGCCAGGGAATTGCTCGACCTGCTTAACTGCGTGACCTTCGACAAAGATGCCATCAACGCACTGGACGGCTTCGAAGCTGGCAGTGTGGGCGAGCCATGGAGGACCAGAGATGTCACCGATGGCGAAGACGCCGGGGATGGAGGTCTGGTAGCGTTCGTCGATCTGGACCCAGCCTCGATCTGTGAGCGCGGGCTGCTGGCCACCAGGAAGAACAGGGGAAACGCCGATGGCGACGAGGCAGGTATCAGCGGTGATTTGCTGGGTGCCTTGTGCATTTTCTACGGTGATGGTGACGGAGGATCCATTGTCCTGCGTCGCGGTGACCTTGGTGTCAGTTAGGCACTTGATGCCGGCTTTTTTATAAACTTTAGTGATTGTCTGGCTGACTTCGTCGTCCTCGACTGGGAGGAGGTTTGGCATCATTTCGACGATGGTGACCTCAGTACCGAAGGAGTTATAGACGTAGGCAAATTCGACTCCGATTGCGCCTGCTCCGATGATGACCATGGATTTTGGCTGCTGAGGCAGGACCATGGCTTCTTTAGAAGAGATGACGGAAGTGCCATTGAAGGGGAGGCCGGGAAGCTCGCGTGATTTTGCTCCGGTGGCAACGATGACGTTTTTTGTCTCGATGATCTCGGTGGTGCCGTCTGCTTTTTTAACTTCCACTTTTCCTTCGCCAGCGATGGAGCCGAAGCCTTTGACGTAGTCGACTTTGTTCTTCTTGAAGAGGAATTCGATGCCTCCAGCGAGGCGACCAGAGACGTCCCGAGAGCGGCCGATGACCTTGGACCAATCGTAGCTGAGGTTGTCAAAGGAGAGTCCGTATTTACCAGCATCATGCTTAAGCTGATGGTAAAGATGGGCGTTTTTTAGGAGGGCTTTGGTAGGGATACAGCCCCAGTTGAGGCAGGTGCCACCGGCGCGTTCCATTTCGACGCAGGCAACTTTTTTCCCAAGCTGGCCCGCACGGATCGCTGCAACATAACCGCCAGGACCGCCACCAATGACAACAAGATCGTATGACATGGCCGGACCCTGCCGCTTTAGGGTAAAAAATCAAGGCGGAAGGACACTCAGCGCTTTGTGAGTGGACGGAGCATCCATTGATGGAGCCTGTTAACCTGGGTGATAAGATTCAGGGCGATGAGTTGGTGGCCGAGGGGATAGGTCCAGCGTTCGGGCTGTCCGAGGGCTTGGTGGATTTCCTCGATCTCTTCGGGAGGGAGGATGCGGTCGAGAGTGCCATTGAGGAAGAGGATCTCAGTATTTTGTTTTTTTAAATGGGGGGCGAGTTTTCCTGGTTGAAGCTTTGTGAGTTGGGCGGCGCGGCGATATAGGGCGTGGTATTCCTCGTTGGAGGGAATGCGGCGGAGATTTGTGGGCGGTTTATGGCGGATGGTGTCTACGAAGGCGAGGGTCTGGGAGAAAATGCCGGCGGCTCCTTTTTCATAAGTGGTCATGAGGTTAGCGCCGGGACTTACGAAGATGATTTTTTCCCAGTGGTTAGGATTTTTTAAAGCCACGGCGGGTAGGCTAAAGCTCCCTCCGCTCGTTCCCATGAGCACTTGACGGCCTTTGAGCCAGGATGGGCGGCTATGGCGGAGGTAACGGAGGGCGATCTGGGTCGCCTTTGCCTGCTCGTGAAAATGTCGGTCCATATCTGCGGCGAGATAGCGTGCTGCGGCTTCAGGGTTTTCTTTTTCCTTGAGGTAGACGGGGAGGCGGCTGCGGTAGAATCCATCTGAAGGGATGGCGACGATGACGTGCCAGCCTTTTTTCCGAAAGCGCTGGACCATGGCTTTCTCAGCAATAGAGAGCATCATGATGGAGGTATGGTAAAAGATGGTCCCTTGCACGGGGGCGCTAAGGGCAGGTTTGGCAGAGAAAAAGGAGGAGCGGTAGTCGAGCGCAGGAAAGGTAGCTGTTCCTCCTCGCGGACCACGGAGGGTGTTGACTTGCGTCCCGAGTGGATTTTCCCCTGCGAGCGCGGAGGTTGGCATGAATGCGATGGGAATGGCCCCGATTCCAGTAGGTGGAAGCTCACGCCGATCTCCGAGGATGAGAAATTCCTCTGTTTCATCCGCAGCCGTACCAAAGGTCAGGACCTGCCCCCCCGGAAAGCTTTTGGTGATACTCTTAGGGGGCGGGGGAGATTGTCCAGGACGCCACTGAGGCCATCGAATCGCGGTGGCTCTTACCGTGGAGGGGCTTTGGGCTGGGATGATTTTTGGCGCGCAGGATGAGAGCAGGAGTGAGGCTATCAGGAGGGAGAGAAAAAGTCGCACAAGAAGAAGAATGCACCGAGATCAGGATCAGGCAAATATCAGAATTTAAGGGCTCGCTCCTGACGAACACACTGAGAATACTCGATCAATGAACTGGAAATTTTCGCAATTTGGGAAAAATCTATGCGAAGGCAGCGGGATTGGTGATCTCATGGATGATCTTGGTGAGGCCTTGGCTTCGGGGGGCGAGATGAAGATGTTAGGTGGGGGGCAGCCCGCCCATATTCCTGAAATGGATGCGCTTTGGCGTCGTCGCATGGAAGAGATTCTCTCAAAGGATGGAGGACTCGAAAAGACACTCGGAAATTATGATGTTCCAGCTGGGAATGAGGCATTCAGGCAGGCTCTGGCGAGCTTCTTCCAGCGAGAATTTGGTTGGGAGGTTACGGCAGAGAATTTCGCGGTTACGATGGGTGGGCAGACCGCTTTTTTCTTCCTGTTTAACGCCTTGGCCGGGAGCTTCCCAGATGGCTCACGGAAGAAAGTTCTTCTGCCGCTTTTACCGGAATACATCGGTTATGCGAATCAGTCTGTGGGAGAGGACTTTTTCAAGGCGATCCCGGCAAAGGTAGAAAAATTAGGCCCTCACTTGTTTAAATACCGGGTGAATTTTGAAGCAATGGAGCGTGAGCTTGACGATGACATTGCCGCGATCTGTGTGTCTCGGCCGACGAATCCTTCGGGGAATGTTCTTACCGATGAGGAAATCTCTCGCCTGCGCGAAATTGCCACGGCTCGAGAGATTCCGCTCATCATCGATAATGCGTATGGGGCTCCATTTCCGGGTCTCATTTTCTCGGAAGTCGAACCGGTATGGGATGAGGGCATGATCTTGACTCTTAGTTTATCGAAGATCGGCCTCCCAGGAACTCGGACTGGGATTGTGGTGGGAAGTCGCGAAATCTGTCGAGCGGTCTCATCCATGACTTCTATCGTGGGACTGTCGAATAATAATCTCGGTCAGGAAATCATGCGTCCGCTCGTAGAAAGTGGCGAGGTCTTACGGCTGAGTCAGCAAGTGGTGCGGCCCTTTTATGAAGAGCGTTCACAGATGGCGCAGGGCTGGCTGCAACAGGCACTCCATCCTGAAATTCCATACTTTATTCATCGTAGTGAAGGCGCGCTTTTCCTCTGGATCTGGTTTGAAAATCTCCCCATTCCCACGAAGGAGCTCTACGAAAGGCTGAAGAAACGTCAGGTGTTGATCATTCCTGGAGAATATTTTTTCTATGGACTGCCGGAAGATCTCGATTGGTCTCATACTAGCGAGTGCATTCGCATGAGCTATACCATGCCAGCTGAAGTCGTACAGTCAGCGATCGAAATCATCGCGGACGAAATTCATCAACTCTACGGCTTCTCGTAGAAGAGCTATTTTACACATTCCTGCGGGAAATCTCTGCTCACGGAGCGGGATTGGCTCATTGGTTTTTGCTCTCTGTGATTCCTTGCTCGCCTTTTTAAGAGAATGCACGCATAGGAGGTCGTCGTCATGTCACATCCGTTCAAAGAACTCGGCATTTCTGCTAAGCTCATCCAGGGAATCTCCGAGTTGGGGATTGAGAAACCCACTCCCGTGCAAAAGCAGGCCATCCCATTGCTGTTAGAAAAAGATCGGGATCTCATCGTGCAGGCGCAGACTGGCACGGGAAAGACGGCGGCCTTTGGTCTTCCGCTTCTAACAAAGGTGGACGGATCTATCCCCCGTATTCAGGCGCTCATCGTTTCGCCTACTCGTGAACTGGCAAAGCAGATCGGGAAGAATCTTTTCCGCTATACCAAATATACTTCCAAGGTCTTCACGGAAGTGCTCGCTGGGGGCGATAAAATCGACGTGCAAGTAGGCAAGCTCAAGCGTCCCACCCAAATCGTGGTTGCCACTCCTGGGCGTTTGATCGATTTACTGAAGCGTGAAGCGCTTAGCCTGAAGCATGTGAAATACCTTATTCTTGATGAAGCAGATGAAATGCTCAGCATGGGATTTAAGGAGCAGCTTCAAGACATCATCACTCGTTGTGAGAGCCGGCGTGCTACCTGGCTCTTTTCGGCCACTTTTCCGGCAGCTTTGGAAGATCTCATTAAGAGCACCGTTCCTAAGGATACCCGCCGCCTCCAGATCGATTCTGGAAACGTGGTGAACCGTAAAATTTCCCACTACTTCGCGACCTGCGCCACCAGCGAGAAGAATGATTTTGTCATCGACTATCTCGAGAAAAAGCCCAGCGAAGAGCGTGGCCTCATCTTCTGCCGGACTAAGGCTGGAGCGATCGGCCTGGGCCGCGCCCTTGCTGAAAAAGGCATCGAAGCAGGTGTGCTCCAGGGAGATCTCACCCAGCTCGAGAGGGATAAGGTGATGCGAGCTTTTAAGAAAGAACGGGTGCCCTTCCTCATCGCGACCGATGTCGCTGCACGTGGGATTGACGTGCCGGATCTTTCCTTTGTCCTCCACCACCAGCTTCCAGAGCAGATTGAGTATTATACTCACCGGAGTGGGCGCACGGCCCGTGCGGGGAAGAGAGGGATCTCGCTTGTCTTGCTCGATCCTCGGGAGCGGAAAAAATTAAAGCGCTTCGAGAAAGAGCTCGGAATTAGTTTCTCAGCTTATTGATTTCTGGCTAACAGTTCAGAGGGAGCCTGAGAGAGAAAATGTTTTTCGTACTTGCGAAAAAGCATTTTTTTGAAATCTTCCGCACTTCGAACCCATCACTGGTGGTTATGTTTGTGCTAATTGATAAATAAGGAATTCGGAAAGCTCGCTCGAAATTACGAGTCGGGCTTCAAGACGAATCTTCCTATGTAAAGAGTTTCTGGCCTCTTCGATGAAGAACTGTGCCCAGATGTTTCGCTCTTCGCTTTTTTATTTTTACTGCCTGGAGAAAGCAGTGATTTCTCCGATTTATTTGCATGAAACTAAACCTTGCTCGCGAGGTGATGGCCTGTCTGCCAGATGGCCGAACCTTGTTCCATTATTCTAAAGATGATTATGCCTTTCATCCGCTCCACTGGCTGGGGCGAGAGGAAGAGCCATTACATAAACTTCGGGCGTCTGCTATCGGGCGCCTTCTTGATAAACCTGCCGTTAAATCACACTTGGCCTTCTGTCATGATGGGAAATTTCATCGAGATTTGTTACCTCGAAATCAATTTCTCAGAGAGGGGCGGTCCTATCGACTGTCTGTCGATATCTGGGGAGATGACATTAGGTATTGGCGCTGGAATCAGGTTTCTCGAAAGGGAGTCAGCCTGGTTCTTCAGCTGAACTTAAATCAAAGTCATCACCGTGCCTTGAAGCAATTTCTCGGTGATTTCCGGAATGATCCATTTCGAGGATGGGGCCACCCGGTAAAGAGTGGCAAATCACCGACCCTGAGCTGGTGTCGGATTGATTTCGATCTTGAGACTGGTGAGGCTTTGATCGAGGAGATTCAAACCGACCTTCTTCGTGATATCCGAGGCGCTGCGAACGTAGCTTACCGTAAAAGAAAGCGTGCACTTAAGGCCTTTCAATATCTGGGAGAAGAGTTCGATACCGAACGATTTCTGAGATACTGGGAAGATGACTTTTCGCATCATGAAAAGACATGGCATGAGGCCATGTTGACTGCTGCTTTAGCTTTTCTGGTAGAAGAAATCGGGCTGAAAAAGGTCTACTATCACACTCATGAATCGGGAGCTTTTTTTAAGCGGATTAATGGAGAAAATCCACCGCGTTCACTTTACACGAAATTGCCAAAACAGTTTTGTTTTGAGCGAACGAACGAGGCTCCTCAGTTCTTAGGGCGTGATCGGACGTGGAAACGGAAGAAAGATAAAGCGCAAAGGCCGCTGGAATTCTTCCGTATGATGCTCTGAAGGCTTTCCGAGGTGCCGTCTTATTTTGGACGGTCCTTAGGGGGGCGCTACGTATCACTCTTAGCTATTTTCTATCGTTCTGCCAGACCCTAGACTGGACTTGCGCGTGGATACTTCTTTGTACGATATTTACTAGAAGTGATGAGGTGTGCTTACGGTATTGGGTCACGGATCACCCGACTCTCAAGGAAGAAGAAACCTTGGGTTCCAACATCAGGGGCTGAGAGTTGTGCTCTCGCTTGGGTGTTGAATTGGGTATAGTCTTCTACCACTGGAGTGAGGGCGCTCGTGAGGTCATTGTTAAAGACGAGCCGGTATTCGCGGTTGGGCGAGTGAGGGAAATTTAGAATCCAAGTTCCATTTCCTTCTTCGATTCCCAGAGAGGGGCGTTGCTGTGGATTAGAGATCGCAGCGGTTCCCAGTAAGGCATATTCACGAAAGTCCGAGATGCCATCTCCATCGAGATCTCCTGAGCTGGTGCTGAGATTTGGCACCAGTGCTTCGATGGCATCTGGAATGCCGTCAGTGTCTGAGTCGATAAAAGTTTGTCTTTCCGTAGCGCCAATGTCTGCGCGTGAGCCGACGAGTCGGGGGAAATCTATCCCGCGTTGATCGTAGGTTTGAGTGAGGTTTGGAAGGCCGACATCGAGAGCTGGACTTCCTACGAATGGAATTTGAGTGCGGGTGATCCCGCCATAAAAACCGAGTTCACTGAGTTCGGGATTCGTGATATTGTATAAACTCGTTGAAGCTTGGTTGCCTGTTTGATTCAAATTCGTGGGAGTTACGATTCCAAATAAGTTGTGCCCCAGATCTTGATAGGTGATAACGCGGTTCGGTGTTTCATCCAGATCTGCCATGCCGATGTTTCCCGCTACGATGCAGTTTGAAAAAGAGATGATGCCGCGGCTTAAGCTGGAAATCCCAGCCCCTTGGCCAACTCCGTGAGGGGCAGAGTTTTGGGTAATGGTGCATGACTCGAAGGTTGCTGGGCTGCTGCCAACATTAGCAAAGGCTCCACCTACGCTGTACCCAGAAATACCGGTGCCGGGACTCGCTCCCACAATATTTCCAGAGATGGTGCATTGTCTCACGATGATGGTGTCATCGGTATAAATGCCACCGCCACCAGAGGAACTCGCTAGGGTTTCGTTCCCCGTAATTTCGCAGTTTTCGACGGTCAAGATCGAGCGCGAGGCTAGGCCACCTCCCTCGGCTACCAAGCCGTTTGTGGTATTTTCGGTAATGCGGGTATTGATGATGCTCCCATCACCATTTTCAGTATAAATTGCTCCTCCTTGGGAAAATCCTCCGATGGTCTGGTTTTCCTCGAAGAGGCAGGAATCGATGAGGAGAGCACCACCAGAATGAAAAAGAGCGCCGCCATCAGCATTTTGTGAGTTATTCCCGTTTCCATTTATCGCCGTGGCGTGACCGCCGCGCAGCGTGCAATCGATAAGCTGAATACTCCCGATCGCTCGGATATTGGCTCCGCCAAGAAAAGTTCGCCCGTTTTGAATGGTGATTCCCTGCAGGCGATGGGGATTCACCCTGCTGGAGCCAGTTAAATTGAACACTCTTACACTTTCGTCTCCATCAATGATGAGGTTTTGCCGGCCAGGACCCTGAATTTCTAACGGAGCAGTGACGCTGAGGGTAGAGGAGAGGGTGATGACCCCGCTCAAGCCTTCCGCGAAAATGATGCGGTCAGGTGCTATCGTGGTATTTGCCTGTGCGATTGCATTTCGCAAAGAACCGGCTCCTTGGTCATCTAAACGATCGACAGTGAAGGTCGCACCTCTGACTTTGAGCAACAGAGCTCCCCAAAAGAGAAGCGATAAAAGAAGAGTAACCTTCATGGTCCTAGTAGGAGTATGAAGGCTCGTAATTTATTCCAGAGCGACTTTTGCAGAGGGGGTAGAAAATCATGCTTCTGGAATGAGGGTTTCTCAGTAGCTTTGGCGGCCTTCCCAGAGACGGCGTTTTTTCTTGGTCAGGCGCCCCTGATCACCTTCCTGGCGGATCTGGCGTGCTTCTTTCTTCTCAAGACGGCGGCGTTCTGCCTCCGCGAGGACTTCGGCAGAAGTGTGGTCGATGTAGGCTGCGCGGGCGAGGGGGGCAGCTACTCGTTTTTCTAGTAATTCCACGACTTCGATTTCACGTTTATGGCTACCATCGGTGGCTGGGACTTCGATGCGATCTCCGATTTTAAGACTAGTGCTGGGTTTAAGATTCTTCCCATCACGCTTCACTTTTCCGGCGGTACATTCTTTCGCTGCGAGGGAACGGGTTTTAAAAAGCCGGATGGCCCAGAGGTATTTATCGACACGCATGATCCATGTTAGGCGGGTTTGAGCTTGATCAGCTTAAAAGAAGTGAGAATGTTTTATGAAACACCGACGGTCAAACAATCTTAAGCTAAGCTTTGTTTGCGTTAGGTCATTACCTTTTTTTAATCTATGAAGTGTGCCAAGTTTACCAGCCCAACTAGTCTGTGGGCGATTTTTCTGCTCAGTCTATGGACTTCTTTACTTCAGGCCGGAGAGGTGACTTTCCGGTATTATCGGTGGACGCCGACTCAGTTTCGCTTTCAGGAGCAAGGTGTCGCTGAGCCAGGGGGAGGAAATTTTCCGGGGACTCATATTTCTGAATTCGAATTTCTTTTCAATGGCGAGAGGCTTCCAGGCGCGATCGTAACAAATCCAGAAGGTGAGCAAGCTCCAGGAGCGGAAGTTTCTGAAGGTCCTGCTCAGGTGAATGATGGTGATACCGGCACTAAGTGGTTCGATCGGCTTCGTCAGCCGCTTGTGTTTGATTTTGGCCAAGATGTTTCCGTAAACGGCTATCGTTGGGCCACTGCAAATGCGGCGCCGCTTAGAGATCCAGTCCGCTGGATTATCGAGGGATCTGATGATATTAGTAATCCCAACGCTTGGATCGAAATCGATGATCGCACTGCTACTGCCTTCGATGCTCCCATGCCAGATGGCAATGCGAGTGATGGGGATCGATTCACTTTCACTCCAGTGTTTGAAATTCAGGAAGGGGTTGATATCGACCTTACATTGACTTCAAGTGGGGTAGAAACTCGTGACTCACTCAATGTTCCCGCAAACCAACCGTTGACCTTAAATTGGACAATTGCCAATGCCACAAGTGCAACTTTGACCGGCGCTTCAAGCGCCCCAAATCCTCTGAGTGTCAGCACAATCTCTGATTCACCTTCAGCGACTACGACCTATATTCTTACCGCGACAAATGCTGTCACGACCGTTTCTCGGGAGATCACCGCATTTGTCGGAGCAAATGCCGAGCCACTCATTATTAATGAATTTCTCACCGATCAATCACGTGATGGTGGTCTTTGTGATGAAGATGGGTCGCCTTCGGACTGGATTGAGATTTTTAATCCCAATAGTTTCGCCATTGGACTTGGAGGTTTATACCTAACAGCTGATCCTACTCTCGGGAATCGTTGGCGCTTTCCTCCAGGAGTGACTCTAGCTTCTGAAGAGTATTTAATTGTTTTTGCTTCTGGTAAAGATCGTGCGCCTGCTGCTGGAGAACTGCACACTGATTTCACTCTCACGTCGGAGTCTGGTTTTCTTGCTCTTCTGGAATCGAATGGCTCAACGGTTATCGAAGAATTTCGAAACTACCCCGCTCAGACCACAGACGTGTCTTTTGGGCATGTGCCTCCAGCGAGTGGAAATACGCTTAATATCTTTACCCAGCCGACACCGGGTGCTGCGAATACGACCCCTCCAGGTCCTCTTTCAGCTGAGATTCAGTTTTCCGTACCATCACGTTCATTTGAGGTCAGTGAGTCTGTTGTTCTTTCAACTTCAGATCCTAGTGCACAAATTATTTTTACTCAAAACGGAAGTCTTCCTGAGCAGGGTGCCGCAGGCACTTTTGTCTATAGTGGTCCCATTAACATTGCGACTTCTACCATAATCAGAGCACGAACCATTCGCAGTGGCTTTGCTCCAGGCCCGGTTGCAACAGAGTCGTATTTTCTGATCCAGCCCGATTTGCAGGCCTCGACTTTTGATCTGCCTGTAGTGGTCATCGACACCTTTAATCAGACATTAGAGACGCAGGCTGGGCAAACCGGTGAAGCTAGTTTTGCGCTCTTCGAGCCAGATTCAACCTCAGGCGTAACGAGCTTACTTGATACTCCCTCGGTAGTGAATCGCGTGCAGTATGAAATTCTTCGCCCGAATGGTGATGCCAAAAGAAGTTTTGGTCTCACCTTCCTCAGTCAGGATAGTGCGGATGAAAATGACGTAGAGTTGCTTGGATTTTCAGAAGCACCTAAGTGGCGCTTAGAGGCTCCCTTCGTTTTTGATCGTTCCTTGATTCGCTATCCCTTTATGCACCAGCTTGCTAATGAAGTAGGAATCTATGCTCCTAGAACTCGTCTCGTAGATGTTTACGTCAATGATTCTGGAAACCTCGGCTCAGGAAATTATGTCGGTGTTTACTCGCTTCAGGAAGAAGTGACTCAGGGGGCGGAGCGCTTAGATTTTACCACCTTAGAAAAGGATGATCGCGCAGGCGACGCGTTGACTGGAGGCTATCTGCTACGGATTGGATTTTTGAATTCTGGCGATGCTGGTTTCCGTAGTCCGGCCGGTTTACCTCAAAATATTACCAGTAGAGGAGCGAGTGATCAGAGCCAGCGGCCCTTCTATACCTTTGAAAGTCCTGCTGAGAGCGAGCTGAGCCAAGTTCAGCGAGATTATATCACCGGTTACATTGATGATTTGGAGGCCGCTCTCGGTTTTGCGGCTGACGGCTCTGGGCCAACAGGTCCCCCTTCTCCGACTTACCGAAACTTCCTCGATATCGAGTCTGCTATCGATTTCCATCTCATGACGGCCTTCTCGAAGGATCCAGATAGTTTGCGGTTGAAGACTTACCTGATTAAAGAGCGTGGAGAGAAGCTGAAGTTTGGTCCTATTTCTGATCAGGAACGGGCCTTTTCTGCCAGTGACGAAGATCGTTCTGAAGATCCACGGCAATGGAACCCGCCTAGCACTAACAATCGTGACTGGACAGATATTCGCGCTTGGCACTGGTGGGGACAGCTCTTTCAGGACCCTGACTTTTCACAGGCATATCGCGACCGTTGGCGTGAGCTACGGGAGGGCGAATTCTCAAATACTGCGATGGAAGCGCGCATTAATGCTCTTTCGACACGCGTCGAAGATGGCCAAGTGCGAAACAATGGACTCTATGGCCAAGACAATCCCAATACCGACCCGGTCCGCACGAATGTTGGAAATGCGGCTGGCTGGGAGGCTGAAGTGGCTCACCTAATAAACTGGGTTGTCGATCGTGCTGACTGGATGGACGAAACCCTAGGAGTCGCAAATTCTCGAGTTCCAACAATTTCACCTGCTGGTGGTAGCACGACTTCTGGAACCGTGGTGAACATTTCACCAACCGTAGGTGTGCTCTACTTCACCACCGATGGCTCTGACCCACGCTTAGCGGGGGGGAGCCCAAATCCGAATGCGACGATGCGAACTGGAACAGCGATGACAACGATCACTTCTACCACCACCGTTACCGCTCGGAACTTCTTCAATAGCGTGTGGAGTGCACCACGTGTTGAGACCTTCGTTGTTGGAACTTCGGCGAGTCCCACCAGTCTCGTAATTTCTGAAATCATGTATCATCCTGCGCCGCCTGCGGCTGGTGAGACTGGCGAAGAAAGTGATTTCGAATACCTGGAGCTGAGAAATACTTCTGCTCAGTCCATCGATCTCGCAGGGGTAACGATCAGTCGAGCAATTGATCACCGCTTTGATGACAGTCTCATCATTCCTGCGAATGGAACCATCGTTTTGGCAAGAAACAGTGCCGCTTTCCAGACTCGTTATTCAGGAGTGACTCCTCAGGCTCAGTGGGATTCTGGTGAACTCAGTGACTCTGGTGACCGTATCATCATTACCGCTGCCGATGGGCAGCTCATCGCAGACTTCTCATACGATGATGAGGAAGATGAAGGCTGGCCTCTAGCTGCTGACGGTGGTGGACAGTCTTTGACTCTTGATAACTTGGCTGGTGGCCTGAACCCGACTCTTTCTTCTTCGTGGCGAGCGAGTGTTTCTGCACAGGGTTCTCCAGGGCAGGGATTTGATGATTTCTGTGAAGAGTGGAAGTCGGCGTTCTTTACCGCTGCAGAGATGAATAATGCGGCAATCTCGGGAGATAATGCTGATCCAGACGGTGATGGCATTGTTAACCTTCTCGAGTTAGGACTGGGCTTGAGCCCCATCGTTGCGGATCCGGCTCCATTGATCGTTGCTGATCGTCAAGACCTTCAGGTCGGAGGAGTAAGTGGGACTTACTTTACGATTACTTATGCTCGTCAGGCTGGAGTTTCTGGTCTCTCCGTAGTTCCTGCATACTCGAATATGCTGCAGAATCCTTGGACGCAGGTCGGCGTGCTTCTCAGTACGAGAGACCTTGGAGATGGAAGAGAAGAAGTTGTCTACCGTGACGCACAGCCACTTCCTACCGCAGGCGTAAAACGCTTCGGCCGGATTGAGGTCGTAAAAAACTAATTCTATGCTGAATCTTTTTTATAAAGAGCCGGACCGAGACCGTCTCATCCCCGGAGATCGTTATCCCCGTGCTCTCATCCGGCGCATTGTTCGTGGGCCTCGCCGCCCTGGTGGGCAGGAGCGGGTATATCTCAATCTGAAAGAAGGGCTAGACCGGCTAGGGGTTCCTTACCGGGATAATAAGTTCAGCTATGCGAGGAAGAATCCTAATGCTCCAGTGGGAATCGTCGGGAAGCCACATCTTCTTGATGATATTCAGTGGAGTAATCCTATCCTCTTCGGAGCGAGCATTATGTCTCATCCTTTGGCAGATCCTGATCTGCTAAAAAAGCATCCCATTAAGCGGATTTTAGTTCCCGGAGAATGGATGCGGGAGATGTGTGAGCCTCATTGGGGTGAAGTGGTAAAGCCCTGGCCTATCGGCATCGATGTGGAACTCTGGGCTCCGGTCCCGGAGGAGCAGAAAACGACCGATATTCTCCTTTATAACAAAATCCGCTGGGATCATGAGCACTATGATGACGTTCTCATGGAACCCATGCGCGAAAGCTTGCGTAAGCGAGGCCTGAGTTTCACTGAGCTTAAGTATGGTTCATATAAGGAAGAGGACTTTCATCAGTCTCTCAAGGATTGTCGTTCTATGATCTTTGTGTGTGAGCATGAGACGCAGGGCATTGCCTACCAGCAGGCCCTTGCCTCCGGGATACCTCTGCTGGCCTGGGAGCGCGGTGGTCCATGGAAGGATCCCGAGTATTATCCAGATCGGGTGAATTACGGCCCTGTTTCCGCAGTTCCGTATTGGGATGAGCGATGCGGGGAAAAATTTACCGATTTCTCAGAGTTCGATTCCGCCTTTGATACTCTGGAGGAAAAGAGGAAAAGCGGGCAGTATTCACCGCGAGATTACATCGTGGAAAACCTCACTCTTGAGAAATGTGCTCAAGGCTACATTGATCATTATCAAGAGACTTTTGGCGAGGGGTGATGATCTGTGCTTTAGTATCGTAGCGAGCTTCTTGAGAAGAGCTTCTGTAAGGGAGAGACAAATCCTGTCTTTGCCTCGCTATTATTCTGAGCTATGTCCCCTCAGTCATCTACCATGAAATCTTCTGTCAAACCTCCGGGTCATCTAGCTGGGCCACTTTTGGTCTTCGGTTCGGTTTCCTTGGTGCTGGGTTTTGCGGTTGAATTCTTGGGAGTGTTTCGTGGGGCGGAAGAGGCCCTCTTGTCGGTCTGGAAGGCATCGGGGCGTGAGTTTCAGCTCGAGCTAGGAGCGACTTCTCCACTCGGCATTCTTATTGGTGCAGCGGTTTGTTATGGGCTTACGGGGGCTATTTTAGGATCTCCCGGCATAGGGCGCCGTCTGATTCTAGGGAGCTCCACTTTTGCTTTGGGTTTAGCTTTGATGCCCGTATTGGCAGTATGGGGAATTTTTTGGAAGCCGTTTGGGCTAGGGCTAATGATCTTGTGGGCATGGTTTTCCGCCATGATCTATGCACAAGGTCACCGGATGCCTTGTGATGGAGCAGAAGGGGAAGAGGCTGATAACGTGATTTCGATGGATGGAAAATTGTCACCAAAGGTGAAAGGCGGACGAGCAAATGGCTAAGGTCGAATATCCTGAAGAGGTTTTAGCATTAGTCACTCAGCTGAAGCGGCTCCCTGGAGTAGGTAGTAGAAGTGCTGAACGCATTGCCATTTACCTCCTTCAGCATAAAAAAGCGACTCCACTCGATCTCGCGACCGCATTACAAAGCTGTGACGCTAAGGTGAGCGACTGTGAGACCTGCGGATTTTTTACCGGCGCTTCAGGCTGCGCGGTCTGCGATGACCGTGGTCGAGATGTGACGACACTCTGTGTCGTAGAACAGCCTACAGACGTTCTGCCCATCGAGCGTTCAGGAGTTTTTCAAGGAATGTATCACTGCCTGGGAGGCAGGCTTTCTCCATTAGATAATGTCCGGCCAGAAGATCTACGGATCGGAGGGCTGGTGAGGAGAGTGCGAGACGCTGGCGTCCGCGAGATCATTATTGCTACCGCCTCTGATGTCGAAGGCGAGGCCACTGCAAATTACCTTGTCGAAATTCTTGAGCCCTACGAATGCTCCGTCACCCGCCTGGCTCAGGGCTTACCAGCGGGCGGAGGATTAGAATTTGCTGATGAACTCACTCTGACGCGCGCCTTTGAAGGGCGGCGATCATTTTAGATTTAGGGGCCTGAATTTTACTCTTCGTCTGTCACTTCGAGGTCGCGGCCTTTACCACTATCCCAGGCGGTATAGACAGATTGGAAGAGGGCACTGATTTCTGCTTTAGTATTCACACGAAATTCTACGGTGTGAGCGTGGGTCGTCGTGGGGTAGTTTTTCTGTGCCATCTGGGCGATCTTTTCGGCAGTGGTCAGCTTTGCGGCTCGGCGGCCAAGATCGCGAGCTTTTTTGGTGATTCGGCCTACGGGGCCTCCCGCGGTTTCGGTGACGGGCTCGATATAGTAAAAGCGTGCCTGAGTATTGCCGGTGGTATCGATGGTGACTTCGTTCACGATGAGGTTTCCATCGAGCACATATTCGCTTTGGCTGATCGAAGTGATGGCATCGAGCTTTACGATGTAACGTCCGCCACGGATGTTAGCCTGCCAGCGTCGTTTACGATTTTCTTCATCAGAAACACCTTCAGGTTGCTCTTCGTTCTCATTGCTCTGTTGTTGATTATTCTGAGCAGTGACAGGAAGGGCGAGAAAGAGCAGGAGAAGGGTGGTCGATAAAATTTTCATGATTCAGTAGTATTGAAGCGGCACAGAGAGAGGTCAAAGTTTGATTTTTTAGCAATACGCTAATACGGTCTTCTTATGAACAAATATCGGCCGAATGTGGCGGCTTTGATGGTCAATGAGCGAGGGCAGCTTTTAGTGTGTGAACGCTTTAAAGTCCCTGGAGCATGGCAGTTTCCGCAGGGCGGTGTGGACAAGGGGGAGGAGAATGATGCCGCGCTCCTTCGTGAAGTGCAGGAAGAGATCGGCTATAGCCCTGAACATTATGAGGTGGTGAAAAAGCAGGACGGGTATCGTTATGACTATCCAGAAGGGTTTAAAAAAGGGAAAAAGGGGAAGTATATCGGGCAGGAGCAGACCTACTACCTTTGTCAGGTGAAAGAAGGGGCACCGGAAGTAAACGTCATGCAAGAACCACGAGAGTTTTCTCAGTATCGTTGGATCTGGCCGGAAGAATTTTCGCTTGATTGGCTACCAGCTTTTAAGCTGGAGGTCTACCGGTCGGTGATGCGCGATTTCTTTGAAGTCACAATTTAGGGAATGAAGATACCCCTTCTTTGCGGAGCAAAGTCCGCGCTATCGCGAAGGCTTGCCACCGGGAGATTTATTGAACTCTCTAATAGCTCATTAGGTTAAAAAAATGATGCGGATGACCGCTTACTCATCCATTCCCTGAGAATAAAGCTCACCATCTTCTCCGATGATCAAGACGAGTGGCCGGCAGCAGACTTCACAATCATAATCCATCTGAGACCCGAAATCCTCTGGGGCTATTTCAGAAACCTCGAAATATTCAAAACACGTAGGACATTGCACCGTCATTTCTCGCAGAATTAGAAAAGCTCTCCTCAATGCAAGAAAATCTCAGACGAATGAGACTCTCGGCGGCATTCCCTCACTTGAAAGTCTTCTCTTTTTCAGCTCCTATCTCTCTATGCGCGCATTTCTTCTTCTGCTCATCCTCACCTTACCCCTGAAGGCGGCTGAGATCATCTTTGACGCCTTTGAGTCGGACGGCTTTGGCGAGTGGAAGCTTGAAGGGAAAGCCTTTGGGAAAGCTCCGGTCGCAGCTAGCCCAAAGTCACTGAATGGCACCGTCCAGGACTATTCGAACGATTACTACGTCACTTCTGCGCACGGAGGTGACCGCGAAAAAGGGTCTCTGACGTCGCCAGAATTCATCATTACGAAACCTTACATCACCTTTCTCATCTCTGGCGGGCCTCACAAAGGAGAGACTGCCGTGCAACTACTCATCAATGAGAAAGTCGTGCGAGAAAGTAACGGTCGCTCAGATCTCAAAATGCGTTCCGCTCTGTGGCCCGTGACTGAATTTAAGGGAAAAAAGGCACAGATTCGGCTCCTTGACACCGCGACGGGGATCTGGGGCATTATCAACGCGGATCATTTTCTTTTCAGTGATTCACCCAATCCTAAGTTTCCTCTCACCACCACCGAAGGCACACCTCATGAAAAGGGTCTCGTAGCGGCAAAACAAATCCCCGGCCTCACCGTCCCAGAAGGATCTCATGTACGGCTTTTTTCTGACTTTGAAACACATTCCCTCTATTCTCCCACCGCAATCACGGTAGACGAGAAAAACCGCGTCTACGCAGTCGAGACACATCGCTTTCGAGATGGAGTAGAGGATAATCGGGATCACCTATACTGGCTCCTAGACGACCTCGCTTCGGAGAAAGTGGAAGACCGTCGTGCTCTGCATGAGAAATGGAAACATCGTACCTCCATTGAAAAGCTGACTTCTAAAGAAGAAGTCATCCGTGTCCTTGAAGATACTAATGGCGACGCCAAAGCCGATCGCACCGAAGTCTTTGCGAATGGGTTCAATGACGTCCTCGACGGCACTGCTGCTGGCATCATGGCTCTCGAAGGCCAGATTTACTTCGCCTGTATCCCGAATATCTGGAAGCTAGAAGATCAAGATGGCGATCTCATTTCGGATAACCAAACCGTGCTTCAGGATGGCTTTGGAGTCCGCGTCTCCTTCTCCGGTCACGACCTGAATGGCTTCGCTCAAGGTCCAGATGGCCGCATCTACTGTACTATTGGAGATCGAGGATTTCACTTTACCACTAAGGAAGGAATCACCTACCGCTACCCGGACCAAGGAGCCATCCTTCGCTTTGATCCAGATGGCTCGAATTTTCAAGTGGTCCACACCGGATTACGAAACCCGAAAGAGATCGCCTTCGATAAATATGGCACTGCCATCACCGTAGATAATAACTCGGATCAAGGTGACCGCGCTCGTGTCGTTTTCATGATGGAAGGCGCAGATTCTGGCTGGCGGATGGGACATCAGGTTCTCCATACCTTTCACAAAACTGTAGGTCTCACTGAGCGTCCCATCAATGCCTGGATGGCGGAAAAAATGTGGCTCCCTCAAAATGAATCCCAACCCGCGTTTATCGTCCCACCCATCGCGAACCTCACCTCGGGGCCATCTGGCTTAGCCTACTACCCAGGCACCGGCTATGACATGAAAGTGAAGGATCAATTCGCGATCTGTGACTATCGTGGCAGTGCTGCTGCCTCCGGTATCTGGCATTTCGACATCCAGCCAAAGGGAGGAGGCTTCGAACTTGGTCAATTTGGCAAGCTGAACTGGAATATCGCCGCGACTGATCTTGAATGGGGATATGATGGCCGTCTCTACGTCTCTGATTTTATCCAAGGATGGGTCGCTCACCCCGCAGGCCGGATCTACTCATTAGGATACTCCGGTATTACTAAGGACCCTAAGGTTGTCTCCACCCGTGAGCTCATCCAGAAAGACTTCGCCACCATGGAAAGTGAAGCTCTCGCCGAACTTCTCGGGCATCACGATCAGCGAATCCGCCTCCGCGCTCAACTTCATCTCGCGAAAAAACCAAACGCCCTTCCATATTTCACCCGCTCTGCAAATCAACGGCTCAATGAAGTCGAACGCCTCCATGGGCTCTGGGGTCTCGGCATCATGGCCCGCCGAGATCAGAATAAAATTGCGATGGATTTCCTCGCAAATCTGCTCGAAGACAAAAATCCTCGTATCCGGGCTCAGGCTGCCAAAGCACTCGGCGATACCCATCTCCCTAGCTCACTCGTCCTGCTCCCACTTCTGCTCGATACAGACGACCGCGTCCGCACTCTCACCTGCCTCGCTCTCGCGAAACATCCACACCCCGAGGTTTATGATCAGCTCATCCCGCTCATTGAAGAAAATGCGGACCGTGATCCTTATCTACGCTATGCCGCAGCACTCTGCCTCGCTGCGAACGTGCAGCAGGATTACCTCGCCACCCTTCGCACTCATCCATCAGCCCCAGTTCGCATGGCTGCCGTTATTGCTCTTCGGCGTTTTCAGAGTCGTCACCTCGCACAATACTTAACTGATCCCGAGCCCAAGATCATTTCCGAAGCGATTCGAGCCATCCATGACCTCTCCATCGAAACTGCTCGCCCAGCGCTTGCCGCCCTTTTAGATGACCTTTCGAATCTGGGAAAACATACCCCCATGACCTTGCGGAGGCTGATTCACAGCAGCTTTCGCCTCGGCGGTGAGCAGAATATCACCCGGCGCGTCAAGATTGCCGCCAGCAGTAAGATCCCGACGGCAGAACGTCATGAAGCGATCCGTCTCCTCAGCCTCTGGACCGTCCCTCCAAAAGTTGACCAATCCATTGGCGACTACGCTCCTCTTCAAAAACGTGAAGAAACTAAATTCAAAGCCACCCTACTTAAAGAAATTCACCACCTCTTTGAGACCGACACCCTCATCCTCGGGAAAAGCCTCGCCCTTGCTTCCCAATATCAAATCGCAAAAGATACCCTCGATACCGGGACCTTGACCAGACTGGTTCGTGATAAAGAGAGTGACGCCTTCACTCGTTCTGAAGCTCTGAAGCTTCTTATGCAAACCTCCCCGGAAGAGCCAAGCCGTATTCTCGCCGAAGCGGCTCAATCTTCTCAAGACCTCCTCGCAAATACCGCACTGGAACTTTCCGCAAAATATGATCCCGCCGCTAACATCGAGGCCATCAAACACTCCCTCACTGTCCGTAGCACCACTCGTCGCCAAACTGCCTGGAACATCGTCGCTACTCTCCCCTCTGAACATGCGGTCCCCCTTATCCGTGACGAGCTCGCCCGTCTCCAGCACTCCCGTGGAGACCATGAGGCCATGCTCGAAATCCTCGCCGCCGCTCGCTCCCGAGAGGAACCTTCAATAAAGGCAGCCCTAGCCAGCTATGAAAAATCCCTCTCGCCAAATGACCCCCTCGCGAAATGGCAGCCCGCCCTCGCCGGAGGAGATGCCGTCAATGGGAAGAAGCTTTTCCAATCCCATAGCGCCGCTCAATGCATGCGCTGTCATCGCGCGAAAAAAGGTCATGCTGAAGGTGGAGATGCAGGTCCGAATCTACTTGGTGTCGCCCTTCGCCATGATGCTCGTGGCCTCCTAGAATCTCTCATCCAGCCTAGCGCTAAGCTCGCCCCCCGCTTTGGCATGGGCACCGCCACTCTGAAAGGTGGGCACCAAAAAACCGGCCTTATTTTAGACGAAACTGAGACCCAGCTGGACCTCAAAGAAG
>CALGMJ010000096.1 GCA_937958875.1 uncultured Verrucomicrobiales bacterium | reverse complement strand
GATCAGACAAAAATCATCTGTCATCTCATGAGTGATCTCTACTGAAGTAGGTAAATCTTTCTGGTAGGTGACAATGGCAAGATCAAGTTGGTTCGCCTCTACTTGATGTACGAGATCTGCTTCAGTTCTTTGAGTGATTTTTAGTTTTGCTGACTCCAGCGCATTTTTAGGAAAGAGTCCTGGCACATGCGCTAAAGCAAGTTCATCTGAGAGGCCAATGCGAATTTGCCTAGGAGCTTCGAGAAACTCCTCTTTGATTCGACGGAGCGCACCAGAGAGGAGATTTGGAATCGCTTCCGTTTCACGAAGGAAAACAGCGCCTGCTTCGGTAATTTCCACTTTGCGGGTCGTTCTTTCCAACAGCTGAAGACCAAGCTGACGCTCAATGCTCTGAACCTGACGGGAAAGAGCACTCTGCGAAAGACCGGCAGCTTTCGCAGCAGCGGTAAAACTTCGCTTCTCAGCTACAAGACGAAGGAGATGAAGGGCATAGAGATCTATCTGAGACATTTAATGTAATTTCTGCATGAATTGATTCTATTCATGCAATTCTCACAATTAAAAACAGAGCTAATATTCCGGTCTATGGCAGATCGAGAAGACAAAAATGTGCTAAATGTTCCGGGCCCGTATTACAACGATTCAAGCTGTATCGATTGTGATTTATGCCGAGAAATGGCCCCCGAGATATTCACGCGAGACGATGACGAAGGCCTCACCTACGTTTATCGACAACCAGCCACTCAGAAGGAGCGCGAAAGAGCATTAGATGCTCTTCAGAGCTGCCCTACGGAGACGATTGGTAATGACGGTTAAGCGCTGAAGAAGCTCACTCCATGGTGGGGTAGTCGGTATAGCCTTCTGCTCCATCACTGTAAAATAGCTCCGGGCGTGGCTCGTTGAGTTCCGCGTCGGCTGCAAAGCGTTCTGGTAAATCTGGGTTAGCGAGATAGGGGACACCAAAAGCAACGCCATCAATCAAGCCGTCTGCGATTTGCTGATCCGCTTCAGCGGCAGTGTAGCCCATATTAGAAATGAGAACCCCCTCGTAGGCCTTACGAATAGGCGTCAAGACATCACCTTCCAACTTTTCTAGCACATCTCCACGCATGACATGAAGGTAGGCGAGCTGGTGTTGGTTCAATTCTTGAGCGAGGTAGCTGTAAAGTCCTTCAGGATCTCTATCCTCCATACTATTAAAGCTATTAAGAGGGGAGATGCGTAAGCCGACACAGTCGCTTCCCCAGACAGAAATGACCGCTTCAGTCACTTCGAGTAAAAGGCGAGCCCGATTCTCCTTCGCCCCACCGTAATCACCCGAGCGAAAATTTGCTCCGCTACGTAGAAATTCATCGAGCAGGTACCCATTCGCCCCGTGAATTTCCACCCCATCAAAACCTGCTTGCTTAGCATTTTTGGCAGCGCTTTTGAATTTCTCGATGATCTCAGGGATCTCTTCGTCATCGAGAGCACGAGGAACAGTATATTTTTTCTTTCCTTCCGGGGTGTGCACTTCGTCATTCGTGATCGCGAAGGGGCTAGGAGCGATGGGCTGGAGTCCCTCATTAAAATCCGGGTGGCAGGCGCGGCCACCATGCCAGATTTGAAGAACAATGCGGCCACCTTTTGCATGGACTGCATCGGTCACTTTTTTCCACCCAGAAATCTGAGCTTCATTATAAATGCCAGGCTCATTTCCAAATGCGGAACTTTCTTCAGAAACCGCGGTCGCTTCCGCGATAATCAGACCAGCAGAAGCACGTTGGGTATAATGCTCTACCATGAGATCTGTCGGGACATGGTTTTCATCAGCACGCACCCGAGTGAGAGGAGCCATGAGAATTCGATTCGGAAGTTCGATGGCCCCTGCTTGCAATGGCTGGAAAAGATTTGGGTAATTCATTTTCTAATTGGTAGACTGGAGTTCCCACTTGTCTAGAGATCTATTGTATTTCTCAATATCAGCGATTCTAGGCAAGGGCTGGGCCATTGAATACGAGCAAAGTAACCCGCACCGACGATGACACCTTTTTAAGAAAGGATTCATAGTATCGTAAAAAATTTAGTCTTTGAGCTTCTGGTAAGCCTGAGTGAGTGCGCTATCAGCTCCTACATTTCCAGGGAAGATGACGTAAACGAGGCCAGGATGGCGGGTTTCATTTCCCATTGTCCAGACAGGAACACCGGGGAGAATTTGGCCGAGAACCATCGCTCGTTTAATGCCGAGAGCTTCGGTGGCGATATCTGAGGAAGTGATACCACCTTTCGCAATAATAAAGGATGGCCTGCTGGTAAGTCCCTCGACAAGGCTGACTAAAGAACGCGAAACAGTTTGAGAGAGAGCAAGGTCCGAACTTCCGTCTAAAGTATCAAGGCGTTCACGCGAGGTATAGAGCACGACATTCTGACCAGACGCGATTGCTTGATTCAACTTATGCGATAGCGGCGGTAACGTTTCCTCAGGATGAGAGAGAAGCTCTGAAACATGGAGCTCTAGTGGCAATACCTCAGGAGCATGTTCTAAAAGGTGAGCGAGTTGAGCGGAAGTCTTAGATGCGTGAGAACCGACCACAATCAAGCCACCCTGAGGATTAGGCTCGAGATCCTGCATCTGCCATGACTCCAGGGGAGGGCGGCTTGGGATCCCCGCTAGCGATTGTACGAAGGAGGCCGCACTACGTATGAGAAAACGTCGCTCACTTTGATGTAAGGCGAGTGAGAGGACATCGAGATCCTTTCGGCTCACTGCATTCACAATGCAGATAGAGCCAGGTGGAAGAGCAGCGAGTTCAGCAGCGACATTTCCACTACGTAGTTGTGCCAGACTTAAGCTCTGAGTTTCTACCGACTTGCCTAATTTTTCCGCGAAATAATCCGGAAGATAAGAGTGAGAAAAAGGGAAGGCATTGTCTTCAGCAAAGGGCGTAAGATGTGCAGGCGTTGCTTCCTCACCTTCAACGACGTAATGATGATCATCGATGGTTAAACGTCCCTCAGCTTCAAAGAAAGGAATGAATAGGGTAGGGGCATCTTCCAAATCGAGACCCTCTTTGAGAGTTTCTATTTCTAATGGAAAGTGATCTCTAAGGGTCGAATCTGAACGAGAAATAATGATTAAGTCTTCATCGTACTCCTTTAGGATTGAAGCCAGCCTTTGATGTAATTTTTGGGTTTCTTCAGGTATCAACGAGCGCGAATTGGTCAGTAAAAAGAGGATGGGAGGCGCTTCATCGAGTGCTGCTTCTATCGCTTGCTGGCTTAAATCTGTGAGAATAGGAACGTCGAAAACGGTTTGAGTGCCCGAGGGGTCATCATCAAGAACGAGAATTGTTTTTTTTGATTCGCTGAGTGCGTCGTTGATCTTTTGTAAAAGATCTTCGCTAAACTCAGGTGGTAATGGATCAATGAGGTCTTTCAGGAGCATCGTGCGGAGAGTGAAAACTAGATTTGAGCAAAGGCGCGGCATGGTGAACCAGCGCTGCGGTAAATTTTTAAGAGTATGGCGGAGAAGTGAAACTCATCCTGAGCTAACTTCTCGAAATTGGTAAGACTCGAAAACTGTAGGGAAGGCCTTCAAAAATCGAGATAGATCTCGGCGCGACGATTCGCGCGACGATTTTTTGGCTGATCTTGACCTAGCGAATCCGTATTAGGCAGGCGAGGGTTTCGCTCACCTTCGGCAATTTTCTTGATCTGAGCAGGAGGTACTCCAACTGAAAGAAGATATTTTTCGACTGCCAGAGCGCGGCGGGCTGAGAGTTGGTCATTATATTGATCAGAACCTAGGGCATCCGTATGACCTGAGAGAGTCAGATTTTTTTCGGGATCTGTTTTTAAAAGGGAAGCCACGATATCGAGTTGTCGAGTTGTTCTCGCCGTTAGCGTCTCTTCATCGAATCCGAAATAGAGAATCAAGGTATCGCCACCACTCGGATTCTTCACGAGTGGAGTATAGTGGACATCACCGCCAGCAAACCGTGTCGCATAATCTGCGAGTAAAGACTGTAAGTTAATTTCGGTAACTTTCCAGAGATCCTTCGTACTTTCACGCTGCACATTGAGGCCGAACTCAGCCACCCGCTCGCCATTAGCTGTTTCTACTCTAGCTTTGAAGGCGGCGGTCAGATCTCGGTTGAACATCGCCCGTAGTGGCTTCTTCTGCGGGAGCCGATAGGCCCCTTCCTCAAAGATAATGCAAAGCCCAGCGATTTTAGCATCTGAGACGAGCGTTGAATCAACAAAACTCTTAGCTCTCTCGAATTTTTGAGAAATCGTGGCAGTTAAAAACTGATGGGCGATTGTTAGCGAATCACTTTCTTCTGGAATGATTTTTTTCCCAGATAGCGTAAGCTTTTCAACCGCCCATTTCCCATTTCCCGCTTGGCGCTTGAGGTCAAAATAGATCCTACTTTCTTCATTCTCGAGCTTAAGCGCATACCTAAGTCGACGATTTCGATCCAATTCGCCAATTTCTACGATAGGCTGTTGCTGATCTAGTTTTAAGCCTTGGCTTGCGTGAAGAGCTTTGAGCCTTGAAAGTTGCTCTTCAGAAATTTTATCCCGGCCAATGAGAGAAAGAGTAGCTTCAAGATTCCCCTCATTCAATGAAGCAGCAATTTGCTGGAGTAAGCGCTGTGGATCGAGTTCTTCTGCTACTGTTCCTGAGTCAAGAAGGGCCTGCTCTGGAGTTGTTACTGGTAACTCATCAATCTCAGGCAATTCTACGGTCTGAATCATCTGGGATTCTGGCGTCGTTTTTTTAAGAGGTTTTTCTGCTGATTCATCAGTATCTTTTTTTAGTAAACTAGAAAAAGCCCAGTAACCAATGAGGCAAAGTACGATAACAGCTAGGCTAACCTGCAGACCAAAGCTTGATCGAGGCTCGTCATCATAATAGGACATAGCAATGAAAATGCCTTGATTTCTTAAATTTTTGAATACTGAAATACGAGATTCTTTTCCTGCTAGTGCTGTGGAAGCTGAAGCCAGTACTCTGTGTTGGTAAGCTAACGAGATGATGATCGTATTAGGGCTAAAATTCTCATTACTCTTCGCTCAATTCTCTCGCTGTTCACTTGCGCTGACAATGAAGGCGCGTCATCGTTTCTCCCGTGAGATTTCTGTTTTTTCTTTTCTTAAGCATCTTCTGCCTTCACGGCCAAGAAGCTCATTTGCCTCTTATCCCTTCTGCACAATCGCAAGAACTTGAAAAGGGACATTTCCAGATTGGTTACCAAACGGCGATTCTTGCCTCTCGGGAGCTGCAGCCTCATGCAGAAATCCTAGCATCTGCACTGGCAGAATGTACTAGTTTGAGGCACCGAGTCCTTTCGCGAAGCCGTTTGCCACTAAAGGCCTTTAACATTCAGATCGATCCTAAGGCAGAAAAGAAGGGCTACCATCTCTCCGTAACTCCAGATCAGGTACATCTAAAAGCACACGACGAACCGCACCTTGCCTATGGGCTTCAAACCTTGATTCGACTCCTTCCTCCGAAAGGAAAACCTCATAACTGGATCATTCCTTGCGTCAAAATTCACGAATTTGATCAAACAATTACTCAGCGTGCTTTATTGATCAACATCGGGAGCCACCTTTTCCCAGTAGAGACGATGAAGCTCGTGATTGATAGGCTGGCTGCCCTTAAAATGAACACGATCATTATCGGCTTCAATAGTGCTAATGGTTGGCGACTTGAGTCTAAAGTCTATCCCGGCCTTACTGAAATCGGATCACTTAGACCTGCTTCTAAAGAAGGAGAAAAAAACTATAGTGGGTATTATACTCAAGAAATGGTGAAAGAGCTGCTAAAGCATGCTCAACAACGTAAAGTAAGGCTCATTCCTTGCTTCGATTTTCATGAAGGGGTGGAACCTATTTTACGCTCAATTCCTGAGCTCAAATCACTAGATAGCCAAACTGGTGAAACATTTTTGAATCAATTTTTTGTAGAGATTTCTAAACTATTCCCAGAAAAAGTAATTTACTTTGTAGGCAAAGAAGAGATGGCTCTACCTGCTCTCGAAAATGCTATTGAAAAAGTAAAAATTACCCCACTTGATCTATCTGCTTGGTATACTTTTGACTTCTCAGTGTGGCAACACCCGCCAGGACTCGTTCAGGGAAAAAAGGCAACTCCAGGCCTACTGACTGTTAGTGATGTTTATCATACTCAAATTCCAAAAGATGTGCCTGGAGTACTAGCAACACTAGACACAGCTCAGGTCCCCGATCCCAAAGCCCTCACCTACACTCTCTTTCCTAGACTGGCAGCAATGGCTGAGATTACTTGGGCAAAAAATTTGAAGTACGAAGATTTCAAGAGTAGATGGAAGCGCGGTCTATTCTATTACAAGCTTCGTCAAATCGAAACCTCACCGATCTATGATGCTCCCGTCAAAGAGGGACTTCACGGAACAATCATCACAAGTACGATAGAACATCATGAAGACCACTGGCCTGAACTTGCTTTTGATGGGCGCAGTGAGACGTGGTTTGAATCTGGAAAAAATATTCTTCCAGAGTCTTATATTCAATTTCAATTTCCTGTCCCTATCACTGGAGAAATCACCATCAAAACTGGAGGTATTCTTCATGACGATCACGAACTTGAAGACGCAGTCTTAGAAAGTTCATCAGACGGAAAATCCTGGCAAGAGTTAGCAGAATTTTTTGAAGGCGAACTGGTTTCCCCTTCAGTACCAGCGCAAACACGCTACCTTAGAATTCGAATCACTGCAGCGCAGGATCATCCTTTTGCAATTCACGAGATTAATCTTTCTGAAGCGATGCTAGTTCCTAATTTCAAGGAAACGCGGAACATTGCTATGGATAAGGTAAATACGATTCCGATTTCTTTTGTATGCGATTTTTCAGAATATCCTGAACTACGTGGTAAAATTGGTTTTTTCCGAAATCTGTATTTTAAGCACTATCGTACTATCTGTGATCAGCTTTACCTCTCTCTCTTACCAAAAACACCGATCACAGCTGAAATCAAACTGGGTGCACGGAATGAAGAAATGACATTAGATGCTAGAGCTCTGGCTACAATGACTGAGGAGGAAGCCAATTCATTTTTCCTTGGCTTACTCGTTAAACACATCGCTCGCTACCACAAAGACACACCACATTGGTTTAGCTCAGGGATTGTCTCAATGTTACAATACAAACTCCTTGATAAGCCTCTAGCTCCTACTCATCAGCCTCTTGCTGGCGACTTTAATAGTGGCGCATTCTTGCATTGGTTTCAGGAAAAATACAGTGCTCGTTTGCTGGGTTACTTGTCCAAAGCCGCTCGGGATGGGCAATATCGGGAATCCATTTGGCCTGCAATTACCGAAAAATCACTTAAAGCACTGATTTCAAGCTACCAAAGCATAGAATAACTATTGTGAAGCTGCACATTTCTATTTCGTCATAAATCGGTATTCATTCCCGTTGTTCAGCTTTTTATTTTAAGCTATAAGTGGGTTTATGAAATGCCGTAGTACCGTCCTTAGTCTTCTCTTTTCAGCTCTTGCCTACGGAGAACCAATCAAGACGCCTGAAACTGATGCTGATCTCATCGACAATATCCCCGAAGTTGATCTAAAGAAGAAAAAACCGGAACCGGAGAAAGCTGAGGAAGAAAATGAAAAGGTTGAGGAAGCTGAGGTTGCTCTTCCTGAGGTTGCTCAGAGTTTTATTATCGAGAAGGGAGACACCCTTGGTAAAGTTTCAGAAAAAGCTTATGGACGCACTCGCTACTGGCGGATTCTGAAACTCTATAACGAATGCGACCCTAGCAAACTCAAGGTTGGCCAGAAAATTAAAGCTCCTGAACTCAAATGGCTTCTTGCCTCCTGTAAGTTCAGTGAGCATTTCCCGGAAATTTCACTAGATCTTCTAAAAATCAAAAGTGATCTTATCACAATCGAAGATTCTCAACCTGATAAGAAATACACAGAGAATACTCTGAAGCAGCTCGATGAACTGGGCACTCTTACTGGTAAGATTACGGAGAAACTCAAGGAGTCAGCAAAGCTGAAGGCTGTCAAGACTCCACCGTATGCCACCCTGAAACAACTCAGAACCTGCCGTCAGTACCTCAATATGCTGGCTGCCCAGAAAAAAGTCGGACGTCGTGATCTCAATGCTCTGATTCACGAGCACCTTAGTAATGCGCTCGTATACGCCGTTCTGTGGGCGAAATCAGATTTTAAGTAATCTTGTCCGTCTAGTAATGAGACGGCCCTTAGAAGCTGAATAAGCTTCAAAAAATAGTTCATCGTTTTGCTACTCTGTTTTGTGTTTTTAAAAACGCTGCACAGGGGAACTTGTTCCCCATTACCAGAGGTGAGTGATGGTACATTTTTAATTTCTTCTTCTTCTTCTTACTGCGAATAACTTGCCTAAATCAGCGTTCCACCTGATAACTACTAGAGTTCCACTAGTGGAATAAACAGGGAATAGAGTTGGGAAGAGCGCTAAGTCACCGACACTGGAATGTGAACGGGGAGAGTTAATCTCAGTTATTGGATGTCTTATTCACAATGTTGTTGGCCATAGTTTGAAGAGCTTAATGATGAAGCAAACTGAAGATATATCTTGGATGCAAGAAGCGCTGAAAGAAGCGCGAAAGGGAATTGGTCTTACTTCGCCAAACCCACCTGTAGGGGCTGTGATCGTGAAAGATGGTATTCTTTTAGCACGAGGTTGGCATGAAAAAGCAGGCACTGCTCATGCTGAGCGAAATGCGCTGGCTAGATTAAAAGATCCGAAGGCTGCTAAAGGAGCTAGTATTTACGTGACTTTAGAGCCTTGTAGCACGCACGGCCGGACTGGGGCGTGTAGCACAGCTATTATTGAAGCAGGCATTACTCGTGTCGTTTATGGTGCTACTGATCCGAATCCAGCTCATGTCGGCCGAGCTAATACACTAATGCAAGAGGCGGGAATCGAGGTGCTTCAGGGGATTTGTCAGCAGGAATGCGAGCAGCTCATTCGCGCTTTTAGTAAAGTTCAACGCACTGGGATGCCGTGGGTTATTGCGAAGACTGCAATGAGCTTAGATGGGTGTATTACGCGTCCTAAGGGAGAAGGGCAGTGGCTGACTGGTCCAGAAGCTCGCGAGACAGTTCAGTTACTCCGATCAGAGGTAGACTGTATCATTACTTCTGGGGAAACAGTGCGTCGGGATGATCCTGCCTTGACCCTCCGTAGTGCAAAGATTTCAGAAAAAAAGCAGCAACCACTTAAAGTTGTATTGACCAAGGTAGGCCTGAATGAAAATCGATATCAAATCTTTCAAGGTGAGAACAAAGCACGGCAGGTAGTGGAGCAGCCCTTAGAAGAGACTTTAAAACTATTGGTCTCTAATGATCAGGTAAATACCGTACTTCTAGAATCTGGAGGCGAGTTGATGGGAGCTTTTCTTGATGCTGGGCTGGTCGATGAAATGGTGATTTATCTTGCTCCTATCGTAACTGGTGGGCCATCTGCTGCTATTGGTGGAAAGGGCGCTAACACTCTATCTGAACGGTTGAATATGTCTGAGATTATTTTTCGTCAGATTGGCCCGGATCTAGTGATGCGTGGAATTGTGAATGAGCAGCAGCAGGCTCTAGAGCGATAAGGCTAAAAAAAGAAGCTCATTCGTTAGGAAGGAGCTTCTTTCATTCGAGAGAGAACTTCACCCGGAAGTTCGTGACATGGCTTATCGTCATTGGCGCTGATAATTTCTCTGTCCACGCTGATAGTAGCGCCCGCGAGTTTGCTCATAGCGTCGACGATCGTAATGACTGCGATATTGGCGCTGTTTCTGATAGCGGGGTTTTTGGTAGTGACGACAATGGTGCTTACTAGCGACATTATAGTACCGGTAGATGGGACGGTGATAGCAGTCGAAACCAACAACAACGCGTTTTTTCCGAATGGCGCAGCCGCATTGATGATGACCACTGATGTATATAGATGAATGACCAATGCGAATGCCGCCTGCGTTAGCAGCCGTCGGTAAAATGACCCCGCTCGCAAGGAGGCCGATAATTAGAGTCAGAATTTTTTTCATAATGGTTTAGCGAGTTCGAGTCTTGTCGCTGATAATGGGACGCTACTTTTTCTTAAAAAATTCGAGATAAAAATCTGCTTCTCAGACGATTCCAAAGCAGAAAGGGAATTGTAATGAACAAAAGTCGAATAGTGGGGTCTAATCTGACAACGAAATCAGTAAGATTATGAACGAATCATCCCAGTCAGATCCAGATCGCCCTCTTGAGAGCGTAAAACGTAGTTTTGAAACACTTGCGGAGGCCTTCCGTGCAGGTGGCAACGCCGGTGCTGAAGCTGGAAAGTCTAAAGCTCCAGAAATGAAGTCGCTTTTCAATGATGCCCTTTTCGATGTCGCTTATAGCGTCGGTTACAGTGCTCTTTTCGCCAGTTCCTTTGGCCGTGAACTAGTACCAGAAACTCTCAAGAAAGGCTTTCGTAAAGGAGCTGAAGAGGGCAGAAGAGCTGGACAAGAAGCTTATCAGAAAGCTTCAGAGAAACCGGTATCTGAGTCTGTAAGCAAACCAGGAGCCGAACTGGGCCCTGAAGGGTTGCATCCGGTTTAAAGATAAATTTTGTGTGTGTGTATATGTGTGGTAGCAGTGGTTCATTCTTCGGAATGAACCACTGTTATTTTTTGGGTGTTTGAGAGGGGAGTAAGACTACCCTAATTATCGTCACCCTTTTATTTACTCGTCATCGACGATTTGAGCAGGAAGTCGCACAGGTTCTTCAGGTGCTGCGATGGGTTCGAGATCTCCATTGATCTGAGGTTCTCCTGCTGGAATATGTGCATTTTTTTGAGTCTCCCGCATTTCTGCGAGTTTTGGATGAGGAGCACGGTTTCCTTTCAAAGCCGGTGAGAAGTAATCTTGAATGATTTTTCCTGTTCCATGGTCACCATTGAGAAAATTATTCATGACCTGGTTTGCCTCTAGTTGAATATCTGGTGGAACGCTCTCTACCTTTTGCATGGCCTGTAGAATATTTTCCCGAATGGTAGCAAACTCTTGTTGGAGTTGCTGTCGGATTTCTATTTTCATGGAACGGTCAGGGATTGGAAGGAGCCGGATCTCACGATTCACATTCTTTATTCTTCTCCCTAAAATATTTAGATCACGCTCAGCTTTTTTTAAACTACGCGGATCTTTCATTTTAGCAAACAAAGGAGGCATTTCTAGAAACAGCTCAGAGATACGTTTTCCCTCATTAACGATAGCCCGAATTTCGGTATCGCGATTAATTTCCTCTGGAGTCTTAACTCGCTGAGCAGCCTGTTTTTTGCAGGATATAAAAATTAAGAGGCCAGCGAGTAATAGCAGCCAAGAGATGAATGACTTGATCATATGGTATGGAAGAGGGCGCTGCATTTATGGGTGAGTCCGTCTAGCTAGACAAGAGGCATATCCTATGTGTGTCACCACTAATATTTGGCATTTCTTAAGAATACAAGTCCTTATGAAGAATGAAATATTAAGCTATCGTGTAAGCAATGATTTCATTTTTCTGGGAAGAATCACCGCTATTGCCCATCCCATGGCTATGAAGTGGCTTGTAGTCTCATCGGTGTTGGCCCTTTTTGGGGTTTTATTTCTTAGTCACGCACGCGCTGAAGTTAAGGTGCCAGAAGGCTTTCGCGCGGTTACGTTGAGTTGTTGGTGATATTCTGTCGCTAAATCCGCCGTGCGCGGACAGAAGGGAGTGGTGGAGAGTTCGATGCTTTTAAGGAGGTCTCCTTTCGGCGAATGGCTCGTTGTCTATTATCTCCCATCAGAAATTGACGAAAAAAAAATCCTCTCATTAGTGAGAGACGGAGGGTGCCCTCGCTCTGATATCATAAGGGGGACTGAGGAAAGTGTGAGCATGAACCCAATTCTAGCAGCAGGCGGAATTCTTCAGCTTAAAGTCGTTCTTGATGCAGATGGCACACTAAAGATACGTAAAATTCCAAAAGGTTGGAAATTTGTCAAAGAGCCGAGCCATTTGAAAAAGGGTACGCACTATCTCTCTGTTCGCATCCCGAAAAACGCGCGAGCTAAGACAGGAAAAATTATTCTTGAAAATGGTTCAGGCGATAAAATTCAGTTTCACGCCGAAATTGTAGGAAAAATCCCTGGATAAGATTTTTCCCAGAATGGGTCACTGGTCAGGAAAAATGATACGATGAATTCTCAGGGCCTTAAAATAGGGCTAAATTATCGTAATCTATTTATTTAAAGTCTATTAGACGTAATTAAAGAAATGGTGTTTTTTGGCCCAAAAATGCCTAATTTCCCTATTAATATTACGTGATTAGTAAATAAGTATTCATATTTGGAGCCTTGCTTCATGAGACCATCGAAACTCTGCCATTCTTGTCATTCGTGAATCTCACGTTAAGATCTGGCTTCGTTTTATGTTTCGTTATCCTCAAGAATACGACGTTCTCGTCATTGGTGCTGGTCATGCTGGAGTAGAGGCTGCCCATGCTGCAGCAAGAGTTGGTGCTCGGGTCGCCATGCTTACGCAGAATCTCGATACCATTGGCCAGATGAGCTGTAATCCAGCAATCGGTGGCTTGGCAAAAGGCCACATGGTTCGTGAAATTGATGCCTTAGGTGGAGTGATGGCTGAGAATACGGATGCGACAGCCATTCAATGGCGAATGTTAAATGCTGGAAAGGGGCCTTCAGTGAGAGCTCCTCGAGCTCAGTGCGATAAAAAAGCTTACCAATATCGCATGAAAAATCTGATTGAGGGAACATTAAATATCGATCTCCATCAGGGCAATGTCTCTAAAATCTTAGTCGAAAATGACCAAGTGAGAGGGATTCAAACTAGCTTACAGATGGAGATTCGTTCGCGGACGGTGATCCTTTCTGCAGGGACCTTTATGCGTGGTCTTATGCATGTGGGGATGAAGAATGAGAAGGGAGGCCGTATGGGCGATGCTACCTCCACGGTATCTGAATCACTCAAAGAACTGGGCTTTGAGATCGATCGTTTCAAGACTGGTACTCCTTGTCGCTTAAATGGTCGTAGTATTGATTTTACGAAATGTGAGCGTCAGGAAGGTGATGTTGACCCGTCGCTATTCAGCTATTTTAAAGATCGAATGACGAAAGGAGAGAATGACCTCTTTACCTTAAATCACTGGGCTGATCCTAAGTTCCACGTGGAACAACTTCCATGTTGGATTACGTGGACGAACCCTAAGACACACGATGTC
>CALGMJ010000095.1 GCA_937958875.1 uncultured Verrucomicrobiales bacterium | reverse complement strand
ACTCGCCGCATAGAAACATAGAAAAGCGAGGAACCCGGAAAACCGGACGCCTCGCTTATAGAAAAAATACTCAGACTCGAATCAATGGCTCCGGCAGAATTCCTCGAAACGGGAGATTCCTTCGTTGAGCACATCAAGAGTAGTGCAGTAACTTAGACGCAAGCCCATGTCGTGACCGAAGGCCACACCGGGAACAGCAGCCACCTTGTAACGAGTGAGCAGCTTATCACAGAGATTTACGGACTTGAGACCTAGATCAGTGCAATTGACGAAGAAGTAGAATGCTCCTTTTGGCTCCACAACGGAGACATTTGAAATCGCTTTCAGTCGGCCTAAAACAAACTGGCGACGAACATCGTATTCACCACGGAGGTTTTCCACAAATTCCTTTGAAGTAGGATCTTTCAGGGCAGCGAGTGCACCATACTGCGCAAAAGAGGTCGCATTCGAGGAGGTGTGACCTTGAATTTTCACTAGAGCTTCTGCGAGTGCTGGTGGGGCTGCAGTGTAACCGACGCGCCATCCAGTCATGGAATGTGACTTGGAGAAGCCATTGACAGTAATGGTCAGATTGTATGCTTCGTCGCTCACGGACGCGACACTCACGTGCTTGCTATCGCCGTAGATGAGATGCTCATAAATTTCATCTGAAAGAATGATGATGTCCTCATAAGATGCCACTTCGACAAGAGCCTTAATTTCATCCGCATCATAGATGGATCCTGTTGGATTCCCTGGAGTATTCAGGATGATCATCTTAGTCCGGGGAGACATCGCTTCCTCGAACTCGTCAGGAGTAATCTTCCACTTGTTAGACTCCTTCGTCTCGACAATGACCGGAACACCACCAGCCATCTTGACCATCTCTGGGTAGCTCACCCAAAATGGAGCAGGAATGATGACCTCATCCCCTTCTTCCACGGTAGCGAGAATGGCGTTGAAGCAGGCCTGCTTCGCCCCGCTCGTGACACAGATCTGTGAGGGTTCGTAGCCGAGACCATTGTCAGCAGCGAGCTTGTTAGAAAGGGCTTCGCGCAGCTCGGGAATACCAGCAGCCGGAGTGTATTTAGTTTTGCCTTCCTGAATCGCTGTGTAAGCCGCCTGTTTGATAAAATCAGGGGTATCACAATCGGGCTCACCACCGGCGAGACCGTAAACTTCTTCACCAGCGGCGCGCATGGCCTTGGCGGTGTTCGTGACGGAAAGCGTCAGCGAGGGGCTGACCGCGTTGATGCGACTAGAGATAGCGTCCATGGTTTTGTTTTCTAAAACAGAGTAATGAGTCGCCCAACACCGGGGCGAAAACGATCATGGAGGCCTTGAGCCGAATCTCCCCGGGGAGCGGCGTTTTTCTGCACCCAGACCGGGCTTGATGCAAGTCTATTCCAGCTTATTTAGACGCATCGAAGGTCGCACTGACCCACTTTCCACGCTTACGGTGCTCAAGAGGGATAAATCCACATTCTTCGGCTTTCTCAAGGACTGCGGGCCACTGCTCGAAGAGAATCCCAGAAATAATGAGTCGACCCTTGGGGCGAATCCACTTCGTCATGAGCGGAAGCGCCTCTAACAGAACGGTGGAAAAGAGATTTGCCGCGAGGACATCAAATTTCTTTTTATTTTTCCAAGTGAAAACATCGGCTTCGAAAACATCCACGTCTTCAGCTCCATTACGTTGAGTATTTTCCTGAGCGACTTCGACCGCTTTGGCATCGAAATCAAAAGCACGCACCTCCCCTGCTTCTAAAAGCTTGGCCGCGATGGCGAGAACACCGCTCCCAGTCCCGAGATCGAGACAACTCCAGCCCGGCTCATTTTCTGCGGCGGCATCAGTAAGAAACCGCAGGCAAGTCGAAGTCGTGGGATGATCACCCGTGCCAAAGGCCATTTCAGGTGGAATCGAAATGAGATGGCGGCCGGGATACTTCTTTGCGAGTTCGTCGCGGTCTTTTTTTGAATCTAGCTGAGTGATCACGAGCCGATCACGAATTAAAATCGGAGCGACTGCAGGAGTGGTGAGCTTTGCCCAATTCTGAGTTTTCAGCTCACGTATCGAGCCGCCGAACTGCTTCTGAATCTCTTCGACCTCTTTCTCAGTCTCGCAGTAGACCTCGACTCGGATCGATTTCCCTCCCTTGATCTCAGAGATAACCGAGTTTGGATTTCCATAAAAACGCTCTTCCCAAGCGTCCGCCCATTTAGTTGCCGAAAGCTTTGACCAAACCCACATCGCTGCGGGGATAGCGCAAAAGTGCCTGAGCTGAAAGAGTTAATCAGGAAAGACGATGGCACGCTGCTCATCAATGATGATGCGATCATGCACGTGGTAGCGGATTCCCCGCGCGAGGGCAGAACGTTCACAGTCACGCCCGAGACGAACCAAGTCAGAAACGGCATGATGGTGATAGACCCGATCAACCTCCTGCTCGATAATGGGCCCAGCATCAAGCTCAGCGGTAACGTAGTGACAGGTGGCCCCGATGAGCTTCACCCCACGCTCGTAGGCTTGGCGGTAAGGATTTGCCCCGATAAAGGCCGGGAGAAAGCTATGGTGGATGTTAATCATACGCCCGTGATATTTCTCACACATCCAGTCCGGCATAATCTGCATAAAGCGAGCGAGCACGACGAGCTGGACATCCTGCGCCTCGAGCAAGCCATCGATTTCTTGAAATCCCGCTGCCTTATCCTCTTTCATCTCGATGTGATGGAATGGAACGCCCGCATTTTCAGCGATCTTCTGGCAGGTGTCCCGATTTCCAATAATGGAGGTAATTTCGATAGGCATCTCCCCGAGCTTCGTGCGCCAGAGAATTTCATTAAGACAATGATCTGTGCTCGTCACAAGAACAGCGGTACGCATTTTGTAGGGAAGCTCACGGAAATGCCAACTGGCGGAAAGAGATTTCCCCAGAACATCGAAGCCTGCCTTGAAGTCCTCCAGTGGCACTTGCAGCTTTGAGGTGTCGATCTCCAGACGAGCGAAGAATTTTCCGCGTTCGCGGTCGGTGAATTGATTGAGTTCGACTAAATTGGCATCAAATTCTGAAGCGTAATGCGCAATCTTCGCCACGAGGCCGGGTTTGTCCGGGCAAGATAATTTCAGAATAAGACCGTGATTCATGCTGGGCGGGGCTTTGCACTACCGAGAGGCTTTTTTCAAGCCAAGCCTTTTGCTCGCTCACGCGCAGCTGCCAAAAACCGTTCTACTAAGGGCTTAGCCTTTCCCTGATGGATGACCCCTACCACCAAAGGCGGAAAGTCTTTTAGAGGTAAACTCCGAAGCCCCGAGGTGACTGGCACTCCAGGAATCACGAGTCCGAGACC
>CALGMJ010000094.1 GCA_937958875.1 uncultured Verrucomicrobiales bacterium | reverse complement strand
GGGGGCGGGGAAGCGGCGGCGGGCTATTTTTGAGGATCGTTCGGCTTGCTATCATGTCATGTCTCGCACCACGGGTGGGGATTTGCTTTTTGGGGAGACGGAGAAGGAGGCGTTTGTGGTGATGATGCGGAGGATGGCCCGCTTTGCGGGGATTGAGGTGCTTACTTTTGCGGTGATGGGGAACCATTTTCATCTACTCCTCCGGGTTCCGGAGAAGGGGCAAGGGATTGCTCGGTTTTTGCAGTTGGAAGCTCATGAAAAGTCGTTTGTTTTTGACCGTGAAATTGAGATGGCACAGAGGCCTCGGGTGGATGAGGAGAAGTTATTGGAGCATTTGAAGCTACTCTACTCGAAAGCTTATTTGAGGCAGTTGGAGGCGGAGCTTGAGCAGCTGAGAAAGCTGGAACGGGAAGATTTGATCCATGAGACGTTGTGGAAGTATCTTGATCGGATGTGCCACTTGCCTGGTTTTGTGAAGGAGCTTAAGGAGCGTTTTTCACGTTGGTTTAACAAGACGCATGGACGGAGAGGGACGCTCTGGATGGATCGCTATAAATGTGTGTTGGTGGAAGATGGCGACGCGCTCCGGACGATGGCAGCTTATATTGATCTCAATCCGCTGCGGGCGGGTTTGGTAGAAGATCCGAAGGATTACCGTTGGTGTGGGTATGCGGAGGCGGTGGCGGGGAGTAAGAGAGCGAGGCGAGGGATTTGCCGGGCGCTGGGGCTATCGGTGGATCATTGGACTCGGAGTGGAGCAGGGATTTATCGGGGCCTGCTTTTGACCGATGGGATGGAGCAGGTACGAGAAGCTTCAGTGAAGGACGAAAGGTCGGGTGAGTTTAAGAAAGGGGTAAGGGTGAAGAAGCGTGGCTTTTCTCGGGAGGAAGCCTTGGTTCAGTTGGAAAAGGGAGGGAGTCTTGAGACTGGGCAGTTACTTCGCTGTCGAGTGAGGTATTTCAGTGATGGGATTGTGTTGGGGAGCCGAGAATTTGTGGAGGAGGTGTTTCAGCGAAAGCGAGACTGGTTTGGGGCAAAGCGAGAAACGGGGGCGCGAGTTTTGCCGATGAAGATGCCAGCAGGAACGGGTTTGTTCAGTTTGCGGGATCTTAAGGTAAAGGCTGTTGAGTAAGAGAGGGTGAGGAATTGTGCATTTTTTTTCACGCAGAGTTGACAAGGCGATCGCTCTGGGTAGTCTTCGCGCCCCTTCCTAGGTGGACAGGGGAATATCCAATCACTTTACCAACCCTTTTATACATTTTAGGCCATGAAAATGACTTACCAGCCCTCCAAGCGCACTCGTAAGAAGCAGCACGGTTTTCGCGCTCGCATGGCTACTAAAGCCGGTCGCGGGATTCTTAAAAGCCGTCGCCGTAAGGGTCGCAAGCGTCTTCTTCCGAAAGGTGCTGAGCTTCACTTCAAGCGCCACACGGTGCAGAATAATACCAAGTAATTTTGGGGTTTCGCTTCTTTTGAAGCTGAATTTTGTCACATGGAACTATCGCGGCAGAGGCGTTTACGCCAATGGGCGGAGTTCCATGTTGTGCGTACCGAGGGTGCTTCAGCAGCGGGGAAGTATCTCGTGGTAGGGGCTCATACCAATTCCGATCTTGATGGGAGTTGTAAGTTTGGCTTTGTCACTTCTAAGAAAGCGGCGAAGAAGGCGGTGACGCGGAATTTGCTGCGTCGGCGTTTTCGGCAAATTGTGCGTGAGCATGGAGATCATCTTTTGCCTAATCAGATGGTGGTGGTGATTGCTCGCTACCGAGCGAAGGATGCCAGTTATGCGGAGCTGGAGAAAGATTGGCTCAAAGTCGTGAAGCGACTCAAAATTTGGAAGGAGGAATCGTGAAATACTTGCTCCGCCTGATCGTGCGTGGGTATCAGATTTTCATTCGCCCATTTCTTCATGCACTAGGTGGGCCTTACTCTGGGTGTCGTTATAGCCCGAGTTGTTCGCACTATTTTCTGGAGGCACTCGAGCTTCACGGGGCCCTAAAAGGGAGCTGGCTCGGGATTTGCCGGATTTTACGCTGTCATCCATGGGGTGGCTGTGGTTATGACCCCGTCCCACCGAGAGGGGGTTCCTCTTCATCAGGTTCTTCTACTCCTCACACCTAATTAAGATCATGGATCGTAAAGCATGGATTGTCGTCAGTATCTGCAGTGTTCTGCTGGTGCTCAATATTTGGATTAACGGCAAAAATAATGAGGCTCGCCGGAAGGCTGAGGCTGAAAAAGTCGCTCAAGAAACTCCAGCTATCATTAGTGAGGGAGCTGATTCACAAGCTGGTCTCAATGTGCTGCCTGCTGAGTCTCAAGTGGAGGGAAAAGAAGAGAGTGTCCCTCTCCAGACTTCTAAGGCTATTTTTAGTCTTTCAAATTTAGAAGGAGGGATCGCTTCGACAGAATTTAAAGAGGAGGTTTCTGTTTATGATCCTGCGCTCAATGTGCAGATGAATGATCAGGGGCTTCATCGTATCGGGGCTTTGACCACTCTGGCGGGGGAGTCGCTGGATAAACCTTTTTATGAGGTCAATAAGGTGAGTGAAAATTCTGTCACCTATCTTGGTGGCACTAAAAATGGGCTACTAGTTTCGAAAAAGTGGTCAAAGGTTTCGTCGGAAGAGAAAGGTTCAGATTACCGGCTCCAACTGACTCTTAAAGTTGAGAATACGACAAAGACCTCGATTCGTCTTGGGAAGATGGCCATTTTTACGGGTTCATCTGCACCGCTGTATGAAGATGAGCGCCCGAATTATCAGAATTTCTATTGGCAGGAGAAGGGTGAATTCGACTATGAGGATGTCACATATTTTAAAGGTGGTTTCTTCAGTAAGGCGAAGTCTGAATATAATGAGGTAAAGCCAGACGGTATCGATTTTGCAGGGGTGGAGAATCAATTCTTCGCGACCATTGTCGATCCAGCAGAGAGCTATGTTGCGACGTTTCGGGCGCTTCCGAAAGTGGTTCAGCTTCCAGCCTCTCGCGGGAACTTTTCTTCACAGGCGATTAACACCTTTCTAACGCTGCCAGATGAGATGCTGGATGCTGGGGAGACGAAGAAACTCGTTTTTGATGTCTTTGTTGGGCCGAAAGAAAATTCTCTATTGAGGAGTCTTGAAGGAGGAAAAGGGGAGGTGATGAATTACGGCTTCTTTAGCCCAATAAGCCGTCTTTTAAACTGGACGCTCAACAAGCTGGCAAACCTCTTCGGAACTCCGGGGAATTCATGGGCCTGGGGATGGGCTGTTGTGGCCCTTACGATCATTATTCGATTCATCATGTGGCCTCTGCACGCGAAGTCCACCCGGACGATGAAGCGTATGTCCAAGCTTCAGCCGAAGATGGCTGCTCTAAAGGAAAAGTATCCTGATGATCCGAATAAGATGAATCAGGAGATGATGAAGCTCTACAAAGAGTTTGGCGTCAATCCGATGGGTGGCTGTGTTCCCATGCTCTTCCAGATTCCGGTCTTCTTTGGTTTCTTCACCATGCTGCAATATGCAGTGGAGCTGAGAAATCAGCCTTTCTTGGGGTGGGTGAGCGATCTCTCACAGCCGGACACGGTGGCGCATGTAGCTGGAATTCCTATTAATGTGCTGCCGATCCTGATGGCGATCACGATGGTGCTTCAAATGCGTATGACGCCTCAGACGGGCGATAAGATGCAGCGTCGCATCTTCATGTTCATGCCGGTGATTTTCTTTTTCTTCTGTTACAATTTCGCTTCGGCGCTGGCTCTCTACTGGACGACTCAGAATATCTTCTCGATCGCTCAAACGTGGCTGATGCAGAAAATGCCCGAGCCTGAGCTCAAGAAAAAGAACAAGAAGCCAGGGAAGAAAACCTGGATGGAAAAATTGGCTGAAAAAGCTGAGGAAGCTCAGAAAATGCAGAAGCAGGGTAAGCGACCACAGCCTAAGCCTGCAGAAGGAGAGAAGCCTAAAAAGCCACGTGGTCCTCGGACCGGTGGCTAGACCGAAGTTGGCGATAAACGGTCGTCATGAACTTAATGTCATGGTAATACCGTTCTGATGAGTCGGAAGGGATTGATGCAGGCTGCTTGCTGGGCTTTGAGTCTGGGTGTTTCCTATTTTTCAGGGAGTTTTCTGCATCAGGCTGCCGCAGGGCGGGGCGTGCAGACTTCGCCTGAGTCGAGTTCTCTTCAATCTCAGCTGAGGCTTGGGCAGCGTTCCCCAGATGAGGGAGAGATGCGTCTTTCTGAGCGTGAGGAGCAGCAGGAGATTCTTTCGGTGGATGAACTCATTCTGCGTTTGAGGGAGAAGAATGATTCCAATGAGCGTCTTGCGCTCTTGTTAGATGCGAGTGAGCATTTTTCACGTGAGGAATTTTCGACTCTTTATCAGGCTCTGCTCAATGGCGTAGAGCAGGAGAGGCATCTTGTCCTTCAAATGTGGATGAGGGCTGATCAGGCTTTTGCACTGGATACTATTCATCAGAAGTTTCCGGGCCGACTTGAGGAGGTTTTAGAAATCGCCCTTCTACAAAATAGTGCGGGAGCAGTCGCATGGGTGAAGCATTCTGGGGTGGATAGTTTGAAGGTGTTGGCATTCCAAAATCGCTTGCCGAGAGAAGAGGCGATCGATCAATGGATGACGCTTGCAGTGGTGCCACTTGAAGAGGATGAGCCAATCAGTGAAGAGCCTGAGGAGACTGCTCCGCCCACTTGGGTGAAGGATTTTTCGACGGGTCTGAGCGTGGAG
>CALGMJ010000093.1 GCA_937958875.1 uncultured Verrucomicrobiales bacterium | reverse complement strand
GCTTCCGCCAGCCATTCCTCCTCCTTGGCAAAGGTCGAGATCGCCATTGCGATGGGTCTCTCCCCCTCAAAAGCTGCCAGCATTTCCTGAAATTCGGGCCGCTTTTGAGGTAAGATCGCTCCGTTAGGATCAAATTTTAAATTCCCGGTCACCTTAAGAACCTCTCTCCGCACTCCTACCGAAACCCACCGCTCGACATCCTCAGGCTCTGGCACCCCGACTGCATCTAAAGTAGAAAGGATGGGCCCCATCAGCCCCCTCACCTTCATGAGCCGTTTTTCTGACCGAGGTGACAGGCGCGCATTTGCTACCACGACTGGAATCCCGAGCGCTTCACACTGGGTCAATAACCCCGCCCAAAGCTCGGACTCGATCAAAACTACCACTCGTGGAGAAAAACGCCTCATCACCCGGCGGATGAGCCAACCGAAATCCAATGGAGCATAGATGACTCGAACATCGCCTGGAGCTTTCTCACGAGCGACAGCCATTCCTGTTGCCGTCGTCGGCACGAGCATAAAATGCTCCCCTGGCCGCTCTTCCCGCCATCGGGCGATCAACTTTAGCGCCAGTAAAACCTCCCCCACACTCACCGCATGAATGTAAACCGCTCCCTGCCGCTCATACTCAGCGTCCCGCCGGTATATTCCGACTCTCTCGGCGAGACCAGAGCCCCAGCCTCCACGCCGGACCATCTTCAGGAGCCAAAAGGGAGCCGCCAGCACACAGACCAGCGGGTAAAAAATGCGGTAGCAAAATAAAACCACAGCGACAGGCTAGGAAAGACGACGATAAATCACAATTCGACTACGGCCATAGTCTCTCTGCTGCACCAGCTCCAGCCCCGTAACAGGAGGAACCTCTCCAGCAGCCTCACGCTCGATCACTAAAAAACCATCGGGCTCTAGCCATTTTTCCCAGCCCGTGAGCGCAACGATATCTGCAGCAAGATCACGCAGCCCATCCGAATAAGGAGGATCTGCGAATATAAGATCATACTGATTCCGCTCTCCTTCCAGATAGCGCACGACGTCTTTTTGCACGACCTGGCCTCCAGAAACCTTAGTCTTTTTTAAATTCTCCTCAATCGTCTTCACCGCTCCTCGATTCTGCTCAACGAAGACACAGCTCTCCGCGCCCCGACTCAGTGCCTCAATCCCCAGACCGCCAGAACCAGCAAAGAGATCCAGCACCTGCGCCCCTATCACCCGCTCGCTCAAAACCCCAAAAACAGACTCCCTCACCCGATCCGTCGTCGGGCGTGACACCTCTCGAGGCACTTTGAGTCGATGGCCTTTTGCGCTGCCTGCGATGATTCTCATGGCAGAATCTTGGGCGAAGTCTCCTCACGCTCAAGGGAAACCGTCACCCCACCAGCCCCGAGATCCACCCGCACATCACTAAACCAGCGATCTGGCGTTTCTAACGGCTGCATCTGCAGGGAAAAACCTTCCCGCCACGCCTGCGCCCGCCGCTCATACCCCTCTGCCCGCTCCGCACTACCTACCAGCCGCACGACCATCGCCCCCTCACCTGCAGCGGTTAAAAAACCGTTCCCCAAAATCGCATCCTCCTCCCCGATCCATCGGAAATCTGGCGTCACTAAGCCCGCCGGGCTGAGTTGAAAAAATGCCTGCCCCGTCTCAAAGCGAACCTCTGTGCCATCATTCGAATCCTGATAAACGACATCGCGGAAAAATGCCTGGCTCGATCCATAGACGAGACGAGGATTCGTCAAAGAACCCTGAAGCGACTGACGAGCTGCGATCTTTTCAATCTCAATCGGGAACTGACTTCCGAGTATATTCACCATCGATACTTTCTGTTCCGGCAGATTTGCCTGCACCCCGTATGGCAAACCTCGCACGGGCCTCATCGCTCCAGATAAAGCGACCTTTACCTCCTTCACCTCGATGAGCTGTTCCGGTAAATTCAATAACTCACCATCCCACTCAAGCGGCCAAGAAATATCCTCTAACAAAATCTCCTGACCGAGCGACACCTCCGCAATCTTCAGCTCGCCTTTTTCTGGAGCTCCCCCGAGCATAAAATCCGCTGCTACCGCATCCGCCTTCATTTCTAACTCCGGCTGCCTCAGCGAATACACGCGCAGCGAAACATCTCCCAAAGAAATCGCCATCCGTGGAGTATGAGAAATTTTGGGTTTTGGAGCCTCCACAGGCTGGACTGAAGAGTGCCCCTCTACCACCTCTCCTTCTTTTACGCTTTCAGCAGGAGTCCCATTCTCCGCTACTTTTGGAGACTCTAGCCGTTCAGACGGCTCTTCCACCACCGCGAGTTCCCCCCCCTCATTGACCTGTTGGTGCGGGATATGGATCATGCCCCCCTGATTTTTCTGAGCCAGATGCTTTACCAGCTCCACCGGGAGATTGACCGATACTCCCCCTACCTGCAGCTGATCGACTGCTAGCTTCTTCTTCATCAGATGCTGCCAGCCTGGATCTACCACCACCTCTGCCACCCGGACAACCTCCCCACAGGATTGAAAATCATCTGGAGCAGTGAGCACGAGACCTTTGAGAAAAAATCCTGACCAGGGCGTCCACCCTAAGCTCTCAATCTCGCAGTCTAAGCCGATCTTCTTTTCCAGACGAGAGGCCACTAAGCCCGTTCCCCAGCTGGTCGAAAATATTAAGAGGCTTAAGAGCCAAACCACCACCGGCGCTAGGCATAAAAAAACCAGCAAGCGGCGCATCCATCGGCGCCCCCTTCCTGGTTTTTGCTTTTCCTGCATTCAATGACGCTACTTCCCTTTCCCAGGAAGTGCGAACCGAATTACGGCACTCTGGTCATAAAGCATGCGTCCTGTGGAACTGACATCCTGCAAGCGATAAATCATCATCCCGGTCTTACCATCATCAGTTTTACCAACCGCGAAATTTTCTTTTGTCAGGCCCAGTGAAGACTCCTCCAGATAACGCCATTCCTGCCCCTTCCATCCTCCTAAGATGCTTTCCGGGTCAGTATCGATATCATCGAGCCGCTCCATAGGACCATTTGGCGAACGGAAGGTCCCTTTCTCGGGATTAAAACGGAGAAGAGAAATCTTAGCCCCTTTCCCAGTCACCCTGATCATAAACTCATCACCATCTTTTTCTAAACGGATACCAACCTTCTGAAGAGAGACAAATTCACGCTTTTTCCACAACGCACGATATTCATCATACTCCTTCTTCGTCAGCCCGAGTTTCTCGTGAAATGGAAGTGGCACGTTCGGGGTCGCCTTTTCTGAATACTCCACGAACCATTTCGGGTCCGCTTTCGCCGCTTCATTTACCTTATCGAGGTATGCCTTGATCCCCTCTGGTTGCTTCACGGAGACGATGTTTCCCTCTACAGGCTCATCTAATTTAAAATAAGCGCCCAATAACTTGGGAGCCTTCGCCCCAGCTACCGCGCTGAGTGCCACACTGAAAAACAAAACGTTTACGAGTGTGCGAAATACCTGAGATTGCATCATAAATGAAAAGTTAAGAAATCGAAATCAGCCATCAGTAGAAGAACCCTCTTCATCCTCAGACTTCGTGGGCGACTGAACCAGATAACCCCGTGCAAGTCAACCCGCACCTGCGGCAATCATCGCTAAAATCATCAGGAAATGCGTCGTTTTCATTTCCAAGACAAAACGGATACGACTCAGAATCTCCACCGCAATCAACACCAAGCCCAAACCAGAAAGCCACCACGCCCAGCGCTTAGATGCGTCATAAAAGAGCACCACAATCCCAGCCACAAAAGGCACAAAGAGAATCCCCATCGAAGTAGTCTGGCCTAAACCCCCTCCAAAACGTCCAGAGACCCACCCCCATGGAGCTGTCGCCACCCGCACCGAGTCAAAGAACAACCACGTTCCCAACCCAAAAAGGATTAACCCTGCAATGAATAAGCCTTCGCCACCCTCTTTTCCTCCCGGTTTCATACCCTTCTTTTCCACTTTCTCTCATGAAATGGCAAGAAGCGTCACCGCCTAGCACTTTTTTGAAACAAAATTGTAATATTTGAAACCTTTAGCTTGAAATGAAATCCAGTCATGGCCTAAATGACGAATGGTCATTGCATTCCGATGATCTAAAACATCACATATACCACATACATGAAGAGGCCTGTCCCGTGAGGGGCAGGCCCTTTTCTTTTCTAACTTTTTCTAGCTTTTCCAGGCCCCCTCCTTCTTTCTGGGTGTCAGCCCTTACTGCAGCGGCCTCAGACCGATAGTTGTCTCGAGAGTGTGACTCGCATTCGGCCTTACAGTGGGACGATCTCTCCCCGCATTACAGGCCTCGATACAGACGAATTCCTTATAATCGTTATTCGGAAGATCAGCTAGGGCCTTAGACTTCTCCTTCCAGGGGTTCCAAACCACCGTCGAACGTGAGCCCGCCTTATCGACAAAGACCGCCCGCGAACGATCTAAATCCCTTAACAGGAGGGAACTCATGGAACTATAGATACGGTCAATCTCTTGGTTGATGATGACATTTTTCTCCTGATAGATCTCCTCCGAGCCAGCTGGTAACAGCTGATCGATGTAGTGAGAGCCCTTAACCCCTTCGAGCTGAATACGCTCGATGTCACCCACACTCAGGTAAGTATGAAGTGCAGAAGTGATCTGAAACGGCTCTTCACCGATATTCTTCGTCGAGAGACGTACTTTCAGCTTATCACTGATTTTCACCGTAGCAGTCAGCTCAAAATCATGAGGCCACAGCTCCTTTGTCTCTGCAGTAGGGGCAAATGTGAAGACGAGCGTCGCCATGTTATACTCAAATTCCGCAGACTCGAGATTCCAGAACTGATTTCGGACAAAACCATGATTCGGTTTCGAGGGATCATCAGGATGAGCATTGAACCATGGCCAGCAAATCGGAATACCACCACGCACCGCGATGCCTGGCTCCATTTTTGCCTTCGGGCTCACATACAGCACATCAGGATGATCAGTCGGCATCCAGCTAAGCACTTGTGCGCCTTGAAGCGCGATTTGAGCGGTCGAGCGACCCGCATTGACTTCGATAATGGGAAAGCCTGGGTTTTCCTCAGATACGGAAAACGCCGTGCTATCCCCGAAGATTTCCTGAATTTGTGCGATTGTCTGGTTCATTGCTGCGAAACGTGAGTCAAGCAATAAGCACGCAGCACCACTCTATACCAGAAAAAACGATGAGCTTTTGGCTAGTTATAAAGAATAACCATCGACCTAACAGCCCTCTGGGTAGAATTCCCAGGAAATAACTGTTAGGATTTGTTAGAGAGATTTTCAGGCCTGAGGATCTTCCTCCAGACTCACACTGCCACCTTGCTCTGAAGCAGGCTCTTCCGAGGCAGACTCAGCCTCACCAGCTGGATCAGGAGCCTCATCATAATAGATTTCCAGCTCTGCATTTTCCAGACTCAGCTGAGCCACATCGTCACGAATCTGAGCCATCTGAACATTAAGCGCATTGAGAGTATAAGCTTGATTTGGATCAGGAGATTTCTGCTGAGCTAACAAGATCGCATTTTGCGTTTCGACAGATCCTAGCTCCCCCTTCAGACGATCATTTTCCCGCACCATCACAATTCCGAAGAAAAAGAGAGGAATCATAGCCACAAGAGCGCAGAAACCGAACAGCCCATAAAATGGATGCTGCCAAAACGGGGGCGTAGGCGGCGAAGAAGCCGCAGGAGCGCTATGAGCCTGCTGGGTAACGGTGCCAGGTAAAGGAAATGCAGGACGCTGCACGGCTGGCATATAAGCCTTCACACGTGAACTGACTTGCATTCCCGGAACACGCCCGCAAAGACGATCGAGCTCCTCTTGTGACTTCGGGAGGACAATACGTCCCGTATTTTTATCGATTTCGGTGGGCTTTAGGGAGAGTTTATCAATATCCATAACCAGAGGGTGCCTTAGTTAAGAAAAACGAACTTCACTTATATAACCATGGTATAGCAAGATTAAATTTACAAATGATGTTAAGACACCTTAAGTATATCGCCCTTCTAACCGAGGCCAGACCGCTTCATCCGTGCTGCTGGTAGCCCCAGAAAAACACCGGCTAGAAATCCCCAGATGTGGCCCGAAACATCGACCTCAGGCCCACCCGCTCCATACTGCGAGAGTAAAACTAAGCCCGCCATGAGTGGCAAAAACATCCGCAAACCCTCGCGATAAGATCGCGATAACCACCCCTGAAACATCCCCACCCCGACTAGGAGGCCAAGAGCTCCAAAGGTCGCGGTCGATGCTCCAAGAGACAAAAAAGGCCTCGGATAATGCCACGCCAAATTCGCCATATTCCCAAACCACCCTGCCGCCAAAATTAGTGCCCAAGCAGTGAAGGGACCCAGAGAATGAGCCGCCAGCACTGAAAAAATGAGCCCAAAAACGATATTTCCCATCAGATGCTCTAAGTCAGCGTGAAGAAAAAGAGCAGTAAAGGGGCGATACCACTCGCCTCCCTCAATCACAGCAATGGAAGAATTCTGATAGCGGCTCGCTAAATCCAGAATTTCTCCCTGTTGAATAAATACAAATAAGAGCACACAGACCCATAAAAGTGCTAACTCCACTCCAGAGCCAAAGACTGGAATTATCGGCTCTTCCCGCTTCTCCAGCTGCTCCATCGCATAAAGCCTGAACTCTTCCTGAATCGCGACTTCAAAAGCCGGATCTGCATGGAGACAATAACTCTGAGCCTCATCAATCGTGATCAGACAATCCAGATTCATTGCTAAAACAACCAACGCATGATCTTGCGCGGACGCCAGATCTTCAAACCGAGCCACCGGCTCCAGTGACCGTTCTATTTGAGATCTCGTCATTCTCCCTAAAGCCTCGTTGCTCCGCTTTGATTTTACAATGGAGAAAGCCTCAAAACCTCCTAAACTCATTCCATGAAAATGCTCGTCATTGGTAGCGTGATCGGCATCGCCGCCGGACTAGCTGGCGCTCTCTGTGGAGTGGGAGGAGGGATCATCATGGTCCCCGCCTTTA
>CALGMJ010000092.1 GCA_937958875.1 uncultured Verrucomicrobiales bacterium | reverse complement strand
GCTCGTGTATTTTTCGTCTGCTTTCCGATCGAGAGAAGGCATTAGAAAAAGATCGATGACCCATCCGATCCCCAGCAGTCCTAGAGTGAAAAAGTAGATTGTCCCCGAAATCTGTCGCCCATAGTAGAAGCGATGAGAGCCTGTGCGTTTTTCTCTTTTCCACGATCCCATCATCACTTTTCAGTCATCGCTTCGCCATGGGAAAAAGCGGCTGAGTTTACAACGCTACCTCATAAAAGCGACGAGTTCTCATTTTAAAATGATTTAGCCAGGAAAGCCCAGATCCTCTGGAAGATCGACCGCCTTTTTCATCGCCGCCGCCTTCATGATGGCCTCTAAAATGATGACATCACGGAGGCCCATTTCTCCAGGAGTGCGGCTGGCTACGCCCTGATGAATGGCTTCGCAGATCGCATCCATATGAATGGCCTGCTGGTTCGGCTTTCCAAAATCGAGTGAGTTCCCACCAATGTGGCCTTTCAGGCCCGAGTAGATGTAAGCGGGATCGAGTCGCAATGATTTCTCTGCAGATTTCGCCTCGATAAAGTTGGTTCTTTTTCCTGAGGTAGCGAGTCCTTTGGTTATCACTCCGTCGGAAAATTCCATTGTCCACGAGTAACCCTGAGGCACTTCTTTGTAGTAGTCGGGATCTCCGGAATAACTTTTAGCTTCAGAGATTTTGAGTGGATTTCCCTTTGTCAGATAGCAGGCTGCCTGAATGGGATAGACGCCGAGGCTATAGAGAGCTCCTGCTATCGAGAGCTCCTTATCAATCTGCCAGGCAGTCGCACGCGGCTTAGGGTCATAGTAACCCAGTGCCCCATCGATGGTTTTGATTTTTCCGATACGATCCTGCTGAGCAGCTTCCATGATTTCTAAGTGATAGGGATCGTGGTGCAGGCGGTAGCCTGTGTGAAGGGACACGCCATTCTCCTGCGCACATTTGATCATCTGTCGACATTCTTCCTCCGTCCCAGCCATCGGCTTTTCGACAATGACATGTTTGCCAGCCTTGAGCGCAGCCATGGTGTGTTTGAAATGAAGTCCATGTGGCGTAACCACGTAAACGATGTCGATTTTTTCATTATCGGAAAGCTGATGAAATGAATCGTAATCGTAGACCGAGTCATCAGAAAAACCGTATTTCTTTTGCCAGACAGGCACCTTTTCGGGAGAGCCAGTGAAGACTCCTGTCAGGTGACAATGTTTTGTTTCGAGCAATGCTGGTCCCAGCTGGTTCTGGGAGTAACTTCCTAAGCCTACAAGCGCGACCCCGTATCGTTTTCCGAGAGAGGATAGATTTTCGGCACGAGAACAGCTCGCCGCCAATGTCATGGCTCCAAGTCCATTTAAAAAATGGCGTCGGTTAATTTGTCTGGTCATCTTTCATAAGGGTTAGTTTAGGCTACCTTAACTTCGTTAAATCCCATAATCTATGGCATAGCATCGTTCGATGAGAAAGCATGAATCATGCTCGCATGTCTACGAGGATGGACATCAGGTCGTCGCTAAACCGCGATGTAAATCTACCAAAGTAAAAAACGAATCTAGAAGGCCGAAGACGAACTGATGTAAGAGGTTTAATTTCTGCCTAAGAGATCTTCAGGAAAGCGACTAATCTTTTCTCCCTAACGAAAAATTTACCTTTACTGAGGCGTCATGCTTTACACTTTTTGGCAGTAAGGCAGGTTCGGGCGGTATGGCTAAGCTGGATCCCGCCTCTGTTTCTGATCGTTCATCGAGCCCCGCAGTGTTGGACGCATTTTTGGAGTTCCTTATCGAGGCGGGGATTGAGCCGTATGATCATCAGGAGGAGGCGATTCTGGAGCTTTACGAGGGGAAGAACGTCATTCTCAATACTCCCACTGGCTCCGGTAAATCGCTCGTAGCTCTTGCTCTTCATTTCCGAGCGATCTGCCAAGGACGACGTTCCTTTTACACCGTGCCGATCAAGGCGCTCGCTAATGAGAAATTTCTCTCCCTTTGTGAAACCTTTGGGCCAGAAAATGTGGGCATGATCACGGGAGACGCCACGGTGAATGGCAATGCTCCAGTGATCTGCTGTACGGCGGAAATCCTTTCAAATCTTGCCCTACGGGAAGGTTCGCGGGCTCAGGTCGATGAAGTCATCATGGATGAGTTTCATTACTACTCTGATCACGAGCGTGGGGTGGCTTGGCAGATCCCACTCCTGACCTTGCCACAGGCTCGATTTCTGCTCATGTCGGCAACCTTGGGGGAGACTTCGTTTTTCGAGAAGGAACTTACTGCGTTGACTGGGGCGGAGACTGTTCTCGTAAAGTCTGAAGATCGACCTGTGCCGCTGGAATTCCAATATAGCACGACCGCGCTGGAAGATAAGGTGGAGGAATTGGTGGAAGCTGGGCGTTCTCCGATTTATCTCGTACATTTTACTCAGCTCGCCTGTGCCCGCACGGCGCAGAACCTCATGAGCCGAAACTTCTGTAGTAAGGAAGAAAAGGCGAAGATTGCTGAGGTTCTGGAAGATGCTGATTTCCGGAGCCCTTACGGAAAAGAGATGAAAAAGCTGCTGCGTCATGGACTGGGGATTCATCACGCGGGGCTCCTTCCGAAATATCGGGTTCTTGTAGAAAAGCTGGCTCAGCGTGGGCTTATGAAAGTCATTTGCGGGACGGATACCTTAGGGGTGGGGGTGAATGTGCCCATCCGGACCGTGCTGCTGACTCAGCTTTATAAATTCGGCGGAAGTAGTACGAAGATTCTCGCAGTAAGGGATTTTCGGCAAATCTGTGGCCGAGCGGGACGTCGTGGGTTTGATGATGTCGGCTACGTTGTTGCTCAGGCCCCTGAGTATGTCATTGAGAATATCAAGGCGGAGGAAAAGGCTGCCGCAAAAGGGAAGAAGAGTAAGGCCATGAAAAAGAGGCCTCCAGAAAAGGGCTTTGTGAACTGGGATGAAAAGACCTTTGCTAAGCTCCAGGTCTCACCACCGGAAAAGCTCGTCTCAAGCTTCCGTCTCAGGCACGGAATGTTACTCAATATTCTGAGTCGTGAGGAAGAAGATGGCTGTGCAGAGCTCAGGCGCTTGATTAAGGTATGCCACGAGACACCTAAGAGAAAAAAGGAACTGCGGAAGCAGGCGTTCGCTCTTTTTCGGGGGCTCGTGGAAGGAAAAGTGCTCACCATCATTCCTAAAGCAGAGCGTACCGGGCCAGCTAAAGTACGGTTAAATATTGAGTTGCAGGATGATTTTACCATGAACCAATCTCTGGGACTTTACCTCATCGAGACCATTCCTCATCTCGATGCTGAGAAGCCTGACTTTACCTTGAATGTGCTCTCTTTGGTTGAGGCCATTTTAGAAGATCCTACCGCCGTTATTCGGAAGCAGGTTGATAAACTCAAGACTGCGCTAGTCGCACAGATGAAGGAAGATGGCGT
>CALGMJ010000091.1 GCA_937958875.1 uncultured Verrucomicrobiales bacterium | reverse complement strand
TGACTAAATTGAATTTAAACGCCAGATTCAATTATGATCTTGATCTTGATCTTGATCTTGATCTTGATCTTGATCTTGATCTTGATAAATTAGAATTCTCTGCTTCGCCATGGATTACGGAACTAAAGCATTTTTTGTCATTAATCGTTATGCTAGTGTCAAATCAATAATCAATAGGCTTACCGATGTTATGAAAAATTTCGGTTATTTTCTTGATGAAAAAGGATCTATTGTTTGTTTAATTGCCGATAAAAACAATACTAACGTACAAAGTCGTGATCAATCAGGATTCTTATTGCTTGATGAACTTACACAAGAGGATTTTGATAATAGCAGCACGTTTGATGTGAAATTCTTTAGAAAAAAACAATCAAAATTCGCCTTTACTGATGCTGCCTATAAATGCGATGTAATATTAAAGGAGGTTTATCACAATGATTGTATTGAGTTAACATCAAATGAAGTGATGATCAAATTAATATTGGATGTGGATTTGTCGCCAGACAATTTTGAAGGTGGCGTATATTATCATAAAGAGTATGATTTTAATGAGATCTTACTGACTTATGATCTTTTGAAATCTGTCTTCAAGAAATTAGAGGCAAGATATATGACTGCTGGAACTTTTGAAGTGCTGTATGATGGGACTAGGTTCGATTATGATACTGAATCTGGTTTGCCTTATTATGGATCAGGAACAGTGATGCGGCTTAGTTCGGTGCCTGGAGAGTCTGTATTGATATTGCCTTACGAAAATAAGACTCCATATCACTGTTGGGATAACTATGGTTACCGAGATGGATTTAATGGTAAGACAGCACCTGCTTGGGTTAAAAGAGTTTAATTTAAGTAAAAAATCGCCTCAAAATAAACTAGCGAACTGAATTTCTTTAAGATTCAAAATCAGTGATTTAGAGATTTTGAGAGGTGATATAATGCGAGGTGATGCCTAAGTGTTGAAAGATCATTTCCGATTAGATTTGCAATCATTTCTTATTTCGTAAGCAACTGAAACAGGGCCTCGTTTCTCCTCTTGCTGTTCACACCATTCATGCCAGGCATACTTTAAGGCTGGTGACGATCGATGCTTGTATTGGTAATGGTTTAATGGTGGGGAGTGAAAGGTGGCTTGGCGCAGAAAAAGTCGTATTGATGCGTTGAGGAGACTGAAATACTGAGACTTTCTGGATGCTGTGGTGACCACATGTTCTATGTCTTAAGACTGTGAGAAAGAGAGTGGGTTTTAATTTTTTGCTAAGCGGAGGAAGAGGATGTCCATGGGCTTGAGCTGCTGGGGGCCTTCGAGGTGATTTCCGGTGAGGAGGTTCTCGAATTTGGGAGAAGGATGTTTCTGGTTCTTCAGCGTGATGTTGAGGGGTTCTTTTCTGACATTGGTGAGAAGGATGATGAGTTGGTCAGTTTTAGGGTCGTTGACTTGCTGGGTGATGATGCCGAGGGCTGGTTGACCGTTCTTATCGGTAATGGTGGGGATGAGGTGGTGTGTGGGAGCTGGGGAAAGCTTGGCAATTTCTGGTCGGAGAATTTCTGCAAGGAGGTAGGGGGTGGAGGAGAAAGAGACTCGGTTTTTGAGATTCAGCGGCAGTGATGAGCGTATTTTCCCGAGTTCCGTTTTCTGAGCGAAGGGTTCCGGGGTAGGAGTGGTTTTTTCGATGAGGAGAATTTTACCGCCTTTGGCTTGATAGCTTTGGAGGGCTGCGAGTTCAGGGTCTCGTAGGTAGTGGCTGGGGGGGATGACGATGAGATGTTCGGTGGGATTGAGTTTTCCGATTTCACTCTCGGTGGTCATGCCGACATTGTTACCGAGGAGTTTGAGGGATTCGTAGACGAGTTTTTGGTCTTCGCCGTAGGCATGATCCTGAATGGCTGCAGCTTCTGAGTAGAAAATGCGGATGGGGCGGGCGGCATTACCTAGGGCGGAGAGTTGAGGGGCGAAGACGTTGAGGTCCTTTGCGGTGCGTCCGTGCTCGTCCATGGCGATGGGTTGGTTCGCGGCGGAGCCTGGGAGGGAGACCCGGCCGGAGATGGAGCCGTCTCGATTTCTCCCCCAGGCCCATGTTTCGATGAGATTGGTGCCATGAGAGGCGAGGGTCCAGAGGCCGGCGCGGACGTATTCGCGCTGGATGTCGAAGTCACGCCAGGAGAGGGTGGAGAGGCCGTGCCATTCTGAGTTGTAGTGTGGGGCGTTTGGTTTGAGCGATTTTGCGTAGTCGGTGAACATGGTCTGTTCTGACCAGTGGAAGGAGTAGTTTTTCAGCCAGCTATTGCCTGCGGAGCGATCGGGAGCATTGTAGAGGAAGGTGGCTTTTGCGGGGGCGGCTTCACTATCGCAGCCGGTGATGTCCATGAGTTTGGTGAGAGTTTCAAAGTCCATGCCATCAGAGCGGTCTCCTCGGACGAGGGTGCCACCCAGGAGCTTGAGATTGATGTAGGCGGTGGGGTCGCCTTTTTTGACTGCGTCGCGAAGGAGGCGGAAGTAGTCATTGACACGATCCATGTTCCAACGGCAGACGTCGTAGTGGAGTGCTGTGCCGGCGGTTTTTTCGACATCGATAGGAAAGGGAGAGGGGATGGAGGTGAAGTCTGCCCAGCTGGTGCCGTGACTTTCATTGAGCTGGGAGATGGTTTGATATTTTTTGGTAAGCCATTGACGATAGGACTCGACCATGAAGGGGGTGAAGCCGCCATTTTTGACGCCCCAGCCTCCAGCCCGGACGGAGAAGTTTGGCTCGTTCGCGAGCATGTGAATCATGATGCCTTTTTCCTTTCGCACGGCAGCAAGAGCCGGGGCGAGGTGACTAAGGGCAGATTTTTGCCAGCCTTGAATGTGAGGGTTACTGATGTCGTAGTTAAAAAATGCGCGCCCACCATTGTAAGTACGAGGGTCTTTGTTTGTTAGTTTGATGTCGAATTCTTCGCGGAGCATCCATTTAGGAAGTCCACTGGTGTGACCGTGAAAATGGACGATGGGATCTTGGTTTGTTTCAAGTCTTCCCTTGGTTCGGGCGATGCGTTGTTTGAGGACATTTGGGTGGATGGAGCCTCCGTTAGCTTCGATGAAGTGGCTCATAAAGTGGTGGGAGCCGCCAAATTTACCATAAGCTTGCTGGAAGGCTTTAGTATTCGGAAGGAAATTGAGAGTGACTGGGATGACAGGACGACCGTTGAGTTCGATATCTGGGCCGTTCACGGTTTTAAGCCCAGCATAGAGGTTAGGCGGTGCGCTGAGTTTGAGTTGGCCAGAGAGTTGCTTTTGGAGCTCATCAAGCGCGTAGGAGGCGACGTCTAGGCAATCTTCGAGTTGATCGAAGGG
>CALGMJ010000090.1 GCA_937958875.1 uncultured Verrucomicrobiales bacterium | reverse complement strand
GAAAACGCCCTTGTTCTATTTGCATGCAACGTTATTGTGGTCATCGTAATGCCGATTGAACAACGAGCACAACAGCGCCGATTGCACCGTAAGGTGGAGGGAATTGCGGCTTGTCTTCTTCCTTTTGAAGAAGATGGGACGATGGCTCAGTCTGCATTTGAGCAGTCGGTCGCTCGTACGGATGAGGCTGGCCTCCAGTGTGCTGTGAACATGGATACCGGTTACGCGAACCATCTCACAGCAGAGGAAAGGCGAGAGGTGCTTGGATGGACGCAGCGGACTCTTGAAGCGGGCCGTCCGTTTGTTGCGGGTGTTTTTGTGGAGGGCTTAGAGGGAGCGCTCATCGATCTTTACCGAAAAGGAGCAGATGAGATCGTAGAGCATGGTGGCACTCCGATTCTATTTCAGACGACGCGTTTTCATGATTGGGAAGCCCCGCAGATTGTTGACCTCTATGCTGAGATTTGTGGTGCTTATCCAGAGGTCCTAGGATTTGAACTTGGGCAGATGTTTGCTCCGAACGGGATGATTTTTTCTGACGAGGTGATCAAAGGGCTGATGAGTATTCCATCGCTGAAGGGGATCAAGCATTCGTCCCTCAGCCGGGAGGAGGAGCTTAGGCGGCTTGCGCTCCGAGATGCCATTCGGCCTGACTTTCGGATCTATACTGGGAATGACCTCGGCATCGATATGATCGAGTATGGTTCTGATTACTTATTGGGTCTGGCGGCATTTTGCCCCGAAAAATTCGCTGAGCGGGATCGTTATTGGGAGAGTGGAGATGATCGCTATTTTGCCCTGCATGATGCTTTACAATATCTAGGGAATGTCGCTTTCCGCCACCCTGTTCCTGCTTACAAACATTCCTGCGCGATGGTTCAAAATTTGCTTGATCGAATCCCGAGTTCTCGGACTCATCCAGACGCCATATGTCGTCCAGACTATGAAGAAGACGTTTTGCGCGATTGCCTAAAACGGTTAGGTTATTCACTTTAACCTAGCCCACACCATCCTATTCCCCTCCCTAGTATGCCCCTGAAATCTAAAAAAATCACGATGGCAGACGTGGCCAAAGCGGCTGGCGTTTCAAAAGCGACCGTTTCGCGTGCTCTCGCAGGTTCAAATCTCATTGGTCTTTCCGTGAGGGAGGAAATTACCGAGGTGGCAGAAAGGCTAGGTTATGTGAAGCGGACCGTGCGTCGTCATGGTGAACGCTGTATCCTCACGGTGAAGCTGGTGCTTCCACCGGTGAGAAATCGGACGTCACGTCTCTTTTTTAGCCTGATCGATCTCGTCGAAGGGCTTCGTGAGGGACTTGGGCCGGCGGGTGTCAATGTCTTGGTCGAAACTGGGGGAGCAGTTTTTGATCCTTATCCTCATAAGAAAGGTGGTGAGGTGGAGGCTTTTGTTTTTGCCTTCCATCGCCCTAGTGAAGCAACGCTTTCTCAAATTCAGGAACATGGAGCAGCGACGGTGGTATTAAATCGTGATGTTGCTGGGATCTGTCAGGTCGTGAATCACCATGCTCAGGCCATGGAGTTGATTGTTCGGCACCTTGTGAAGAAGGGCGTCACTGGCGATTGTTGTTTTGTAGCCTATGAAGGGATGGAGGATGTTGCGAAGCAGCGTTTAGAAGGATTTACTCGAGCGACTGCAGAGCATGGCATTGCTTTTGAACCAGATGATGATTTCTGGCTCGCCTCATCGCCGGAAGATATCGGAGCTGATGAAGTGAGACGACGTCTGGAAGCTGGTACGAAAACTTTCGTAGGAGTGAATGATGTCGCAGGTTCCTTGCTTCTCCAGCATGCGCGAAATGTCGGCTATTCGATTCCAGATCAAGTTCGCATTACGGGTTGTGATAATGCGCCCGTACGTGGAGTGACCGTGCCGAAGCTGACCACGGTGGAGCTTTCCATGTATGATCTCGCTAAGGAAGCGGGGCGGCGGATCTATTCTGAGGTGATCGAGGGAGAAGTGAGTGAGGAGTCGATTTTTGTTCCCGGTGATCTCCTCATCGGAGGAACGACATAGAATTTTTTTTTACTAAATGAGTTATCCTGATCTCGCCCTCCACACCGTCACCACGAAGTCGTGGAGCATTTCTGAATGTATTGAGCAATATGCCCGCTATGGCATTGGTGGCATTTCCATCTGGCGCAGCGCGGTCGAGGGAGAAGATCTCTGCTCGGTTCAAAAGCATGTGAAAGATGCAGGGCTGACTGGAATTTCTCTTGTTCGAGGTGGGTTTTTCACCGGGAAAACATCTTCGGAGCGAGAAGCTGCTCTCGAAGAAAATCGTCAGGCTCTAAAAGAGGCTGAGTGTCTCGGCCTGGGAAGCCTCGTCCTCGTTTGTGGAGCCACGGTAGGGCAGACACCTCAGGAAAACTATGCTCAGATTCGTGATGGAATCGCGGCTCTCGCGGACCAGGCTCAGCATATGGGAGTGCGGCTTTTAGTGGAGCCTTTGCACCCCATCTTCGCTGGAGATCGCTCCGCCATTCCATCACTGAAAGTGGCAAATGATCTCTGCTCAGAAATCAGTCATCCTAATGTGGGCATTGCCCTCGATACTTATCACGTCTGGTGGGAGCTCGATCTTGAGGCTCAGGTCCAACGAGCAGCCAAGAATGGCTGGCTGGACACATACCACATCTGTGACTTCAAGCCTGATCAGCGAGATCTCCTGAATGATCGAGGTCTCATGGGGGAGGGGTGTATTGCTCTTAGCCAGATCGATGAATTCATGAAAGACGCAGGATTTGACGGCTTTCGAGAAGTTGAAATTTTCTCTCACTCATGGTGGCAGCGAGATCCTCACGAATTCATGGAGGCGATTCTCACTGCTTACCACGACATCTATTACTCATAATTCATGAAGGACGAACGAATCGGTATCATTTTAAACGGCGTGACCGGGCGCATGGGCACGAACCAGCACCTTGTGCGTTCAATTCTAGCAATCCGAGAGCAGGGAGGGGTGATTCTCTCAGATGGCACTCGACTCATTCCAGATCCTATTTTGACAGGGAGAAATGAGGAGAAGCTGGCTGCCCTTGCTGAAAAGTATGGCGTTGAGAAATACACTACTGATCTGGATTCTGTTCTCAATGATCCATCGTACCCCATTTTTTTCGACGCCTCTGGAACTCCCTATCGAATCGGATTTTTAGAAAAAGCCATCGCCGCGGGTAAGCACATTTATTGTGAAAAGCCAACTGCGGTGGC
>CALGMJ010000089.1 GCA_937958875.1 uncultured Verrucomicrobiales bacterium | reverse complement strand
GGTTCTCGGGTCAAAATCGGGCGTGAAGAGGTTTTTCTTGAACAGGGAATTTACACTTATGTCATCAGCTATACCACTGATCGGCAGCTCCTGACTGATGTCGATGGTAAGGATGAGCTTTACTGGAATGTTAGCGGGAATGAGTGGGCTTTTCCCATCGATCAACTCACAGCTACGGTATTTCTTCCGGACGGCGTCGAGCTTACTCATGTCGAGGCCTATACCGGAAAACTGAAGGAGAAAGGGGATTCTTACGAAGCGAGAAAGTCTCTGAATTCGGCGGAATTTGTCGTCACGAGAGAACTGTCGCGAGGCGAGGGGATGAGTATCGTGGTGCAGTGGCCTACTGGGCAGCTGGAGGCGGTGGCTTATGAGGAGAGAAATCTTTTTGCTGAGAATAAATTGCTCACCGTTGGTCTCGGACTCTTTGCGCTTGGGATTTTAAGTCAGTTGGGATTGTGGTTTTTCGTCGGGAAAGATCCAGCTCCGGGAGTGGTGATCCCACGTTGGGAACCGCCAGCAGGCTTTTCTCCAGCGGGTGTCCGTTTTCTGAAGCAGATGAAATTTGATCACGAATGTTTTTCTGCGGGCATCCTTGGGCTGGCTTCGAAGCGGGTCATTTCGATTCGTGAGAAGTCGAAGAAATTTACCATCGAGAGAGATGATCAAGAGGTGGTGCTTCTGCCGGTGGAGCAGCATCTCTTCGACGGACTCCTAAAGGGAATCTCTAAGCTGAAAATGACGCAAAAAAATCATCGTCGTATCAACAAGGCCCGTAAAGTTCTCGCGAGTGAGCTGGCTCGTAAGATTGAGAGGCGGTATTTTACGGCGAACTTGTGGGCTTGGTTGCCCTGCTTCATTTTAATGACTTTGGGCATTTTTTGCATGTTGAAGGCGGGGGACCAATTCATGCCTTCCATGTTTATGCTCGTATTCATGTCGATCTGGGGCGCGGGTCTATTTTCCAGTCTGGGCTCGACGGTTCGTCAACTCCGGAGTGGTGGAAAAGCAGGCTCGGTAGGTGGCCTCATCGGTCTCTTATTCTTTGGGATCCCATTTCTCATTATGCTTGGAATTTTCTATACCATGGCGGGGCCGTGGGCGATGGGGTTCTTTTTACTCGGTTCCATTATTGCCTACCTGTTTTATGATTTGATCAAGAGGCCAACGAGCGAGGGGCGCCAGGTTCTGGATGAAATTGATGGTTTCAAAGAATATCTCTCCGTGGCGGAAGAGGATCGGCTCAATCTTGAAAACCCTCCTGAGAAGACCCCGGAACTTTTTGAGAAATTCTTACCCTATGCCTTAGCGCTGGATGTAGAGCAGGAATGGTCTCAGAAATTCGATGAGGTTTTAGCGGCAGTGGGGCAAAGCACTGGAGAGGGGGATCAATATCGCCCCAGCTTCTATACTGGAAATACGAGTGGGTTTAACACAGCCACTATAGGAGCGGGCTTAGGTGCGGCAATGACGACTGCTCTCACTCAGGCTTCGAGTGCGCCTAGTTCTTCAGGCAGTGGGGGCGGAGGATATTCGGGTGGCGGCGGAGGTGGTGGTGGAGGTGGAGGCTGGTAGTGTGTTGCCAGCCGCGCTAAGCTTACATTTAGAAATGAAACTCATTCTTCTTTTTCTACTCATGCTTGGAAGCCTTTCGGCTAAAATGACGGAGGTGCAAGCGGCTCAGTTCGTCAAGCTAGCGCTCGCTGGACTTGATAAGGAATTCCCGAATAAGCCTGGTCACATCTTTCGGAGTGCGGAGGATGTTCAGTCTCCTAAGCTTGCGACCCCGGTGTTCTATGGTCACTTTGATTGGCATTCATCTGTGCACGGACATTGGACGCTGGTGCGGCTTTTGAGGTTATTTCCATCTGCTCCCTGGGGCGCCGAAGTACGAAGTGCTCTCGATAAAAAGTTTGTCCCTGAGCTGATGCGTGAAGAGGCAGCTTATCTAAAAAAGAATCCTTCCTTTGAGCGCATGTACGGTTGGGCTTGGGCGCTCCGGTTAGGAATAGAAGTGAGATCTCTATCTGATCAGAAATGGGCAGAGGCATTTCAGCCAGTGGAAGAGGTGATTGTCGCGAATGCGAAGTCTTACCTTCCTAAGCTGACTTGGCCCATTCGTTGTGGCTTTCACCCGGAATCTGCTTTTGCTTTAGGGCAAATGTTAGACTGGGCCCGTGCTACGAAGGATGCTGATTTTGAGGCACTCCTGCTCAAGAAGGCTCGTGGGTTTTATCTTCAGGATAAAGATTATCCTGTCGCCTACGAGCCGAGTGGGAATGATTTCTTCTCAGCAGGGCTTAACGAAGCAGATTTGATGCGTCGTGTTTTAGCGAATGATGAATTTTCAGTTTGGTTAGATGGGTTTTTCCCTGACTTGGCTGAAGGGAAACTGGGAAATCTGCTAACTCCGGCTCAAGTATCGGATCTGAGTGACGGCCACTTGGTTCACCTTGCAGGGCTGAATCTGACACGAGCATGGACGATGCGTGGTGTCGCTGGTGGGCTAGCAGGCGCGCGAAAAGATGTTCTGCTGAAGGCGGCGCAAGCTCATGAAGATCTGGGTCTAAGCCAGATCTTTAGTGGAAGTTATGCTGGGGAGCATTGGCTGGGATCTTTTGCGACGTATCTGCTCACCGAAGTTGGGCAGGTTCCTGCCAAGAAGTAAACTGGGCAGGTTTGATCGATTTTTTCATCTTCATTTGTTTTTTCAAAAATCTGGGAATAATCTCGAGCCAACTTACTCTAACTGATGCAACAACTATGAAAGGCTTACTAACAGCATTTGGCGTGATCGCGGTTTACTTCGCGCTTCAGCTCTGGGTGCTCCCGAAGATGGGAGTCCCGACATGAATGAGTAAATCAATGTCCTCAGGTGGAGGATGAGCGAAGAATCAAAAAAATGCTCCGGTCGGAGTAGAAAAAGAGAAGGAAAAATCTGAGGTTGTGCCAGAAAAGGTCGATCCTTAAGATTTTCCTCATAAAATATCAGTTATGTGCACCCTGACGTGGTGGCGCGAGCAGGATCGCTACGGGGTTTTCTTTAATCGTGACGAAAAAAAAGATCGTCCTATTGCTGAGCCGCCTGCAGTTCGTCAGTTGAACGGAATTCGTTTTCTCAGCCCGCGAGATCCGAGGGCTGGGGGAACCTGGATGCTAGCCAATGAATTTGGGGTCATCGTCTGTCTGTTAAATAAGTGGCATCTTGGTGGGGTTTCCTCTGCGAGTAAGAGTCGAGGGCAGTTAGTTCTTGGGATGGGCGAAATTCAGACCGCTAAGAAAGCTGTCGAACGACTCACAGATTTAGAAAATTACCCACCGTTTTCGCTATTTACCATGGATGGGGAGGGAGAGTGCTTCTGGGAATGGGATGGAAAAGCTCTCGTCAAAGAAGAAGCCCATATGCCTTTGACTTCATCGTCTTATTGTTTTGAGGAGGTGAAGGCCGCGCGAGAAAAGCGCTTTGCGGAAGGATTCCGCGGGGACGCATTTCATGAAGCAGTCGGGGAAGAAGCTAGTGCTTACACCGTCAGGATGTGTCGGCCCGACGCTCAAACATGGAGTCGGAGTCGAGTTTCAGTTGGGGAGAAAATTGAATGGGATTATTTCGCCGAAGAGCCAGATTTCGCGGGTGATCCTAGGCGATCCTGCTATGTACTGCCGCGATGCTGAGTTGGAAGAAACGTCGCCTCATCATCGGGAAATGGCGTCGCCTCACCCGGTGGGAATTTTGGCCGATGTGGGCGGTTTACCCGCCCATTATCTGCTGGGCTCTTTGGCTTGCGCTCAAAAATCGGGAGTGGACTCTTTGGGCGAATTGTAATCCAGCCTTACCCGGCAGTGGGCTTGCCCTGGAGTCGAAGGGGGGGAACTTGGATTCGTTTCAAGGGCCCGATTTGCGAGTAGAGCGAGCTCGTTATTTACGACTTCCAGCCTGTTCTCCCGATGCTTACGAACGAATTCAAGATGCGGGATTCCGCTTTCCCATCGTTTTGAAACCTAACCTAGGTCAGCGTGGAGTAGGGGTGGAGATCGTCCATTCCGAAGAGGCGGCTCGCCGTTGGTTGGCAGGGTGTCAGGATGAAGTCGTGGTGCAGGAATTCATCGGTGGCTTAGAATTTGGCGTTCACTGGTCGAAGCATCCTGGGGAAGAAAAAGGTCAAATTTTGTCTCTCTGTGGTAAGCATCCTCAGAGGGTTACGGGAGACGGGAAAAGCACGCTAGAGGAACTTATTCTAAAGGATGAACGGGCAGTCATGATGGCCGCTTTTTACTTCCGGAAATTTGCCGATCGGCTGGATATGGTTCTTCCTGATGGTCAGGATTTTCTCATTGCACCAATCGGAACTCACTCACGAGGGGCGATTTTTACTGATGAAAGACATCTCGTGACGCCGGAGTTAGTGGATGCTTTTGATGAGTTAGGCGCACGGTTTCCGGGATTCAACTTCGGTCGCTATGATGTCAAAGTTCCGAATGTGGCAGATCTCCAAGCGGGAAGAAATATTTCGGTTTTGGAGCTTAATGCCGTTACTGGAGAGCCGGCTCATGTGTATCAACCAGGGTATCCATGGTGGAGTGGGATGACCGATTTTTTCACTCATTTTACGCGTGCGACCGAGATTGGAAAAGGGTGGCGGGAGCTAGGAAAAGAGCCTCCTACAATGGGTGAATTATGGGCCATTGCGATGGCGCACCGGGAAAAAGAATTCTACGAACTGTAATGATGGACGGGCAGGAGGATCAAAAAGAGAAGTTTGCGGATTTAAAGAGGCATTTACCTAAGCTGGCCCGTTGGCCTTCGCTCATTGATGGTATCGAAAGCTTTTGCGGTATTAAGCAAGCCCGAGATCTTTTTCAGGCCTCTGCGCAGGAAGAAAATCCCTTTTTTGGGGTGATGAATCGCCTCAATATCACCATGACTTTTCAGGGGGAAGAAATTCCTAAAGAAGGGCCGGTGATCATCGTCGCGAACCATGCCTATGGTGGTCCTGATGCTTTAGCGATCTCGGCAAAGGCGATTGAAGTGCGTCGAGATGTCAAAATTCTCGCTAATGCCGAGCTTTGTCACCTTGATGGAGTGGAAAATTGGTTTTTGCCAGTGTCTCTCCTGCAGAAAGGCAGTGCCGCGGCTGAAAATACGAGCAGCCTCAGGGCGATGCTGAAGCATGTGCGAGCGGGTGGTTGTCTTGTTGTCTTTCCTGCGGGCAAGGTTTCGGTTTGGCGTGAGGGTGGCATCAAGGATCCTGAATGGAATGATCACGTGGTGACTCTCATGCAGCGCATGAAAGGAACGATCGTTCCAGTGTGGTTTTACGGATCAAATCCACCCTGGATGCTTATCCTTTCTCAGCTCTCACTCTCATTAAAACGGGTTCTCATTCCCCGTGGTTTGACGGAACTCAAGGGTGGAGAGATTTTAGCGAAAGTAGGAAAGCCGTTCTCTTGTAGGGAATTAGCGGAGAAAAAAGAGGGAGGAAGTCGCTGGTTACGGAGGCGTCTGGAGGTGCTTGGAGATTCTGGGAATTAAATCGACCTTTTTGATCTCTTAGGATTAACTTTCGCCCAGATGGAGCACCTGATTCGATCAAATATTCACTTTTTAGAGCAAGCGGAGCGTCTTCTGGCGAAGACCGCAGATAAGGATTATTGTTGCGGGGTTGAGACATTCTACGGCTCGACTCTCGGACAACATTTACGTCATTGCCTAGACCACTACCGATCTTTTTTAGACGGTCTTGCCGATGCAAAAGTCGATTACGATCACCGGACTCGTGAAGAGCGTCTGGAAGCCTCGACTGAGCATGCTCTCGCTGAAGTGAAGCGGGTAATTTTACGGCTCAACCGTCTTCTCACGGATGAGACACCAGTCGGAGTCCTTGTAAAGATGGACTGTGGAGGAAGTGAGCAGGAGTGGCAGCCTTCTACCATTGGACGCGAACTTCAGTTTTTAGTCAGTCATACCGTGCACCATTTTGCCATGATTGGCGGGATGTGCACCTGTCTCGGTCTCAAAATGGAGGAAGGTTTCGGCGTTGCGCCCTCGACCCTGCGTCATCGTGAAATGGCGACCATTGAGTGAAACGATACTGTCACCTCATTTTTCGATAAGCCTCGGGGCTCATCATGTTCTTATCTTAGCAGCCTATGAAAACGATCCATCAGGTGGCAATCGCTGAGCCAATCCCGGCTGAGCTCATCGAAAAAGAAATCGCGACTCTCAATCAGCAAGGCCCGATCGCGGTTCAGGCTGGTTTTGATGTTTATCTCGCCCAAGCGGCGGCGATTCCAAATATTCTTCAAGAAATTGGACGCTTACGGGAAATTACCTTTCGCAGTGTCGGCGAAGGGACTGGGCGTTCCCGTGATCTAGACCGCTTCGATGATTACTACGGTCATCTTTTTCTCTGGGATCGGAAGAAGAAGCAAATCGCAGGAGGTTACCGCCTTGGACGGACTGACCTCATTTTAGCGGAGTTCGGTTTCCAAGGTTTATATCTCTCGACCCTTTGTGAGGTGGATGAGGGGCTCTTAGATTATTTAAACCCCGCGCTTGAGCTTGGGCGCTCTTGGGTAGGTCCAGATTATCAGCGGTCACTTCATGCCCTTCTTGGACTGTGGAAGGGGATTGGTGGTTTTGTGGCACGCTACCCGCGCTACTCTCGGCTTTTCGGTGCGGTGAGTACGAGCGATGATTATACCTCGCTCTCTCAGAAGTTGATCGTGCGTTATTTTAGACGCACCAAGACCGATCAGAACTGGCGTGGAAATGTGCGCCCGCTTCTGCCTTTCGCCGATGATGAGAGTGGGCTGGGTGATCAATTTTCCAGCGTAGAAGAGGTCTCCGCTGAGGTCTCTCGTCATGAGCCAGATGGAAAGGGGCTTCCTGTTCTTTTGCGGCAGTATTTTAAAATGAATGCGACATTGTTAGATTTCGCATTAAATCCCTACTTCCAGCACTGTCTTGAGGCCTTGATCCTTGTTGATCTCACCCAGGCTCCTGGAAAGCTCCTAAAGAAATACATGGGGCCAGAAGGCTACGCAAATTTTACCAAAGAGACATCCGTGTCATCTTCTCATCGACCTGAGAATGATCCTGCGTAAGGTCATTTTCTATGCACGAAGACATTGAGAAAGTTCTCATTGCTGAAGAAGTCATCGAGAAACGACTCGATCTTATTGCGGAGAAAATCCGTATTGATTTTGCGAACCAAGAATCGCTTCAGGTCGTAGCAATTTTAAAAGGAGCTCTTGTCTTTATGGCGGACCTTCTTCGGAGAGTGCCTCTGAAGTTAGAGATCGAGTGCCTCAATGTAGCCAGTTATCACGGTGGAACCGAGAGCTCCGGGGTGGTGGACTTTCTCGATGCTAAGCTCCCGGATGTGAAAGGACGCTCGATCCTTCTTCTTGATGATATTCTCGATACCGGGCGCACTCTGGAAGCGGTGTCAAAAAAGTTGATCGATCTCGGTGCTGCCGATGTCAAAACCTGTGTCCTGCTGACAAAAGATAAAGAGCGCCCCGTGGCCGTCGAAGCCGACTATTCAGCCTTTGAAATCGGGGACGAATTTGTCGTAGGCTACGGTCTCGACTATGACGGAAAATACCGAAATCTGCCATATGTTGGCGTCTTAAAACCCTCTGAAATTAACTTATGAAATGCTCCATTGTTCGCGAACTTGATAGCCTCGAAGCCCTAGCCCGGGCCGGGGAGAATTTGAACTGCACGGTCCTTCAAGGACTTGACCTTAGAGAAGTTGAGCTTAACTGGGTATCGCTCGAATGTGAGGGAGCGATCTTTTTAGGCTGCCAATTTCCAACTGATCTATCGATTTGTGATCTGCAGGAAAAAGGGGCTCTTATTTTCCCATCTTTCTCAGGTCTTCCTTACGATCCATATCGCCCGGAGCTGTATACTCGTGAGGAGCTGATGGCTGGATGGACCGAGGCGGAAGACCTCAGTGTCGATAAGCAGATTTACGATCACTTCGTTAAATATGGGAAGCAAACGCCAGATATCGTAGAAGCCCTTGCCGAACGCCTTCATGATCATGCCATCGATGATGCTCTCACCGATCTCCTAGAAGGTCGGACTGAAAAGGATGGGCAGAAGAAGGTTGTCGCCATCATGGGAGGTCACGGCACCCGACGGGATGATCCTTCTTACCGGAAAGTGACTCATCTCACTCGCCGTCTTACAGCCGAGGGATACTTCGTCGCCAGTGGCGGAGGGCCTGGAATTATGGAGGCAGCCAATCTCGGCGCATACCTCGCCGATACCACGGAAGAGGAACTCGACCAAGTGCTTGATGATCTCGCCACCGCGCCTCACTACACGAGCAAAGGCTTTATTGAAGCAGCTCAAAGGGTGATCGATCGCTACCCGGCTGGGCATTCCAGTCTCGCCATTCCGACTTGGTTCTACGGGCATGAGCCCACCAACATGTTCTCTGCTCACGTGGCCAAATATTTCTCGAATAGCATTCGTGAAGATGGACTTCTGACCATCGCGACACATGGCATCATCTTCGCACCGGGGAGTGCGGGCACGACTCAGGAAATTTTTCAGGATGCGGCACAGAATCACTACGCGACCTCAGGTGAAATTAGTCCGATGATCTTTCTCGGTAATAAGCGATATACCGAAGATACCATGCTCTGGCCCTGTATTCAGCAGCTTGCAGAAGGGAGAGACTATGCCCGCTACCTCATGCTGAGTGAGGAAACGGAGGAGATTATTACGTTTATAAAAGAGCACCCTCCGGTGGCGAGTAAGGGGTAGAAAAGAAAGCGGCGACTTCCTTATCGGAAATCGCCGCTTCAGCATCTTATCTACACACACACATGAAAAAGAGTTAGTTCGCTAGAATGTCGATCTGGCGTTTGGCGATCTCGGCCCGCTTATTGAGCGTGAGAGTCAAGATCCCGTTCTGATGCTTCGCGGAGATCTGCTCGGGATCGAGATCCTGATGGAGCTTGAGCCCCAGTTCGTAGTCTCGTGCTTCTTCCGCCTGATCTCCATAGCTCGGGTAGTCCACCGAGTTACGTCTAGCTTTGAGGGTTAGAAGACGGTCTTCCACATGAACGCTGAGGTTCTCCGCAGACACTCCGGGGAGAAGGACCGAAAGTTCTAAGCCTCTCTCGGTCGCTCGCGTTTTAAAGCGAGGGCGCTCTTTTTGGCGGGGTTTTTCCGGCGCAGCTGCGACAGGAGTGTTCGTCTCTTCGACTTTCGTGACTTCGTTGTTCTTTTTTGATTCTTCAGACATGATTTTTATTAGATTTTAAATTTAAGAAGCAGTTCGCTTACTGAATTTCGATGGCAGTGACGACGGGCTTGGCTTCTTCTTTTTTCGGTAGAGTTAGTTCCAGAATCCCGTTTTCCAGTTTGGCCGTGATGGCATCGACCTGGATGTCATCTGGGTAGGAAAAGACTTCTGAGTAAGAGCTTCGAAAAGCGCTTTCGTCCTCGCCAGCATCCGCCTCGACTTTGAGTTCGTGATCTTCGAGAGAGAGTTTGACCTCTTCCTTACTGAATCCCGGAAGCTCGAGTCGGAGCACATAGGCATCTTCTGATTCGTAGTCATAGACGCCATCGACAGGTCTCTCGCTGGGACGATCTAGCTGCTGTAAAGCCTGATCAAAGATACGATCGAAGTTCTGGAAAAGGCTGAGTGGGTTTTGGGTGAATCGATGAGTTAATGTCATTTTTCTTAATTGGTTTTGGTTAACGTCTTCTTTCTATGGCACGTCGTGCGCCAAATTGACTTTTTCTTGGCTTTATAAGGGTTTGGTGCTTTTTAGTCAGCGTTCATAGGGACAAAATGACACAAAAAATGAACACTCCGGGACAAAGTGTCGGGTCGTTTTTGTTGTTTCCCACGGTGCTCTCCTTAACCTTCCCAAAGATGAAATTGATCGTATTTTTGATGCTTTTAGCTCTGCCGGCTTCGGCTGGGGAATGGGTCTCACTCTTTGATGGAAAGACGCTTCAGGGCTGGACGAGCCAGGGGAAGGCGAATTGGGCTGTTAATGATGGAGCTATTACCGCGAGTGAGGGAGAGATTTGTCTGCTCACGACAGATCAGAAATATGAAAACTATGAGCTCGAGCTCGAATTTAGAGCAGCTCTGGGCACGAACAGTGGTGTTTTCTTAAATAAGGAAGCGAAGGTCTTAGATGAGGCAAAGGATTGTTATGAGGTGAACATCGCTCCTGCCACAAATGGCTTTCCTACCGGCAGCATCGTAAAGTTTGAAAAGGTGGAAGGGCAGGGGGAAAAAGACGCGTGGCGTAAATATGAGCTGAAGGTGGAAAAGGGGATCGTCACGGTCATTTTAGATGGGAAGAAGCTCATCACTCACAAGGCCTCAAAGCCGAGACCTGCTGGATTCATCGGGCTTCAGAAAAATCGAGGGCCCATTGCTTTTCGGAATATCCGAATTCGTGAAATTAAATAGACGGAAAAAATCCTGAGCTGTGGTTTGAATGTCTTTCACTTGAAAGAATGGCTCCGTTGACGCTTATTCAAATCCATGAACCTGACTCAGACAGCTTACGGAACCTGGAGTGGCGGCCGCTACATGCATTTCGGTGAAACTCTAGATGAAGAGAGATACCAATCGTGCATCCGTGTCGCCTATGAGGCTGGCATCCGGACTTTCGTCACTGCAGACGTTTATGGCCAAGGACGGGCAGATCAGGCACTTGGTGAAGCTCTCTCGGCTTACCCACGAGATAGCTACTGTTTGGTCGGGATGATCGGTCATGACTTCATCGAGGGAGAGCGGCAGGGCAGTGCTGGCTACCCACGCTTTACCAGTCCGGCTCTACGTAGCCCGGCCGGATACCGTGACTTCTTGCGCCGAGCTACCGAAAGCTCTCTGAAGGATTGCCGCACGGATCACTTTGATCTCCTTATGCTACATAATCCTGATGAAGCGGGCTATACCAGTGAGGATGTCTGGAAGGGGATGGATGCTCTAAAGCAGGAAGGTCTTACCGAGCGGCTGGGGATCGCCCCCGGACCAGCAAATGGTTTCACTCTCGATATGCTCCATGTGTTCGAAAATTTCGGAGACGTTTTAGACTGGGCCATGATCATTTTAAATCCGCTCGAGCCTTGGCCTGGGCAACATGTGCTCGACTCTGCGAAGAAAAATGGGGTCGATCTCTTGACTCGAGTGGTGGACTACGGAGGCCTCTTTCATGGCGATATGAAGCCGGGCCACGAATTCCGTCCCGGAGATCACCGTAGCTATCGACCAGAAGGATGGATCGAGCGTGGCTGGGATAAGATGCAGGATATGCGTGCCATTGCTGAGAAGCATGGACTGAGCATGATCCAATTTGCTTCTGCTTGGAATCTTTCTCAGGAGCCGGTGAAGTGTGTTGTTCCTACGGTTATTCAGGAAGCTGGTGAGGATGCGGTCCCGATCGAAGATAAGATTCGTGATTATGCCTCGCTGCCGAGCGATGTCAGGCTGACTCCCGAGGAGGTCGAGCAAGTCCGTGCTCTGGGCGATAATACAGGGTGTATGACCTTAAAAGGCGCGAGCCAGCGTCACGAGGGACCATGTGAACGTCCGGATGAGTGGCCTATGCGAGAGGAACTCCTGGAGCTGGCCGGAAAGTACGGTCTTGCAAAAACCTGGTAGGGTAAAAAATAAGGAGACGTCTCGTGAGAGACGTCCCCTGAAAGTTAGAGGTTTGTGGATGGGATAGCTGCCTCGCGCAGCCGTTACCGGGTTATTTGCGCTTCTTGGCAGCTTTTTTAGCGGCCTTCTTCGCTGTTTTTTTCACTGCCTTCTTAGCGACCTTCTTAGCCGCTTTTTTAGCGGATTTCTTGGTCGCCTTCTTGGCAACTTTCTTGGTGGTTTTCTTAGCCGCTTTCTTCGCTACCTTCTTAGTCGCTTTCTTAGCGACTTTTTTGGTGGCAACTTTCTTAGCGACTTTCTTCTTAGGAGCAGCTTTTTTGGCTGCTTTCTTGACCGCCTTCTTAGCGACCTTTTTGGTCACCTTCTTAGCGGCTTTCTTTGCTGCCTTCTTGGCAACTTTCTTTTTGGTGGTCTTCTTTTTGGCAGCCATGGCTTTATGCTGTTTAACAGCCCGAGTAACCTCGGACTTCTCTTCTGGTGTCATGACACCGTGGGAGAGTATAGAGAGGACTGCCTCTCCGAGGCTGCCTCCGAAAACATTTTGGACTAAATCGCGGAGCTTGCTCTTTAAGATAACTTCACGATCTTGCTTCGCGGTGTAGACATGAGCTCGACCTTCTCGAGCACGAGAAGCGAGATTTTTTCGTTCCAGATTACGCATCACCGCGAGGGTGGTCGTATAGGTTCGCTCGTCGCCTTGGAAGAGGATTTCATGTACGGCTCCGACCGTACTAGGTCCTTCATTCCATAGGATGGATAGGGCGTGAAGTTCTTGAGGGGAGGGGTCTTGATATCGTGGCATGACTAACAGTTAACTGGTTTAACCATTAGAAAGCGTAAGAAGTTGTCATTGATCAAGGTTAATTTTTCTTAATCAAGAGACTTCTTTTCATTAAGTGATCTTATTTTGTCCCGTAAACGGCATCTGGATCGAAGGTTTTTTCCTCATTATTAAGAGCCAGTTCGACCGGATTTGATGGCAGTTTTATCGTACGATAGAAGCAGGAACGGCGTCCGGTGTGGCAGGCTCCGGCTCCCTGCTGAGTGACCACGAGGATGAGGGCATCCTGATCACAGTCAGTACGGATTTCATGGACTTTCTGGGTGTGGCCTGAGGTGGCGCCTTTATGCCAGATCTCTTGACGGGAGCGGGAATAGTAGACTGCTTCACCTTTTTCTAAGGTGAGTTTGAGAGACTCTTCATTCATGTAAGCGAGCATGAGAGGCTCGTTCGTTTCGGAGTCGATCGCCATCGCAGCGATGAGGCCATCGGCATCAAACTTAGGCGAGAATGCAAGGGATTCATCGAGTTCCTTTTTATCCGGGCGAGGTGTGAATTCTAGTGAGCTCATGAGTTAGATTTAGGGTGAGTAGGAAGGTGGTCGAGACAATATTCTTCACCGTCTTCGGAAACTCGAAATTCGAGTTCAGGGTCAGAAGTTTCTGTTTTTTGACAGGTATGACAGCGATGGAGTGAGAAGTCGGTTTCA
>CALGMJ010000088.1 GCA_937958875.1 uncultured Verrucomicrobiales bacterium | reverse complement strand
TCAGTCACCACTGGCACCACGAGGTGTGGTAGCTTACTGTAAACCTGCATCTCGACCACTTTCGGATCGATCATGATGAAACGCAGTTCCTCAGGAGAAAATTTGTAGAGGATACTGGTAATGACGGAGTTGATACAAACCGATTTACCCGCACCAGTAGCACCCGCAATGAGGCAATGAGGCATCGCCGCGAGATCACCGATGACGGTATTTCCGTAAACATCCTTACCGAGCGCTAGCGGAATCTTGCGCTTCGAACTCGCAAAGCCTTCATCCTGAAGAAGCTCGCGCAGTGGCACTGCAACCTTGTTATCGTTGGCAATCTCGATCCCGACGGTGTCCTTACCCGGAATTGGGGCGAGAATATTAATGCGTTCCGCCTTAGTCGCCCGCGCTAAATCCGCTTCGAGCTGAGAAATGCGGTTCACTCGAAGACCAATGCTGGGATAAATTTCGTATCGAGTGATCGTCGGGCCACGGGTGATATCCCCTGCGGTGACCTCGACTCCAAAAGCCTTACAAGTCTCGATAATCGTCTGCTGAGTCGCGAGAAGTTCAGAGCTAAAATCTTCTTCAGGCTCCTCCGTTTCCTCATAGGCGAGCAGGTCAAAGCCTGGCAGCTCATAATCCTCGAAACCATCAATGCTGAGGCCAGTATGCTCCGCTTTCTTTTTCTTATTAAATGGGCTCGCCCCCAGTTCCATGGTTGGCTTTTTCCTAACGGAGGCGTCGATAATTTGAGGGGCAGGAGTTTCCCGCAGAGGAAGTTTCACCTGACCATCATCTTCGACCTCGGTCTTAGGGCGGATGATTTCATCCTCGTCATCTGGATCTGGAGTATCGGCTTTTTTCTTCCGCGAGGCACGCTTGCGAGCTGGCTTAGGCTCTGCTTCCGGTAAGGGCATCCCCGAACGAGAGACTCGAAAATTGGCCCACCACTCGAGAACTCCGGCCTGTACTGTGCGTATAAAAGAAACTGGGTGCAGTCCCGTGATCATCACTAAGCTGATGAGATAGATCGCGATCAGAACAATGGCAGAACCAATCGGCCCCAGAAGATTTAAGAAAACGTAATGACCGATCCCCTCTCCTAGAACTCCACCAGCCCACTGCACATGATAGCGATTTTCAGCCCATCCCAGGACATTAAAAAGAGCCGCACTTCCAAGCATTAGCACCCCAAAGCCGAGCAAAGTCCTTGCTCCAAGACGACTCTTGAAACAGACCACCGCAATCCCCAGCCAGATAAAGACTGCTGCTACTAGGTAAGCTGCTGCGCCGAAAAGCCCGATAAAGACAAAGCCAAAAAGAGCGCCAATCGGTCCGATCAAATTCTGAGTCGGCCCATCGACCGCCCCTTCCGGAGCGAATGATCCCAGTAAAGCCCAGTCGGTGAAATCAACCGCAGTAAATTTCAAAAAAGAGATAAAAAGAATCGAGCCCAGAGCTAATAAAACGATGCCAAGAATGCTTTGGCTGCCTTCATTTTCGGCCACGACAGCCCGCTGTTTTCTCGCTCGATTTTGGGGCTTTGCCATAGAATGCTTGTGGTGGTGCAGAATTGCGCTCCACCGTTGTCTCATAAGCAATGACAATTTAGCAAGTGAGAATTCACCTTCCCTATATAATCATTTTCTCTTAAACAATTTTCAAAACCTATGGAACCACTCAAATTCGCCCCTCTTTACATGACCCGCGTCTGGGGTGGACGCGCTCTCGCAGACAATTATCAGCGGCCACTTCCTGATCAACAGCCCTACGGTGAATCCTGGGAAATTACCGACCGCCCCGAGGAACAATCGGTCGTTACCGACGGTCCCTATGAGGGAAAAACGCTTCACGAACTCTGGAGCGAACACCGCGAAGAGCTCTTCGGAACCGGTTTTGAAAGCGAACGCTTCCCCCTTCTCATCAAGATCCTTGATGCCCGAGATGACCTCTCCATTCAGGTCCACCCGCCGACTCATCTCGCCGAATCACTCGGAGGCGAGCCAAAGACCGAAATGTGGTACATCGCCGACTGTGAACCTGATGCAAATCTTTACATTGGATTTAAAAATGGAGTCACTCGTGAAGAATTCGAAACCGCACTCGAAAACGGTACTGTCGCTGAAAAAGTTCACGCCGTGCAGCCCAAGCCTGGCGAATCGATTTTCATTCCCTCAGGTCGGCTCCATGCCATCGGTGCTGGATTTCTCATTTACGAAATTCAGCAAAATTCAGACACCACCTACCGAGTTTTCGACTGGAACCGAGTCGGGCTCGATGGCCAGCCTAGAGATCTCCACGTCGAGCAATCGATGAAATCCATCGACTTCGAGGATTTTGAACCAAAAATGGATACCCCTGAAGGAAACACCCTGGCGGCGTGCGATTTTTTTAAAGTCAATCAACTGGAACTCAACAAGGGTGACACGGTCGAGCCTTTAAATGAACGCTTTTCCATCATCACGGTAATCACTGGGATTCTTGAATCTGCTAATGGGAACCAATTCAAGAAAGGCGATTTTTTAATTCTACCAAAATCAGGTGCAGCGCTCACAGCGATGGGTAAAACCAAGATCCTACAGACGACTATTCCCACATAGGCTACCCAAAAGATGACCTATGCAATGAATAGTGAATGTCTCACGAAAAAATCCCACCTCTCATGAGGCAGGATTTTAAGAAAATAAATAATTTAGGGTTGATCAAGCTATCGACGACGACGCATTAAACCGACTGCACCCAAGAGACTGAGTAGACCGACAGAAGGCTCAGGAACGACTTCAAATGCTACTCCATCATACCAAGTTCGGTCTTCACCAGTTGGACGAACTAAGTCATTCACCTGCACTGTTACATTACCGCTACCGTCGGCAGTTGCAACTCCGAGAGATTGGGCATATAAAACGCCACCGCCGCCGGTGAAAATAGGATCTACGACGTAGTCTAAAGTGTCCGCGAGGACATTCCCTGGTACAGTGGGAGCTGAAGCTGCAGCTGTTCCAATTGCGTCAATAGATGCTCCTCCATTCACAGATGCCGTGATATCCCATCCGTTTGTAGGATTATTACTCCAATAAAGTACAAAAATTTCATATTGAGTGCCAGCAGCTAAATTCAAAGTAGTTTCAAGCTCACCTGCCGCATCCTCACCACTTTGACCCGCCCAGACCGTATTTCCATTAACATCAGTACGCGAGCTATCGAGCGCCCATAAACTGTCATCTACTCTAGTGTCAGCATAGTTGACACCCAAACTAGGGGCAACTCCACCGATTGTAGTATTAGTAAGATCTGCGTCTACAACAGTTAAAGCTGCGTTTGACATACTAAGTGATGCTACCGACGACAGAATTAAAGGTAAGAATGGATGATTTTTCATTTTTAAGTGTTGGGGTTTTCCATAAAAAAAAATTATGGATTCCTCAAATTACCTATTAAAGATGATCATTCAATAAAAATCTTCTCATACACTTGTCAGAGCTAAAACCCTAAGTGACAGTCACTTTATACTGCCACACCCCCCCCAAAAAAAATCGACGCAACTTGTGCAGTTTCAGCTGATTCCAACAAAGAAAACGAATGGATAATCAATGTGATCGAAAGAATCTTTGCTTCGCTCTATTTTTTTGAGGAGATCATTTAATAGGGTCAGCAATAAGCGTTAGAACATGATTTCCCAGCTCCTCAGGAGATTTTGAAATATCCAACTGTAAGAGCTCTTCAGAAATTTCCAGAGCATCCAGCTGAGAGTCTAATAATTCGGGGGGCATGTAATGGTTTTCCCGAAGTTCGAGCCGTTCCTTGAGGAGATCTTTGCTCCCATGTAAGAGCACAAATTTGAGTCGCTCAGGGCAAGATAGATTCAGTAGCTCGCGGTAACTTTCTTTGAGCGCAGAACACGAAACGAAATGTGGTCGTTCATCGGCTTGTTGAATTTGGCGTGAGAGTGAAACGAGCCACTCCGCGCGATCATCATCACTGAGAGGAATACCGGACCTCATTTTAGTGATATTCTCGGGAGGGTGAAAATCATCTCCCTCGATAAATACCCCGTCCGTACGCTTTGCCAAGAGCCTGCCAAGCGTCGACTTTCCGCTCCCACAGACGCCCATTAAAATTACGATTGGTTTCATTTTCAGACAATAAGCCATAGCACCGAAGCAAAGACCATCCCGAGCAAGGCAATGGCAGTAGAAATAAGACTCCAGGTCTTGAACATGTCTTTTTCGGTCATGCCTAGGTATCGGCTGACCATCCAGAAGCCCGAATCATTGACATGGGAAAAACCTGCCGCGCCACAGGCAATAGCAACTACGATGAGAGAGAGTTGAGGATCAGCCAAATCCATCCCTTCTAAAATCGGAGCCATCAATGAGGCTCCCATCACCATGGCTACGGTAGCCGAGCCTTGGGCAATGCGGGAAATCGCTGAAAAGAGAAAGGCAAGATAAAGTGGCCCGACACCAAGCCCGCCGAGGGCGATGGCCAGAGCATCTCCTACGCCAGAGTCTCCGAGCATTTTCTTGAAGACTCCTCCTGCCCCAGTGATGAGGATGATGATACCAGCGGGACCCAGTGATTTCGTCGAAACTTCCATGAGCCGTTCGCGGGTAATGCCCTGCTTTTTCCCAAGAACCCAGAGGGCCAGAACAGTCGATAACAGTAAAGCGATAATGGGATGACCAAAGAAGACCGCAATTTGTTGAAACATAGGGGCTTCTTTCATCAATTTTGCAATCTCAAGACTACGAGCCTGACGCTCCAGCCCCTCCGGTAAAGCCGATGCGACTGATTGTTCGATCATTGACCCCATCACAATTAAGAGAATGGGAAGTAGAAGTACGAGAGCGACTTGAATAAACGAGGGGCCGTTTTTTCCCAACTCCCCGTCCTCCAGAGGTGGAGGGGCTATATAAAACTTCTCTGCTAAGCGATCAGACAAGAAGACTCCCACAATCAAAGCGGTCGGTAACCCCACCATAACACTGTAGAGAATGACTGTCCCTAGAGGGATACCAAATTCATAAGCCACCCATGTCGGCCCCGGAGTAGGTGGAACGAAGGAATGTGTCACCACCATCCCGGCCAAGAGAGGAAGCCCATAGCGAAGCAAGGATTTCCCAGACTTCCGGGCGAGAGCATAAAGCACCGGAGCTAAAATGACTAAAGCGACATCGAGAAACACTGGAATGGCGATCACGAATCCGGTCAAGACCATGGCCAGGCTGGCTCTTTTCTCACCGAAGATCTTTAACATTCCCCGAGCCAGACTTTGAGCGCCTCCGCTTTCCTCAATCATCGCCCCAAAAATCGCTCCCAGACCTACGATCGTAGCAACAAAGCCTAAGCTAGAGCCCATCCCACTCACAATCGTATTTCCAACTTCGGTAAGCGCCATTTTCCCAGACGCAATCCCGACAAAGACACTCGCAAGCAGAAGAGCAATAAAGGCCTGAACACGCAGCCAAAGAATTAACCCCAAAATGAGACCGATCGCTAAGGCAAGAATGAGAAGCAACTCGAATACCATTCTCTTAGCCTCTTTTGATCATGCTCTCACAACAAGTCAGATGTTCGATATCTTCGCAGTCGCAAAACAATGACACCCGCGCTAGATATCTGACATGCTCATTCGCCTACTCCTATTTACGGCCACTGCTTTTACGGCAACAGCTCTCGAGTATCCCACTTCTCGAGCCTCAGATACCGCTGACGTCCTGCATGGCATTCGGGTTCCAGACCCCTACCGGTGGCTGGAAGATCTCAATTCAGAAGAAACCAAAACCTGGATCAAAGCTCAGAATGACCTCACGGAAAATTACCTCAAAAAAATTCCAGGTCGCGACACCCTGAAAGACCATCTCACTCGATTGTGGAACGTCGAACGCTTTGGCACACCGTTCAAAGAAGGTTCCCGTTATTTTTACTCTAAGAATGATGGTCTCCAAAATCAGTCAGTCCTCTACACCACGAACGATCTGAATACTGAAGGGAAAGTCCTGCTCGACCCAAATACCCTGTCTGAAGATGGCACCGTCGCCTTGAAAAGCTACGAAGTCTCTCCAGATGGTCAGCACATTGCCTACTCCCTCGCAGCCTCTGGCTCGGACTGGATCGAATGGAAGGTTCGCAATATCGAAACGGGCAAGGATCTAACCGATCACCTCAAGTGGTCAAAGTTCTCCGGAGCAGCATGGTCCCATGATAGTAAAGGCTTCTACTATGGACGCTTCCCGACCCCAAAAGAGGGCGAGGAAATGATGGCGCAGAATACGCACAAAAAAATCTACTATCATCAGCTTGGCACAGCTCAAACAGAGGACACGCTGGTCTATGAAAGACCAAATTTCCCCAAACAAGGTCTCTACGCCTGGGTCAGTGAAGATGGAAATTATCTTCTCATCGATGTTTCACAGGGCACAGACACGAAAAATGGCCTCTTCTACAAAGATCTGACTAAGCCGGACTCGAAAGTCGTAGAGCTCTTCGATAAATTCGATGCATCCTATTCCTACGTCAGTAATATCGGCAGCACCTTCGTTATTCAGACCGACTTGGAAGCCCCTCGTTTAAAAGTGGTCACAGTGGACTTGGCGAAATCTGACACCCTGACCACTCTCATTCCGGAAACAAAGGAAACCCTCAGAAGCGTCTCCCATCTCGGTGGTCAATTGATCGCCAACTACATGAAGGATGCCCATAGCGAAATTCGACGCTTCAAGACTGACGGCACCCCAATTCCTCCGGTAGCTCTGCCCGGCCTGGGAAATGTGCGAGGCTTCAGTGGAAAATCTGACAGCACCGAAACCTTCTACACTTTCAGCTCCTTTACTACCCCTGGTACGGTCTACCGCTACGACCCGGCTAGCAATACCTCCACTATTTTCAAACAACCCAAGACGCACTTTAACTCAGAAAACTATGAAGTTAGACAAGAGTTCTACCCATCAAAAGATGGAACCCAGATTCCTATCTTTCTCGTTCACAAAAAAGGAATCACCCTGAATGGACAGAACCCGACATACCTTTATGCCTACGGTGGCTTTAATATTCCTCTCCTTCCTCGTTACTCACCAGCGACCATCTCTTGGCTAGATCTCGGCGGGGTCTGGGCAGTGGCCAACCTGCGCGGCGGCGGTGAATATGGTGAAGATTGGCATAAGGCTGGAATGCTTCACCGAAAGCAGAATGTCTTCGATGATTTCATCAGCGCCGGTGAATATCTCATTGAGAAAAAATATACCTCTTCCGAAAAACTCGCCATCGCAGGGGGATCAAATGGCGGCCTCCTTGTTGGAGCATGTATGGCTCAGCGTCCCGATCTCTTCGGTGCCTGTCTCCCGGCTGTCGGAGTGATGGACATGCTGCGTTTTCAAAAATTCACCATCGGCTGGGCTTGGCAGTCCGAATATGGCTTCCCGGATGATAACATCGCCGATTTCCACTATCTGCGTCGCTACTCACCCTATCATAATCTAGCGAAAGGAAGTCACTATCCAGCTACTATGGTGGTGACCTCAGATCACGATGATCGTGTTGTCCCATCACATTCTTATAAATTTGCGGCCGCACTTCAGGCCGCACAGGGAGGCAAAGAGCCCGCGCTCATCCGTATCGAAAGTAAATCTGGTCACGGCGCAGGCACGCCGACTTCAAAACGGATCGAGCAAGTCGTCGATAAGTTTTCCTTTCTCTCAGACACGCTGAATTTCGAAATCAAATTCTAAGAGATCTGTAAGACTTCGACAATAGACTTTCTCACCCTCCACTTCACTTCATACCCGGCTAGGCGGCAGCCATAAGTCCGCTCCGGGTCTTGGTGATAGGCGGGACGAGGATCCAGCGCTAAGGCTTCTTCGATGAGTGCCTTTTCAGACTCGCTCAACTTCTGAGCGAGTTCTTTTTTGATCTTCACCGCTAACCTCTCAGGAGCTTTTTCAGCAAAACCTCCTCGCGCATCTGGGACTGATTCGACGTAAGGAAGGTAAGGTTTCACATCGAATATTGGAGTATCAGTGACGAGATCCAGCCCACTGATCTCGATCCAGCCGTCCCCCACTTCCTCGAGTTTAACCAAGGAAAGCCCGATGCGATTGGGGCGAAATGGAGAGCGAGTCGCAAGCACTCCTTTTTTTTCATTCCCACCCAGACGTGGAGGCCTCACGAGCCAACGCACGTCGCTCTCCTTCACCTGATCAAAAAGAAAAATGAGCCAAAGATGGCTGAATTCATCCAGTCCTCTCAAAGCCTGTCGATCGACATCGTCATGAAACACAACTCGCCCGAAGGAGCTCGGCACGATGCCGCTCTGACGCGGAGTGCCGAATTTTTCTCCGTAGCAACTCTCGATCACGCCGATGGGACGCATCTCGTAGCTCTCCGTCATTGAGCGAGAAACTCTGGCGCTAAGTCAGCCCGTGAATAGGAGATACCCTCTTCATCACAGAGAAGGTTCGTAGTGATACGGCCGCTCTCGAGAATGGTAGGAAGTCCACTCCCAGGGTGAGTTCCGCCACCGACAAGAAAGAGGTTTTGATAGCCCTTCATCACATTATGAGGGCGGAGGTAGAGCATCTGATCGATGGTGTGAGCGAGGTTGAAAGTCGCTCCCATAAAGACATCACATTCATCACGCCAGTCATCCGGTGTAAGAATCCGCTCAGCGACGATGTGCTCTCGGAGATCTTTCATCCCCGTGCGTTCTTCGATTCGCTGGAGCACCTTATCTCGATATTCCTGCTTAGTCTTTTCCCAGTCGTGTCCGTGACGGCAATTGATGGTCGGGACTAAAATATAAAGCTGTGAGTGACCTTCGGGAGCAACGCCAGGATCGGTAACACTACTATTTCTAACGTAGATAGACATGTCATCAGAGACATTCTTCTCGCTCTGGATATCAGCTACGTTCTGCTTGTAGTCGTCAGCAAAAAGAATGTGGTGGTGAGGCTCTTCTTCGTAGATTTTATTCAGTCCCAGATAGAGCATAAAGGTCGAGCAGGAGTATTTTTTCCCCTTCATCTCTGACTCTGGCTTACTCTGCCCATTCATTAGATTCACCATGGCATGAGCGTAATCTGCATTCATGATCACGTAATCTGCCTCAAGGGTTTCCCCACTTTCAAGAATGACACCTTTGGCTGTTTTTCCCTCAAAGAGGACCTCTTTTACAGGTGCATTGAGTTTAATCTCGGCGCCATCTTCTTGCGCCGCTTTCGCTAAGCCTTCTGAAATTTTACATAGCCCACCCTGAACGTGGTAAATCCCGTATTTATATTCGGTGTAGGAAAGAATACTGAAGAGCGCAGGACATTTCCATGGACTCATGCCAAGGTATTTTGCCTGAAAGGTAAAGGCGAGCTTGAGCCGATCATCGGTAAAATATTCATCGAGCACATCGACCACGCTCTTCGTGGTCGCGATATAAGGCACCACCTTCAACATGATCTTATTCATGTATGCGGTGAGCTTATGGTAGGGCCGCTGAAGGCAGGGATAAATGACGCGTAACTTTTCGCCGTGATCCTTCATGAAGCGGCGATAGCCAGTTTCATTCCCGGGAAAGGCTTCCGCGATGTTTTCGGCCATTTTTTCCTCATCACAGGTCGTCTCCATGGTGACCCCATCCCAAGAAAGACGAGTCATCGGGTGAAGCTGGATAAGATCCATGTAGTCTTCACTATTCTTTCCTGCTTCGGCGAAAATCTCATCGAGCGTGAATTTCTGGTGCAGAAAGGTCGGCCCGGTATCAAAGGAATACTCTCCAACTTTGAGCTCGGCATTTCTACCACCGACACGGTCTGCCTTTTCTACCACCGTGACATCAAATCCACGACTTGCTAACATCAAGGCTGAAGAGAGGCCTCCAGGGCCTGCGCCAACGATCAAAACCTTTTTTCCAGCGGGGGTGTGAGGTGCCATAAACAATTGAGAAGTAGCCTAGGCTTCTAAGATGCGCTAATCATTTTTTTGCACCCGATGATCATCACTCGTTTTGCCCCCAGCCCGACCGGATTTCTCCATCTGGGTCACGCTCTGGCAGCGAAGGTTGCTTTTGATTTTACGAAAAGCCGCCAGGGCCAGTTTCTCCTCCGTTTCGAGGATATTGATCACACCCGCGTGCGACCGCATTTTTACCAAGCGATCGAGGAAGATCTCGCTTGGCTGGACCTCCAGTGGGATGAAGTTCCCTGGAAACAGCTCGACCGGATTCCACAGTATCAAGACGCGCTGGAGCAGCTTAAACGGCTAGGCGTGGTCTACCCATGCTATTGCACGCGGCGAGAAATCCAGAATATTGTCAACGCCCCACAAGGACCTGAAGGCCCGCTCTATCCTGGGACTTGTCGTGGAGGGCCTACGCTTGAGGGAGATCCCGCCTGGAGACTGGACTGCAAAAAAGCGGCCGCACTCACGGGGCAGCTCACTTTTTCAGATCAACGCGGTGGGCAGATCGAAGTCGATCCAGAGTTACTCGGTGACGTCGTGCTGGCGAGAAAGGACATCGCGACTTCTTATCACCTCGCCGTCGTCGTCGATGATGCCGCTCAGCAAGTAAGCCATGTCACTCGTGGTGAAGATCTGCTTCCTTCGACCCACGTCCACCGCCTTCTGCAAGCTCTGCTCAAACTTCCAGAGCCCGAATATTTCCATCACGAACTTGTGCTCGATGAAAATGGGCAGCGTCTCGCCAAGCGTAATGATGCCCTCTCCATTCGTTCGCTCCGAGAAAAAGGTAAAACTCCTGCTGAAGTTCTTCGCGCCTTGTCCTCTTCCGGCAGAAAGTTAATCTAACAAAAATGTGCGGCATTGCAGGAGGTCATCATCTCTCTCCCGAGACTCTGGAGACCATGCTTCAGGCCATTGAACATCGTGGCCCAGATGGAAAAGGTCGATTTCTAGGTCAGTCTTTTAGTTTTGGCATGACCCGGCTCGCCATTCTGGATCTCGCTGAAGGACAGCAACCATTCACTTCTCCTGATGGATCGATCCAAGCCATCTGCAATGGGGAAATTTATAACTGGCGAGAACTTCGTGAAGAGCTCTGCGCCGCTGGACATCGCTTTCACACTCAGTGCGACTGCGAGATTCTTCCCGCCGCCTATCTCGAGTGGGGAAAATCATTCGTAAAACGGCTCAACGGCATGTTCGCTCTCGCGATTTTTGATCAGAAAAACGGGACCCTGTTTCTCGCCCGTGATCGTTGTGGACAAAAACCACTTTATCTCACGACAAAAGGCCCCTTCCGATTTGCTTCCGAAATCAAAGCTCTCGGTATTCCTCTGACCCCACATCCCGCACAACTACGAAACTGGCTCGCTCTCCGCTACGTCCCGGAACCAAAAACGCTCTTCGATGGTGTCGAAACTCTTCCCGCAGCGCACACCCTGACCCTGAAAGCTGATGGCAGCCAGATCATCGAGCGCTACTGGACCCCACCTTCAGAAGAAAAACCTGGCTCCATCGATGAACTGGATGAACTCACCCGTTCTTCAGTCGAACTTGCCTTACAGTCCGATGTTCCCGTAGCAGCCTATCTCTCAGCTGGCGTCGATTCCTCCCTCCTCGCTTACTACATCAAAGATCTCGGAGCAGAAGTGACCACCGTTTCGCTCGGCTTCGGTGCCGGGTCCGATGAAACACCGGAGGCGCTATCCTTTGCCCAGTCGCTGGGACTCCCTCATCATCCGATTCAGCTGAAGCCGGAATCACTCGCAGACTTACCAAGGGTCATTCACCAGATGGATCGTCCGATCGGGGATGCTCTCATCTTAGCTTTTGACCACCTCGCCTCCCACACCGCTTCGCTCGGCTGTAAAGTAGCCCTCGGCGGTGAAGGGCCAGATGAGCACTTTGCCGGATATTCTTTTCAAAGCGCTTACTTACTCGCACAGAAACTCGGAACCCTGAGGCGCCCTCTCGCCGCGACCGCCATCAAAAGGCTCCCCCTGTTTGTCCTCGACCATCTTGCTAAATTCCCCGCCGCTCTTGACCAGCAGAGTCGTCTAAAAATAGCCAACTACCTTCAGCGCTTCACCCACGCTAACGAGTTCGAGAGAACGACTGGGCTCCACACCCTTTTTGATAATCCTGATCGCTACCTCGCCATCACTGAACACGAAGCACCTACCGACCAATTGCTAGGTCTTCTTCAGTCACAGTATTCTTCCTGGCTTCCTGACTGGTCCCTCATTCGGCAGGATAAAAACACCATGGCGCACTCCCTAGAATATCGTGCGCCATTTCTCGACCACCGCATTATCGAGTTCGGCCTTCGCCAGCCCATCCAGACGGATAAAAAACTCTGGCGTCAACTGGCAGCCAGACATCTCTCACCAGAAGTAACCCATCGGAAAAAGCAGCCATTCTACCTGCCCCTTGAGCATCCTAGCTGGCGAGAGCCTCTCGTAACCATGGCTCACGATATTCTCACAAAGGAAACGATCGAAAAATACGGGTGGCTCGACTTCAAAGCGATCTCTGAGCTAAAAACTGCGACCACATTTCTCCCTCTCAAACAACTCGCCGCGGTGATCATTCTGCAACTCTGGCTGGCACAATTTTAAAATCTCTTTAACCTAAACATATGTCTCTCCCACCACTTCGCATTGGTCTCGCTGGCGCTGGCGCCATGGGCCGCGGAATTGCTTTTCAAATCGCAGCCACTCCAGGTATGGAAATCGCCTGGATCACGGACCTCAACCTCGAAGCTGCTGTCAAAACCGGAGTCGCTGTAACTTCAACGGACACTTTAAAAATGCTCGAAGAGCATCCCGTTGACGTCTTTGTAGAAGCGACTAATTCGATTGGTGATGCGGCAGAATATTGCCTCAAGGCCATCGAAAATCACGCCCATGTCGTGCTCATGAATGCGGAGGTGGACCTAGCCCTAGGACCACTGCTACAGCACGAAGCACAGCAGCGTGGCCTCGTGGTCACCTCTGATGCTGGAGATCAGCACGGCGTCCTTGCCACCATGATTCAGGAAGCTCACATCATGGGCTTAGACATCGTGCAGGCTGGTAATATCAAAGGTTTTCTTGATCGCTCTGCCACCCCTGAGTCGATCAAACCAGAGGCTGATAAACGGAAACTCTCCGCCACTCAGTGCTGCGCTTATACTGATGGAACAAAACTCCATATTGAAATGGCCGTGCTTGCGAATGCCTTCGGCTATCTCCCTCCTGAAGGTGGCATGACCGGCCCGAGAGCGAGCCAAGTTCAGGAAGCACTGAGTGCTTTCGACTTCGACTCATACGGTGAAACACCGCGCATCGACTACCTCCTCGGAGCCGAACCTGGCGGCGGGGTCTACCTCATCGTCAAACCAAAAGAAGACCTCCCGGAGGAACAAGCCTTCTATCTCAGCTACTACAAACTCGGAGAAGGCCCGTACTACCTCCTCTACCGTCCCTATCACCTCTGCCACCTCGAAACGCCGAAAGCCATCCTTGGCGCAGCCGCTGGACAGCCCATCCTTTCCCCAAGTATCCCGACCTGTGAAGTCTACGCATATGCTAAATCAGACCTCCCAGTCAGCACTACGATCCGTCATGCCATCGGCTCGGCAGAAGTCTACGGCCTCGTAGAACCGCTTGATCCTAATAAAGTGCCGATTTCTCTTCTCGAAAATGAGACTATTTTAAAAACAGCCCTCCAGAAAGATCAGGCAATCACCTTCAGCGACCTCGAGCTTCCAGCCTGCCCTCTCACTGACTTGTGGCAAAAACAACAAGCCCTTCTCGCATCCGCACGTGGCTAAAAAATTGACGATCTATGGCGGTGGCCCCTGTGGGCTCTTCGCGGCTCATACGGCACTTAAACTCGGACTCGAGGTCTCGCTTTTTGAAAAAGAAGCAGACTTTGGCGGACTCGCCGCAGGGCATCGGAAGGGAGACAATTGGTATGATCTCGGCGTCCATATGCTTCATGCCTTTGATCAAGAAATCTTTGAACATTGCCAGGAAGCAATGGGGACCGAACGAATCGAAGTCCCCCTAAAAGCTCACATCCGCTGGGGCGGAAAGCTCTACCACTACCCGCTGCGTGGGCGCGATATTTTAGCAGGCATTCCTCCCTTCACCTTAGCTCGCTGCCTCACCGGGCTTCTCTTTGCGGAAATGGAAGCACGCTTCGGTTCCCGTGAGCAAGGAAGCGATGCCGAATCCGCTCTGGTCGAACTCTACGGCGCCCCTCTTTACGAATTTTTCTTTGAAGACTTTACCCATCGTTACTGGGGCATCCACCCTCGTGACCTTTCAGCTGAATTTGTGAGACGTAAGATGCCGCGTCTTTCCGCTGTCGATGTCGTCAAAAACTTGCTTGAGAAACTCAAGCTCACCAAAGCCCGCAACGCAACTGAAGGAGCCTTACGATTTGAAACCCTGCATTACTCTCGGACTGGTACGGAAACCCTGTCCCGCTCTCTTGCGAGGTCACTGAAAGAGAATGGCGCTCAGCTTCACGCCAACTCTCCTGTCAAAAAAATACGCCACGACGGAACGCGCATCATCGAGGAAGGAGACCTTTTCTTATCGACCATCCCTCTTCCTCAGCTCATCCAGAGTCTTGCCCCTCCTGCCCCACCAGAAGTGATCGAATCTTCAGCTTATCTGCGCTTCAAGCCCATGACCGTGTATGCCCTTCTCGTTGATAAGCCGAAATGTATGGACGCGCTCTATACCTACTACCGTGATCGTATTTTCCACCGCGTCGGGGAGCCGAAAAATGCAGGTCTCAAAGTCACGCCTGGAGACCATACCACTCTCATCGTGGAAATGACGTGCGAAGAAGATGATGAAAAATGGACCGGTAACGCTCTCCCAGAAATCCTTGCTGATTTAGCGGCCGAAGGTATCTGCCAGCCAGAACAGGTCGTAGAACACCATCTCCTCCACGCTCGTTACGCCTATCCCATTTTTGAACATGGCTTTGAGAAACACCTCACCGTCGTGACAGATTACCTTTCTAAGTTTGAAAACCTTCGTACCACCGGAAGGCAGGGAGCCTTTACGTATCCCAACATGCACTCTGCGATGCGAATGGGCGCTGATGCAGTCGAAGATCTCATCGATTAAAAAAAGCGGCCGCTCCCCTGTAAGCCGGATTCTGTTCCATGCGCCCTTTGCGCACTTCGACAGCCATTTATCTCTGCAACTAATACCCGGAGATTCAGCGAGCGGACGACTCTTCCCCTGTTCTGTCTTGCACTGTGTGAGGTTTTCCCTGCCACCTCGGTCACCCTCGGCGCGGTGGGCTCTTACCCCACCATTTCACCCTTACCTCAGCAAGCTGAGGCGGTATATTTTCTGCGGCACTATCTGTCCGGTGGCCTTCGCAAACCACCGTCCCTCGTTTTCACAAGGCACACTGTCCTGTAGTGTCCGGACTTTCCTCCAGCCATCTTACGATGACCAGCGACTGCCCGGGGAGCGGACGCGCAGCCTAGGAGCCTCACAGAGAAGACACAAGTTCTCTTTCCTCTTTTAAAAATTCTCTTAGTCTTCCGCCCATGAATCACGCGCAAGAAAAAGCAGCCGTCTTAACTGAAGCCTTGCCTTACCTCCAGCGCTTCCGCGGTAAATGTTTCCTCATCAAAATGGGTGGCTCCGCCATGGATAACCCTGATCTCGTCCGTGAAGTCATGCGCGATATCGCCTTTCTCGAATTCGCCGGCATTAAGCCTGTCATCGTTCACGGCGGCGGAAAGGCCATCTCGGCGGCCATGGAAAAGGCCGGCCTTGAGGCGAAATTCATCGGTGGCTTCCGCGTCACCACTCCTGAAGCCATCGCCATCGTAGAAAAAACTCTCCACGGAGAGATCAATCACGGTCTCGTCGACTACATCAATGAATTTGGAGGGAAAGCTACCTCGGTCCACGGCACCGCCATCTTCTCGGCCGAACCTCTTCTCGCTGAAGGTGGGCATGACATTGGACGCGTCGGGAAAGTCACTCATTGCCGTATTGAAGATATCCTTTACGCCCTTAGCACTGGCATCGTCCCAGTCGTCTCTCCGCTCGGACTGGAAAATGACACTGAACATATTCTCAATATCAACGCCGACCTCGCCGCCGCCGCCCTCGCCTGCGCCCTCAAGCCAGCAAAACTCGTCTACCTCTCCGACGTGCCCGGCCTCCTGAGTGATCCGAGCGACCAAGAAACACTCATCGAGTCGGTGACGAGCGAAGAAGCTAAAGACTACATCGCTGATGGAACCATCTCTGGTGGAATGATTCCCAAAATCACCTCCGCTCTCGAAGCGCTAGCCAGCGGAGTAGAAAAAGTTCACTTCATTGACGGTCGCACCCCTCACACTCTCCTTCTGGAAATTTTCACCCAATCCGGAATCGGCACAGAAATCAAAAAAAGCATTTCCTTAAGATGAGTTTAGTAAATCTTTTTGATGATAAAAAAGTGAATTAAAAATTTGGCAGACCAAATAACCCGTGATTAAGTTCCCCCGTTCCGCAAGGAACGTGCGTTGTTGTTCCCTGCGCGGGAGAGCACTCCTAGAGTTCTCTCCCGTGCAACGGAATGAGTTATTAAATCTCTTTTCTTCCTCGAGATTCGATAAAAACGCTGCGGCACACCGTCAGTTACAACTTCTTGCGCAGAAATAATATCATTAGCACGAATTTGAGCTAACGTATTCCAGTCATTATTGAGAGTGGGAGTATATTGGATTAAATAGTCCACTCCTTCTTGAGAATTCCATTGAAGCTCTAACCCCGTATCTGCGCCTGCGACAAGTCGTGCACTCACTGGTTTCTCCGCAGAAAGCACCGCAATTCCATCTAAATCAAATCCGGCAGAGCCAAAGGTTGGAAAAGGATCGTAGATTACCTCGCCCGAGGAATCTAGCGAAGTCCCTCCCACCACATCAATCAGCCGAACAAATCTCACTGCCGCCCGATCCAGTTCAGGCTCATCCCTAAGATCAAATAAGTCGAAGGGCGTCCCAAAGCTCCCGCGATATTTTCCCGCTAGCCCAGCAATATTCGTCGCATCAACAGAGCTACTCGTTGCCATTTCAGTTTGAGAGTCGTTCTGAAACCGAAAGAAATGGACTCCATCAGACGACACCTCCACGAAAGCTAGCTCGAGGAAGGTGCGATTAAACGAATTTTCAAAAACAGCAAAATCGTCTCCGATGACGTCTTGAATGGGTGGATCGAATTCCAAGATAATCTCACCCCCTCTACCCAAACTCACCACGTCGAGAGCACTGGTTCCTGCGGGACCCAACGCTTGATCGGTGTCCTGCCAGCGAAGATCCACTTCCTCACCTGGAGAATACTGCTCCACCGCCGTAGCCCAACGCATTACGCGATCAGAAGTAAAACTAATCGCCTCAGTGCCAGCAATATTATCTGACGGGGCATATGGCCCAGCCATTAAAAATGCAGGAAGAGCCAAAGCTCCATAGAAGAATTTTTTCATCATCACATTTATTTTCACTATTCTCTCAATCTAAAACGACCATCGTCCTCCCACTAACCAGTGCCGCCCCGCTCCTGGATACCATTGATCAAAAAATTTGAGACTCGCATATCGTTCATCGAGTAAATTATCGATTTTCAAATATAGCGAAAAGGCTTCGCTTTTTTTCCATTCGAGCTTGGTCCCGATGAGCTGGTAAGAGGGCAAGACTGAGATCGCAGGAGAATTTTCAAAATCGCTCCCATCTCGACTTTCCCCTACAAAACGAAATGAGGCTTCAACATCAAGATTAGGGGTCGGCTGCCAATTGATAGCACCGTGCAAAGTATGCCTCGGAACAAGTGGAAGATCATTTCCCGCGAACTCACCATCTCGAAAACGAGCCCAAGTCGCACTATGCTGAAGGCGCGCTTGCCAGTGCTCTTGCTCATAGCTCCACGAATTTTCGAAACCAAAGCGATGCGTCCGGGCAAAGTTCACATTCAATCTAGCCGCCGGATCAAAAAGGATTTCCCCATCTAGCCAGCTTGAAAAAATGGTAGTCCTCCAGTTGAAGTGCTCCCCTTTCCACTCTCCCGACAGCTCGACTGAGTGCCCGCGCTCGGGCTCTAAATTAAAGTTGAAGGGCTCTGCTTGAATAAAATTTTGATAAGAAGCGACTTCATCAGTGACTGGAAAGCGATGAGTGCGATCGTAACGCAGAGCCCACCGCCAGTTTTCCTTTTCGTAAGCTAAGGATAACTCACCTGCCCATCCGGCCTCTCTGCGTCGACCATCTTCGATTGACTCCGCAGAGCCATCTAAACTGGTCGAGTCCACCTCAAGTGACCATTCATCATAGCTCACCCCTCCCGAAAGACTCCACCCCGGCTTAAAGTCCCATTTTACGAGACCAAACCCTCCTAGTGTCTCGACCGTAAGGTCGGCGATACTCAGGAGGTCCCCCTGTCGGCTAGCAGAGCGAAAAGTCTGAAATGAAAGCGTATCTCGCTGTCCTCTCAACCCCGCTTGCCAACTTAGCAAATCCTCCTGCCCCGCGTAGACGATTTCTCCAAACCAAGTCCTAAGTTCATCGTCAGGATGAGAGAATCCTAGATTCAGTTCCCGCTCCCGCCACTGATGTGAAAACGTAGCTTCTAGGCGACGATGCTCATCGAGATCCCATTGAAAATTTTGGCTAACCCGATGCTCTTCCACCTGATTTTGAAAATCATCTGGGACCAGCACCCTAGATTGCCGAGGATTTTGCTGAAACATCCTCTCCGAGAGTCCGTCTGGATTTTGATAATCTAGCACGCTCTGCCCCCAAGACGTTCGCGAACGGAAAGGATCGTTTTTAGGACTCGTTAGCGTGAATCCCCACGCTTGAGATTGAGTCGAAGCTAAATCACGGAAATTGTCGCTCTCATTCTGAGTCCCATGAATTGAGAAGCCCCACTCCTGCCATTCTTTTGCCCAACGCCCTCGTGCAATTACTGTATCAAAGCTCCCTCCTGCTAACTCTAAAAAGCCCCCCTCTGTATCACTCGTCTGTAAGGAAATCACTCCCGCCAAAGCCCGACTCCCATAGCGCACTGTCCGGCTCCCGCGTAGGAGTTCCACCCTTTCCAGCGAAGCGGTCGGAAATTGAAAAAAAGGAGAACTCCCTAGATCAGGGCGCACCACAGGCACTCCATCGACTAGGATTAATGTACGACTCGAGGCATTCTCAGAAAATCCTCGTACGATAGGCACCCCTAATCCAGAGCTCCCAAAAAACGACGGAATAACTAAACCTGCTTTTTTTTCTAATAGATCAGCTAGATTCGTACTCGCTGACTCCCGAATCTCTTTCTCTTCGATGGCAAATACCTCTCCTTTCCCGAGATCAAACTCGGACTCTGCGGAGACGATGATTGGCTCTAACACCGCCAGCTCAGCGCTGGTGAATGGTGCTAGAACCAATATCCCCCCAAAGATATGGAGAGCACTTCTCATCTCGAGAAGACTCAAGCCCGGCGACGACGCGCCAGAA
>CALGMJ010000087.1 GCA_937958875.1 uncultured Verrucomicrobiales bacterium | reverse complement strand
GGAAACAATAAAGCATCGCTCCCAATCCAAGACCTGCACTTGAGTTAGTCAGGGCTTTCTGTAGTTATGGGGGACATCCTATTTCAACATCAGACAATTCTGGTTATGGATTGGAAAATTCGAACGTTAGTAAAAAATGAAGGCAATAAAATTAGCTCTATCTTTTATCGTGGGTTGGACTTTTTTTAGCGGAATGATTCTATATTACAATATTGAGAATGACTTTAAATTTTTGGTGGGATTTTTAGATTATCATGATGTTGAAGATGAAAAGGTATTAGAATTTGTGTCTTCGATTTTAGATAAATCTGATTCCATAGGAGAGCATTTGTTTGTGGTGACCGCCCCCGTTTTTGCTACTCTGATTGGTCGTGTTGCGCCAATGAAAGGTGACGCTGAGGTGGTTTAGTCTTTAGGAAGGAGCGATTCAAATCTTGCGGCTTCAAATAAGCGGAGTAGGCTTTCGACAGTTTTAACGATGGCGACTACCTTTCAGCGTATAGATACCCTTCATACAACTGAGCTGGCAGAGGGTGTCGAGATTCAGCTAAGGTCGGCAGGGCCGCTTTTACGTATCATCGCTTGGTTGCTAGATACCTTTGTGATTATCGGCGTTCTGATGCTAGTAGGCATTTTAGCTCTCGTGGTACAGTTGAGCTCAGTGCTGGGCGATGGCGGCACAAATATTGCGAGTGGGGTTCAAATGTTGGCATCGTTCTTCATTTTTTGGCTATACCCGGTGGTCTTTGAGGCAGGGAAAAGAGGCGCGACGATTGGGAAGCGAGCGACGGGTCTAAGAGTCGTGAATGAGGCTGGCACCCAGATCGGGTGGGGGCAGTCAATGATTCGAAATTTTCTTAGAATGATAGAGGTATTTCTGCCGCTTCTTCCATTAGTGAGCTTTTTTCATCCACGCTTTCGCCGTTTGGGAGACTTGGCAGCTGGGACTTATGTGGTTTATGAGCGTTCTTTACCTACGATTCCTCTAAGCGGGCCACCAGCGCTGGAGACAGTTCCGATTCCGATTTCGTTAAGCCGTGAGGAACAGGCTGCGATTTTGGCTTTTCGAGATCGTAGTGCTCATTGGTCAGAAGCTCGTCGGGCTGAATTAGTAGATCATCTTCATCCACTCACCGGGGCACGTGGAAATCAGGGAGTGGAAAAAGTGTTAGGGATGGGCCGGTGGCTCGAGGAGCGGAGTTGAGGCAATGAATCGACAAGAATTTGAAGCAAAAAACGAGGAGAAGTGGGCAGATCTTGATCTGAAGCTTCGCCTTCTGGAAGGTGGTCATAAGGTGGAAGGGCTGGCGAAGGTCCCCGCGCTATTTCGAGAGGTGGCCCGGGATCTTTCTCTCGCTCAATACCGCATGTTTGGCGATCGTGTCATAGGCCGTCTGAATGATTTAGCCATTCAGGGGCATCGGCTTTTTGCTTCAACGAAAGGACTGGCCGGTGAGGGAGCTTTGAGCTTTGTTCTTCGGAAATTTCCGCAGGCCATCCGTCGTGAACAACGGCTCTTTTGGCTGTCTTCACTTCTTTTCTGGGGGCCATTTTTTCTGATGTGGTTTTCTACCAAGATGGACATCACTTGGGTGCAAGCCTTACTCGGACCTCAACAGCTTTCAGATATCGAGAGTATGTATGGCGAGGAAGATACTGTGGCCTATTTACGGCAGCAGTTTGGTTCAAATTTCCAAATGTTCGCTCACTACATTCAGAACAATGTTGGGATTGATTTTATGCTGTACGCCGGAGGTCTAGTTTATGGCTTAGGTACGATTTATATCTTAGTAATCAATGGGCTCTCGATTGGTGGGGTAGTGGGTTATGTTGACTATGCTGGTGATCCAGAAAAGCTTTGGAGCTTTGTGGCGGGGCATTCATCTTTCGAGCTTTTAGGGATGGTCGTGGTGGCGATGGCGGGGCTAAAATTAGGCTTTGCAATGCTGGCGCCGGGACAGTTGAAGCGAGGGGTGGCGATGGCTAAGGCGGGGCGGGATGGCTTGCCGTTTTTAATTGGAGGGAGTTGTCTTACCGCTCTGGCTGCGGTGGTGGAGGGGTTTTGGTCGGCCCAGATCGTTCCGGTAGAGACGAAGTATACGGTGGGCATTTTCTTCTGGGTTTTGCATTTTCTTTATTTTGCTTTTGCAGGAAGGGGGCGTAGTGAAGCTTGAAGATATCACTGCGGAAATTCGTCCGCGTAGTGAGTGGGAGGCTGTTGATCTTGGTCTAAGTCTGACCCGGACCTATCTTCGTGATCTCGTGAAGAGTTGGCTATCATTTGTTGTGCCGGTTTGTCTTTTGATTATCGCTTTTTCCTACCGCCAACCGGCATGGGCGATTTTTCTGATGTGGTGGCTTAAACCACTTTTTGAGCGGGTCGCACTTTTCGATTTAAGCCGCCGTCTCTTTGGGGCGGTGCCTGATTCACAGGGGCGATTCCAATCTTGGCGATACCAACTTCGTAAACAGTGGCTTCTTATCTTAATGGGAGTCGGTTTAACGGTGCTCGGGGCCTATCTTCATCGTGCTCAGGATGATGAGCCGGCGCCACTTGTGTTTTTCTGGATTTTGGTGATCGGGTTAGGTTTTTACCGATCAGGTATTGCTCGTTCTCTCGTTTTACCGGTGAAGTTTCTGGAAAACCTAAAAGGGGGGGCGTATCGACAGCGAAAGGCACTATTGTCACGGCGAGCGGCGGGAATTGCTTCAGTTTTAACCTTACTTTGTATTCTTGTCGAAATCAGCCTGGTTTACTGGTTGATGGACTTTATTGAGATGCTGATGCCTTCGGCGAGTCGATTGGCGGAAGCTGAGGATCGTAGTCTGAGCGAACTCGCAGGCGAAATGCTTTCGGGTGAAATTTTCACTTTTTCCCCTGTGTATCTCATCGGGATCTGTCTGATCTATTTAGTCGCGATGTCTCTCACCGCGTGGCTCTACGTAGGAGCGGGATTTGGGCTTTATCTCAATACGCGGACTTGGACTGAAGGCTGGGATATCGAGTTGAGTTTTCGGCGTCTGGGGCAGCGACTTTCGGTCATTTTACTGATAGGATTTTTTAGTGGGGCCGGATTGGCTACGAGTGATGCGCAGAGTTCCTCAGAGCGTTTAGAGGAAATTTTAAGACACGAGGATTTTGAAATTCATCGTGATGAAAGTCGGAAGTGGGTGCCGAAAGAAAAAGAAGATCGAAAAAAATCAAAGGATCAGAGGAGTGAGGCCGAGCGCCATTCATCGGGGGAGTCCGGGTCTCATTTATCGGGTGAGACCGAGCGCTATTCATCGGGTGAAACTCCCTTGTTCCTAGTCAATATGGGGAAGGCTTTTTTTTGGATTATAATTATTTTATTAGTTGGTTTTCTTATCTGGTCCATCGCGAAAAATCTCCACACTTTCAAAAAGAACGGATCGACAAAGAAAGAGGCCCCTCGTCGAAAGGTAACATCGATCGCTGGTATGGAAATTACTCCAGAGTCACTTCCTGATGACGTTATCTCAACGGCTCGTCACCTCTGGTCTCAGGGGCAAGAAAAAGAGGCCTTGGGCTTACTTTACCGTGCCTCGATCGGCTGGCTTGTCGAAGAAGATGTGGTTGAAATTCAGGAAAGTGACACTGAACTCGACTGTGTGCGCCGCATGAAACGTGAGAAGGGTTCCTCACTTACGCCGATCTTTGAAAAATTGACGCGTCACTGGATGGGCGCGGCCTATGGAGGGAGATTTCCTGCGGACCATCAGATGGAAGAGGTCTTTACGAATTGGCCATTTCAGGGAAGGAGGCCTTCTTGAGGAAGTCATGGTATGGATGGCTACTGTTTCTCCTGAGTTTTGTTCTCTGGGGATGTCGTGGGGAAGGCGAGTATGTCACTGATGAACGAATTCTCGGCTATCGTGGGAAAGCAAAAGTGAACCCTTATTTAGCAGCGGAGCGCTTACTTGAATCAGGTGGAGTTAATGCTAAGACTGGCAGGATTTGGCCACGTCCTGATCAACTGGAAGAGTATCGAACTATTCTTATGCCAGTTTCATACCTGCAGACGAGGGCGGCTGCGAAGCAGGTCTTATCTTGGGTTGAGAAAGGCGGCTTTCTGATCCTCTTTCTGGAAGGGGGAGAGAGTTACCTTAATGATTTTGCGGATCCCATTAGAGGTGAATTTCAAGATGAGGAAAATAGAAGTTCAGGCTTCTCCTATTTGTTAGATGAGATTGAAGGTGAAGTCGTTTTGATCACACCAGATATAGTAGAGGGAGAGGGAAAGGCTCACCTTTCGCGTGATTGGCATGAGGCGGAAGTCGCATGGTCAGTCGGAGAAGAGAATCATCAATATGTTGTCGAATTCGAAGGGGAGACTGGCCCTAAGTTTGATCACGGCATGAATTGGGATACCGAAGGGGAGGGCGCGCGCATGGCTTCGACCACATACGGTCGGGGTTCGGTAATGATGATGAGTCATGCACGGCCATTTCGGAATGCGTTCATAGAGAGGGGAGATCATGCAAATTTTATCGAAGCAATCGTTCAGAGCTATGGATCAGGTGATGTGCTATTTTTAGTCGGTTCAGGAGCTTCATTTTTTTCGATTCTCTGGGACAGTGCTTGGCCAGTGGTGGTGGGCTTTTTGATCTTTCTTGCTTTCTGGCTCTGGAAACGCATTCCACGTTTTGGGCCGATTCTTAATGATCCAGCATTGAAGAAGGCTGACTATGAATCGCACCTTCTTACTTCAGCGCGTTTCTTATGGCATCACGATCAGATTGGCGTGTTGATAGGGCCACTCCGTGATCAAGTACGAGAAAGCCGAAGCGAAGAAGAAAGCGATGATCAATTCTATGAGCGGCTTTCAAATGAGTCAGGAATTTCTTTAGCAAAGCTCAAACTCGCTCTTAGTAGTCCACCCCCAAGAGATGGCGCGACTCTGATTCAACAAACTCATATTTTACGAAAAATCACCCAAGCGATATCATGATAGAAGACGAAACATCGGAACCAGAAGAGAATCCTTTTATGCAGGTGACCACCCTGGCAGGGATGCTGCAGCGTGAAGTTTCACGAGTGGTTATTGGGCAGGACGAGACGGTGACCCAGATAATCGCTTCCCTCCTCGCAGGTGGGCATGTTCTTTTAGAAGGTAAGCCTGGACTAGGAAAAACTCACATGGTTCTTGCTTTGGCTAACACCTTTGGTGGGGGCTTTGGGCGAATTCAATTCACCCCAGATATGATGCCTTCGGATGTGACTGGTTTCACTTTATTCGATATGAAGAGTCAGAGTTTTCAGACGCGACGTGGCCCGGTTTTTACGAATCTTCTCCTTGCGGATGAGATCAACCGTGCTCCGGCGAAGACTCAGGCAGCTCTGCTGGAAGTGATGCAGGAATCACAGGTCACTATTGATGGAGAATCTCTTCCCGTGCCAGTTCCTTTCATGTGCTTCGCTACACAGAACCCGATCGAGCAGGAGGGGACTTATCCTCTCCCGGAAGCGCAGTTAGATCGCTTTCTAATGAAGGTCGTAATCGATTATCCCTCGATGGAAGATGAACTTGCTGTTGTTGCAGGAGTGACTTCTCAGGCAGGTGGTGGATTAAGCCCGAAGACGGTGCAGCCCTTTTGTTCGCAGGAGCACATTATTCATGCTCAACAGGTGACGGCTTCCGTTGAGGTAGTTCCGGAGGTACTGAATTACGCACTTCGACTCACGAGACATACTCGGGAGACTCAGGGCTTGAGTCTGGGCGCTGGAACTCGGGGGGCGATCAGTCTGGTCCAGGTGGCAAAAGCTTATGCCATCATCGATGGCCGCACTTACGTCACTCCTGACGATATTAAATCAGCCTGTCTCCCAGTTTTTCGTCACCGGGTGCAGATTGCACCTGAGGTTGCGATTAGTGGTCAGCAGGTGGATGATCTTTTACGTCACTCCATCCAAGCGGTAGAAGCACCTCGCAGCTAGCATTTTCATGCCCGTTCGCCCCTCAGCTTTTTTGCTCAAGTTACTCATTCTGTGGGTTATCTTTGGGCTCGCTGCCTCTTGGTGGGATTCACTCGAACTCGCCTGGCTGTTAACCGGAGCTATTCTGGGGGTGATTTTTTTCGTTGATCTCGTCGCCGTTTTTCTACGGAAGAAGCTCCTGGTGGAGCGGAAGTTACCTGGTCGTTTTGCGCTGGGCGTTCCCGGGGAGGTAAAGCTTCGTGTTCGTCAACTCGGGAAAGGAACGCGGCATTTTGAGGTTTACGACGGCATTCCAGCTGATGCGCTTTGCGAACACTTTCCCTGGCAGGGGGCTGTCCGAGAGAAAAGCTATTTAGAGATTCAATATCCCATTACCCTGACCGAGCGAGGCGAGGTGTTTTTTGAAAAATCCTATCTATCAGAACGCTCTCCGTTGAGGCTGTGGAGCCGTTTTTATCAAGCTGGAATTGAAGATCGGACAAAAGTTTATCCAAATTACCAGCCGGTGCTCAGATATGCCCTTCTGGCGATGGCCCATCGTCAGGGGTATACCGGAATTGTCAGAAAAAATCGGGCTGGCTTAAGTCGGGATTTCCATCAGCTGCGCGATTATCAGATGGGGGATTCCTTGGCGCAGATTGATTGGAAAGCGAGCTCGAAGCGGCAATCACTTATTAGCCGAGATTTCCAAGAACAGAGGGATCAGTCCGTTATTTTAATGGTAGACTGTGGACGAAGGATGCGAGTGCTCGATGGGGAATTATCGCAATTTGATCACTGTCTAAATGCCATGTTGTTAGTTTCCTATATCGCGCTGCGGCAGGGAGATCAGATTGGGATGCTCAACTTTGGGGGATATGAGAGGTGGCTTCCTCCGGTCAAAGGCTCACACCAGATGACGACAGTTTTAAATCATCTCTATGATTACGAAACCTCGCCTTTTCCCAGTGATTTCCGTGAGGCGGCGGAACGAGTTCTTAAAAATCAGCAGCGTCGTTCTTTGGTCATTGTTCTTACCAATCTCCGTGGTGAAGATGGGCAGGAGCTCAGTGAGCCTCTGAAGCTGCTGCGGCAGAAGCATGTCGTCGTGTTGGCGAGTTTGCGTGAACAATCGATCGATCTGATCCTGGAGAAAGAAGAGTTTGCTGATTCTGATGAAGCTCTTTCTTATCTAGGCGCTAAAAGTTATGCCGCCGAGCGTACTGACGCTCTTAAGGGGCTGTCTTCCCAAGGGATTGTGACTCTAGATGAAACCGCGCAAAATTTCCCGACAGCTTTGGCGAATTGCTATCTCGATAGTCGAGAATCCATTTAGCTTGGCTGTTTTTTAAAAGAGATTTTTTTGAGGCTGACCCGCGAGGAGAGGTCGCTAGGATAGCGTCATGCCTGTTGTGGAGGTTATGTCGGAAACTCTCGCGAGCCAAGTCGCTGCGGGAGAGGTGATTGAGCGTCCAGCAAGTGTCATTAAGGAATTAATCGAGAACAGTGTCGATGCGGGCGCTCGAAAGATCGAGGTAGAGATTCAGCGAGGAGGAGTCGCACTGATGCGTGTCCGTGATGATGGCTGTGGCATGAGCCCTGCCGATGCTGAAAAATCTCTTCAAAGGCATGCCACCAGTAAGCTGCGGAGTGCCGATGATCTAAATGGAATTTTGACCCTAGGATTTCGAGGGGAAGCACTGCCCAGCATTGCCAGTGTGTCTCGTTTTACGATGACTTCGCGGGAGGCTGAGGCTGTGGAAGGGACTGTCATCCGGGTCGATGGTGGGGAGCAACAACCGTCCCAAGCTGCCGGGTGCCCAGTAGGCACCAGCATCGAAGTACGAGATCTTTTCTATAATATTCCAGCCCGTAAGAAATTTCTTAAGGCTGAATCGACCGAGGCGGCTCACATCGACCATCAAGTACGTCTTCACGCACTGTCCACCCCAGGCATTGGCTGGGTTTTACGAAAAGATGGACGTTCCGTGCTAGATCTTCCTGCCACTCACGATCGCCGGGTGCGGATTGAGGCCATGATGGGAGCTGAGTCAGGGCGAGATCTCATTGAGGTTCCACGTTGGGAAAACCGGGGTGTTAGTGTTGAAGGTGCTGTGATGCCTGCTAGTTACGCACGGCGCGGGAAAAAGCACCAATATGTCTTTCTAAATGGTCGGCCTGTTGAGGATTCAGTCATTTCTCGAGCTCTTCGTGAGGCATTTAAGGGGAATCTCGCAGAGGGACTCCAGCCCGCAGCATGGCTCTGGCTGTCCATGGACCCAGCGAGTGTGGATGTGAATGTGCATCCCGCAAAGCGCGAGGTTCGCTTTCGAGATGCCGCACAGATCCGTATCGCCATCATCGATGCTGTTACGGAAGCACTTCAGCCCAAAGTGGTCGAACGTCCCCTGATTACACCAGCATTTGAGGCAAGTTCGTCAACCCAAGCTGAAGAACTTTCTGATCCTCCAGAGAAGAGTGTAGGCGAGACCGATCCTTCTCCAGCTCTGTCTCCGCAAGCTCGCTCGACTTCATCAACTTCAAGCTCATTGCCACCCGCTCCTAGTCCTTCCGTAAAGAACTGGCGCCATGAAACGCAGGAAGAGCTACCTGTCGAAGAAGGGGCAGATGCCTCTGCCCCAAATTTTAGAATTATTGGCGTAATTTCTGATCGTTACGCCTTACTCGAATCAGATGAAGGTCTCGTCCTTTTAGAACCTCTTAGCGCACACGAGCGTATCATCTACGAAAAATTGCTACTTAAGGAAGCTGGAATTGAATCTCAAGGTTTGCTCGTGCCAGTTCTGCTGGAGCTTGATGCTCAGGATCTGGATCTCCTCATGCGTCATCAAGAACACTTTGAAGATGCTGGATTTCATCTTGATACTTTCGGAGGGCAGACCTTGCAGATCGGAGGGCTCCCAGCGTTTTTGAAGTTTGAAGACGTGCGTCCATTTCTTACGGAGCTAGTTGATAGTGTCATCGAACGTGAAGGGGGAGGCCGAGTGAAACGCCTAGCCTACGAGGTCTTCGCGGCCAAAGTCGCCCTTGCTGGTTCACGCCAGATGTCATGGAATATCGGCGAAGTTGAATCACTTCTGCAGAGTCTGTTCTCCTGCGATTTACCCTATTGTGATCCCGCCGGACGTCCCACCTTAGTTCAAATTTCCTTCCAAGAACTCGAACGTAAATTCGGTCGGGGATAAAAGAATTACTGGATGTTACCCAAAGTCTGAAATCTTGTGCTTGAATCGTTAGTTTTTTTTGATCAGTTAGCGGAGTGAGTGGATTTAAGCCTACGGAGGCATTAATCGGAAAGATCGAAGGTCATTTAAAGAATTGTAAAGGTTTAAGCGCTTGGCAGCTGATTCAAGAGCTCCCCCCTTTGAAAGAATGGCGAGGTTATGAGGGACGGCGTAGTGCAGGGCGTCTTTCGAGATTTTTGGGGGATTCTCGCGTGGGTTCAGTGATTGATTTTTTAAATTGGCGAGAAAATCGTGAACAGCCGGGGGCCTACTTTAATGCTCTGTTTTCTCGGGCCACGATTAAGCCTGGTGCGATATTGATCCCAGAAATTGAGTCGTATTGTGAAGCTCTTGATCATGAGTTGGAAGCCTATCATGACATCCAAACATTTTTAGCGAGCTGTTACGCAAATCTACGTGAATTTGATAAAGCTCATCGTCTTTTTGATCGTGGGATTTCTTTAAGTAAGGAACCTGCTTGGCATCTTGTTCAGCGTGCTGTCGCATATACACGAGAGGATCGTTTTGAAGATGCTTTGGCCGCTGTTGAAGAAGCGAGGGCGATGGATCGTTACTATCAGCCAGTAGTAGATCTTTTGGTGATTTCTTTAACAAATCTTGGGTTCGATGAAAGAGCTGAAGAGGTGTTGTTAGATGCCGTTCAATTTTCTGATCATCCTGATAGTGCATTTAGGTTAGCGAATTTATATAGTGAGCGAGATGATGTAGACAGGACAGAGCAGTGGATTCTTGAATATGAGAAAAGGAGCCCGCTATTGAGTGAAGCGGGGCGGAAGTCACTTTATGGCCGTTATGCTGATGTAGCATACCTTCGAGAGGATATAGCTAAGTATATCGAATTTGGTAAAAAAACAGGAGAAGGTAGTTTTCACCAAAAATGTATCTCATATTTAAAAGAAAATAAATCTGAAAATGGCGTGCGTAAACGTCTTGAGGTTGAGTTTGTTAAACAACATGACATGACATGTGCTCCGGCAACATTAGCTGCGTTGTCTCGATATTTTGGGAAGGAATATGATCATTTAGAGATTGTGGAAGCTATTTGTTATGATGGTACGCCTTGGCATAAGGAAAGAGAATGGTGTGAGAGTCATGGTTTTTCTGTGCGTGAATTTAGTGTGACTATGGAGTCGGCTAAGCAATTGATTGATGCAGAAATCCCTTTTTCACTTACAACTGAAGGTGTGGATTGGGCTCATTTGCAAGCTTGTATTGGCTACGATGAAAGATTGGGGACGCTTCTTCTTCGTGATCCTACCCATAGGCACTACGGAGAGGTGATTTTAACATTACAAGCTGAGTCGCAACCTGTGCGAGGGCTTAGAGGATTAGCAATGGTTCCTCTGGATCGAAAAGAAACTCTTATGTCGCTGAGGTTTGAAGGTGAAATGGAGTATGATCTTTATCATGCCTTCGGAGTGGCTTTAGATAGTCATCGGGTAAAAGATGCAGAGCTAGTGCTGGAGGATTTCGTTAAGAAATATCCTGATTCACCCTTGCGATATTATTCGGAAGCGAGATTAGCTTCGTACAAAGATCATTCAGCAGCGGAATTGATCGCAATCGAATCCTTACATAAACGGTTTCCAAAAGATCAGAGTTTATGGATTTATCGTCTTAATCTCTTAAATCAACTAACTCATCATAACCAAGCTCGTGAATTTTTAGAAAAAATTCGAAAGAAAAAGAACTACCATCCTCTTTTCGACACCGAAGCTGGAGAGTTGCTTGGAATGGATATTCGAACGAGCGATACTGGATCATTTTATCTAAAGCGAGCTTTGAGGAGGCAGCCAAGCGAAGGGCGAATCTATGCCGCATACTCTCGTTGTCAGTCCCTGTTGGGAAATGCTGAAGACGCGGCACGATTTTTACGAATAGCTTCCCAGTTTAGTCGCTCCTTTGAGCCGTATGCTCAACAATATTATGAAGCTTCTCTTGCGATTCGAAAAGAAGATGAAGCTTTGCAATATTTAGAGAAGAGAGCTGAGTTTGCCGGAGAAAAAAATGTAGAACCCCATCTCACAATTTTAAATATTCTATGGGAGCGAGATCATAAATCGACGCCTGAATATGCAGCTCGATTACTTCAAAAATTTCCTTCTGATGGAAAACTGCTACTTAAGATTGTATCAATCTACAGTGGCTGGGATCGCCGAGATGAAGCTCTTCGTTATCTTGAAAATGCGCGTGGTTCAGTTCCTGAGCAGGAATGGTGTCGTATTGCCGCTCAATTTTCTGGATGGACTGGGGATCGCGATAAGGCGGTGGTTTATTGGCACAACTTGCTTGGAATGAATCCATTGGCGATCGATGCCTATCAAGCGATTGCAAGACATCTGTCAGAAGAAGGTGATCAAGATGACAGTATTTCCTTTCTTAAAGAGGCTCACCAGAAGAATCCAGACTATCTTCCGTTAGCCAAAATCTATGCAGAATGGTTAGATTCCTATGGCCCACAGAAGGTGATTCCTGTTCTCGTAGAGATACTGAAAAAAGAACCAAATGACATTTGGGTGATCCGTGAAATTGCTCTTAAACATTCTGAAAATAATAACTATGAACTGGCGCAAAAATTTGCTCAGCAGGCCTTAGCGCAAGACCCAAGAGATTCTTTGTCTCACTCAGTTTTTGGTCATGTGCATTCGCGAGCTGGTGAGATTGATCAGGCTTTATCGTCCTATCGAAAAGCATTAGAAATTTCGGTTGATAATGTTTCTGCCTTTCATGGTTTATGGAGAGAAGGTGATAGTCATCAGGCTAGGAGAGAGTTTTTGGCTTTTATACGGGAGGAGATGGTTTCTCAAGTTTCTAATGGTGATATTGTTCCCGAATATCGGACATTTGCGACAGGAATGATAAGTAATCATGATCTTCAGGAAGATTTAGAGCTCTTTCACGGAGAACGTCCTGACTTGTGGCAGACTTGGGCTACGCTTCGAACCCATCTTTCACTGCATCGAAATTCGGGGGAAGGAATTAAATTAGCTATTGAATTTACTACTGAATTCCCACTCTTGCCCAGAGCGTGGGCTGAGTTGGGCTTTGCAAATCAGCTCGAAGGGCAATGGGAAGATGCAATATCGGCTTTTGAAAAAGCGATCGCACTTTCTCCGTCTTGGGATTGGGTTTTAAGGGAGCTTTCATCTGTGCAGGAAAAAATCGGAGAGTATGATTCTGCGATTCATAGCCTAGATCGCATACTGAAAGCTGATCCTCTCAACGTAGCCGCTTATGGATACAAGGCTGATTTACTCTGGAAATTGGATCGTCGTAAAGAGGCTCTGGATGTCTTAAATACGGCTATTCTAATTAGCCCAACTTATCAATGGGGCTGGAGTAGTTTAATTCAGTGGACTCGCAAAGAGGATTGTGAATTTAAGGTTAATAGCTTAATCGAAAAAATCTCTCCCAAACGATCTCACCAGTATCAGTGGTGGAGACAGCTTTGTTCAATTCATCGTCAGCTAGACAATGACGATGAGGCATTCACTTCTATTGAAAAGGGATTATCCCTACACCCTGAGAATATTGATCTAGTTGACGAAAAGGTAATTTGTCTGATTCGTCTAGGGAAGCATACCGAGGCTTTGGGGTTATGTCGTGAAACACGCATTTTAGGTGAGAGACCAAGGGTGCTGCGTGGAAGAGAGGCTTGGATATTGATGCGCTCTGGAAAGAGTCAAGAAGGCTGGGAGTTAATGAAGGCTCTTAGCGAAGAAGAGAAAGATTATTCTTTTGCTCATGATCAGTTGGCAGAATGGGCTTACGAGAGAAAAGAATGGTCTGTTTTAAAAGAGGCTGCAGAGCGGTTGATTGCAGTGAGTCCAGATGACAGTGAAAGTTATGGTGTTCTGGGAAGGGCCGAAGAGCAGCTAGGAAATACGAAGGCGGCCAGAAAGGCGTACGATCGAGCTTTGAATATCAGTGATGGCTACCTCTTTGCTGCCCGCAGGAAGGCGACTTTAGAAAAAGAAGTTGGTGAGTATGATGAGGCCAGAGATACGTTACTTCGTATTCGTCACCATCACCGGACCAGCTATATTCTTGCTGACCTGATTCTGGTTCGGTTGAGTGAAGGACGTGAAGATGCTGAGTCGGAAATCCCAGTTCTTTGGGATGAGGCTTCGATGATAGCCGCAGAGAATGATGAGGATCCATTCGTGTATCTTGAATCTGAATTTAAGCAACAGAAGCGGATCAGTGAGTTTGATCGAATTCTTTTCGATAGGGTAAACAGTTTAAGTCTATCGAGTGAGGCGGAGGCAAGAGCATGGGGGCGACGGATCGTATCTTCCACGAAGAGAAAGAAGCTTTTAAAGGGGCTCACTAAGGTTGATCTAGCTCCGGCCCTAAAAGCCAGCGCAATTGCAGAAGTTGTCAACGCTGGTGATAGTGCTTTCGGTAAGAAAGTGATTCCACAGTTGATCGTAAAGAATGAGTCCTTGCTGAGCCAGTACGCAGGGCCGTGGTTACAAATTCTCGAATATTACGGAACTCATCATTTAGAAATGAAGGCTTGTGAATGGGGGATGAAATGGCGTGATTTCGGAGATGAAATCAATGCTTCTTCTCTAACTCTTTATGCAGCCTGTGTGGACGATAGGAAGGGGCTCACGGAGGGGTTAGCCTTAAGACAAGAAGTCATGGATCGCTTTCCCCAGTGGGAAGGATCTCTCTATCAAAGAATATGTCTTGCGTTCCATGAGGCGGCAGAGGGAAGGAGTGTCGAAGCAGAAGCCTTAGTATTGGATTTCGATGAAAGAGAAACGTCGGATTTTTATCATGCTATCCTTTTACAGATGCGGGCTATGGTTTCCGCCCATCAGGGAGACGAGGCTCAGGCTCAAAAGTTCTTTGGAGAAGCAGGTGCATTTGTGATGAAATTTTCTGAGGACCAAGCTGCGAAAAGATATTTTGAATATTCAGCTGAGATAATTGCAAAAACTTTACCTGTTTTCAAAGGTAGAGGTTCCAAGGTCATTAAAAACTGGGGACACAATGCTATTAAAAAGAGCTCAGGTTTTTCTTGGTGGAACGTCTTTTGGATCTTATGGGTGATTAAGGTGATCTACAGCCAAATTAATGATTAGAGTTGGGGATACTATGTGGAATATTAACTAAGTTTGGATGCTTCCGATTCGAGGGCGGCCAGCAAATTCTGAATAATTTGGCAGAACGATATTGAGTTGATCATCATTGAGACCAAACCAGCGGAGGATGTCCGAGAAGTACTCGTCACAGGAATGAGCAGGAAGAATACGTCCGCCTCTTCCGGTGTCATCGCTGCTGTTAAGGGCTAGATTTGGGTAATTACCAAGGACTTTGCCAGCATCAACTGCGCCGCCGAAGACAAATTGTGGACCACCCCAGGCGTGGTCTGAGCCAGCTCCAGTGGAGCGGAGGGTGCGCGCAAATTCAGAGGTGGTGAAACCGATGATAGAGTCATCCAAGTTGAGCGCAATGGCATTGCGTTGAAAGCGAGCAATGGCCTCTGAGACACTGCCAATACGGTCAGAGAAGGGCTGAGGTAGGTTTGAGTGATCATCCCATCCAGGGACTTGAACAAAGAATGTCTGTCGACATAGACCGAGGCTTTCTCGGACGGCAATAAGAATGAGGGTGTTTTCTAGGCTCTTATTGAGGCTGTCGATGGGGAAATTTTCGACGAATTGAGATTTGTCGAAGTTATTTAAGGCATCTCGGATGGCGACTTGTTTATCGAGGCTGAGGGTCGACGTCTGGGCGAAGGTCTGGTCGACCAGGTTTTCATGGCCGAGCCCTAGTAAGCGGCGGTGGAAGCTATTTTTAAGACCATCGAGGCTGTCAGCAGAGGCGTTGCGATTGCTGAGGCCATTGCTGAGTCCGCTAAAAGAGAAAGGTCTTGTCGCGTCGCCCGACTGCATGAGGTTATTCCCGGAGAGGGACATGTTCATGGAAGCTTCGGAGAGATTAAAGCTACTGTGGATAAGGTCCGCAGCACGTCCAAGCCATCCTCTGAGATTCACCGTACCTTGAGGAAGAGCGGTGTGCCATTGCTCCGTTTGTCTGAAGTGACCACCGATGCCGACCGGAAGATCGATCCCCGCTTTGCCATTGAAAAATTGATCTAAGGTAAGAGGTTTAATAAGTGAACCGACATTTCCTACGAAGGAGAGGCAGCGCTTGTTCTCAAAGTCGCCCTCGCCATTGAACATATCTGCCAGTTTCTGAGCCTTTGCGTGAACTCCGTATAGAGCACCATCACTCGGTGGGGAAACTTCATTTAGAGGTAGGATGGCCTGTCGATAAGTGCCTAGCGATCCTTCTAAGGGGAGGTGAAGATTTGAACGTGAGGCTGCGTAGTCATCATGGCGTGCCTGATCACGGGGGATAAGGAGATGATAGCCATCGAGACCTCCGTTGAAGTGAATGCAGACGAGTGATTTCCGATCTGTTCCTGTGCCAGCACTGTCTGCCCCAGCCATGCTGGCGAGCTGAAGGTTCAGCAAGGTGGAGGCGACAGGGAGACTGGTATGTTTTAGAAAGTGTCGGCGGGTAAAGGAGTTCATGTCAAAGTGAAATGAGCGTTAGCGAGTGATAGCACCTTCTGGGCTAATGGCGGTAAGGTAGAGGGCGAGTTGAACCTTTTCCTCAAGCCGTTGCTGGTTTGTAAAGCGCGGGGAGCTGAGAGCCTCCAAGATCAACTGGCGGGTTGCTAGCTTCATGCGGCCTGCACAGAGGAGCAGGTCTATTAAATCGACGAGAGCTTCGTTATTATCGGCATATGGAAGGAATTCCTCGTACGATGGTGATAAGGAATAGCCGTCTTGGTTGATACGTGGTGGTTGTTGGAATCCGTCGGAAATAATTTCCCATAGACGATTCGGCATCGTGACAGCGGTGATACTATCGAGAATTTCGAACGGAGCTCCGACGAGTTGCTTTTCAAACAGCGGGCCTGATGGTCGATGGTCGGGATTGTAGAAGTTGAAGACGGTGGGGGAAGCGAACATTTCCTGACCGGTTCGATCGATGAATTGACCGCCGACGCTCCACCAGTAGACGGTATCATGGCGTGCCATACGAAGGATTCGTGCGAGATGCATGATACGAACGAGAGGATCCCGCAGACGGCCAAAGTCTTCACGAGAATCTGCGACGGCAATATTTCGTGCTTCGGGATCAAAGAGGATCGCTTTGAAAAGGGCTTCCATGTTTCCCCGCACCCCATTGCCGTCATCGATAAAGCTGTTTGCGACTCGCTCGATGTATGCTGGACTAGGGTTATCTGTCACGAGGAACTGGATGAAGCTCCGGCTCACAAATGGAGGAGTATTTTCGTGGTTGAATAGAACGAGAAGAGCATCGTCAATGTCTAGCTCTCCATTCGCCTGAGTTTCAGCGCGTGCAGGGATGGTGTGACGTTTGAGGATTTGTTTTTCTCCGAAATCATGTCTTTCAGGCTCCATGACCATGGGAAGGTAGAGGCTTCCAGTTCCAAAAGGGTCATCGTTACCTTGATTAGCTCTTCTAAGGCCAGTCATGACGCGGGCCATCTCAGTGACGTCTGCGGTATCGTAAGTCTCAATGAGCCTTCCTTCAGCATTCCGTTTTAAGGAACCGTCATTATTGAGTTCATGAATCCCGATGGTGAAAAGCTGCATGACCTCACGAGCATAATTTTCGTCAGGGAAGCGGTTGATGGAAGGATCGGCTTTCTGGTTGTTTATCGAACTCAGATAAACACCCATTGAGTAATTACGAGTGATCTTCTTCAAGAGGTCGTAGAAATTTCCAAAAGCGTTCTCGGCAAGCAGATCATAGTATTGGCTCACGAGAAGAGGATTTGCGACGCCGTTCGTTCCAACTCTGGAGATGACGAAGAATTGGGTGAGAGCGAAGGCGGCACGCTGGCGTAGCTGGTCTGGGCCCTTGATCGCACTTTCTGCAAAGGCAGTGTTAATATTCGAAGGTTCGAGGAAGGTAGGATTGAAATTTCGAGCGGGAGTGATGAAGAGGCCGGTGTGACTACGAGGGCCGTTGATATCATTTACGAATTCCTCGATGATGGCACGGTAGCTGGACATCGGTTGGGCGTGGATTTGATCATCGACCCAGGCCTCAATTCCCATCATGCGCAGGTTATTGATCTCTTTCATGGTGGGACCATAAGTCGCCTGCATGAGAAAGCGTGAGGCTTCGCGCGGTGTGAGCTCACCAGCTGCTGGGAGGGGGCTGCTTTCCGTGGTTGGGCGGTTTAAGTAGCGCTCCGCGAGGCGAGCATAATCTCCAGAGAGGGTTCTTTCTGCGGTGCCATCCTGATTGAGATCTTGCAGAACTGAAGCCCCTAGAGAGTTTGCATTTTGAGGATCACTTTCGAAGAGCCTTTCTTCAGCATCGGAGAGGCCATCTTGATCTTGATCTCGGTCGTCGGCGACAATTCGGAAAAAGTGAGTGATCTCGTCTGTAGGCATCACGATACCTGGGGCTGCACTGGTGACCGGGTCAAAGCTAAGAAGGGTTTCTGACTCTTGAAGAGAGAAAATTTTATCTGGATGGGTGCTCCAGCTGAGCTTGAGTCCGTTAGGTTGAGACTCTGCCGTGAGTTCTAAAAATGAACTGGCATCAAAAGGATCGGTACCTGCCTGGCTCTCTTCGAGATTTGAAAATCCATCACCATCAGGATCTGCGCTAGCATTGAGAGTGCCACCATTGGTATAGAATGCTTCCCAAAGATCAGGGAGGCCATTTTGGTTAAAATCTCCGTTCGCTGGTGGAGAACGGAGAGCAAAAGGAGGTTGGATTTGAATGCCAGCTCCGGCCGTGAATGATGCGAATTCGACGGCGTCTGAGACGCCGTCATTGTCAGAATCGGGGAGTTGTGGATTTGTCCCGGCTAGGAATTCTTGATAGTTCGATAGGCCGTCATTATCGTCATCAGCTTCAGAAGTGGTGATGGTATTTTGGCTAGCCCAGAAGTCAGGGATGCCATCATCATTGAGGTCAGCGATTTCCGAGAAAATGGGCGTGCGATCAAGAGCGGCTCCAGTGAGAAAGACGGTCGTTGTTTCATGATGTTCGAAGGTTCCAAATTCATCGAGTTCATCCATGACACGCCAGCTTGCGGTGCCAGCATTGATGTTGGCGCTTGCGGTGGCGTCTGGGTCTACGTAGCGAAAAACGTCAGCTCCAGTGCGGGTGTTGACGACGGCAAAAGTTAGGTTCCAAGTATCGTCTGAGTTTTTTGTCGCATGGAGCCGGAAATTGAGCGGGTCAGAGAAATCATTTGCGCCTCGGCCGGAGAATCCACAGGCAGCTGAGAGGTCGGTCGTCCCTAAATCGTCGATTCCGAAAGAACGTTCATCTTGTTTCCAAGTATCATTCGTATTTACGCGGATATTTCTAACGAGTTTTCCATCGATGAAGCGGAGGCCAAAACGGATTTGAGGATTGTAAACATTTTGGAAAACTCGAATGGAAGTGTTTTCCAAAGAGGCATGGAAGAGCCACTTATCGTCAGGAGGGCTGACAGTGTGATCCCACTGCACAAGCACGCCATTGACTTCCCAGAGAACTTCATTGGCATTTGAAACTTGAGGTATGGGGACATCAGAGCGAGTGCTGTCCGTGGGGGAGAAGTCGTTGATATGCTCCGTGCGGTCATCAATGCCATCGTCATCGGTATCTGAGAGATTAGGGTTTGAGGGATTGATGTCGTAAAGCTCATCGTAGTCGCTGAGTCGATCATCGTCACTGTCTGCATAGTTTGGGTCAGTGCCGGTATTATTGAGGTCGACGTAGACGCCGGTATTGGTCTCCACGAGATCACTGAGCTGATCATTATCAGTATCCGGATTCCGTGGGTCAGACTGTCGGTTGAATTCCCCGAGGTTAGAAAGGAGGTCGCCGTCCAGGTCGTCGTCAGCATTCGCCGTAGCGGCATCGGTAGCGTGAAGTAATTCCCACCAGTCTGGGATATCGTCACCATCAGTATCCGCATTTCGATCTATAATTTGCAGAGCTGCGAGTCCACTACCAGCGAAGTCGTCGTCAATATGAATCGTGAAACTTGGATCAGTGAGATTACGAAAAACAACGATATTGGCGTGAGGACGAACTCCTTCTGGGACGCGCCGATCTAAGAAGAAGCCTTCAGCTTTGAGTGTTTCTCTCGGGCGCACGGTGCGTGATTTCGCTTCCGCGGAATCACGGTTGAGATGAACGGTGTTGAGCCCAAGGTTTGAGGGACCGCTTACATAAACGTAGATGTCGTAATTCGAATAGGGGACCTGATTGGCTTCAAAGCCAACGCTGTTGCCTCGGTTCAGCAGGTAGCCTCCGAAGAGACGTTCAGTGAGGGTTTGCGAGTTCGTGCTCCAGCTAGCAAAGGCAAATTCCGATGAGAAGGTGAGCGTAGTTGCCTGACCGGAGGCATCGACTACTTGCTCTGGGACAGGAGTCTGAATGCGAGAGGGATCTGCGACTGATTGATTCCCAGCAGTGACTACCTGATTCCAGTTCCTCTGAGCCAAGTAGCCATTTCTCTCAGACGAAGGCCAGGAGGTAAATGCGACGTCATCTACACTGCGACGAAAGTTTAGCCCAATGGATGGGCTCGCTGGTTGTTGCGTAGTCTGGCCGAAGGAGGGTAGGGCGATAAGAATGAGGGCGTGACTTAGGACGAGTCTAAGCGATGAGTGCATATTAAGTTCTTAATTAAGCGATATAATCGATCGGGGAACGGCCCGAGATACGGAAGTTACTGTAGTTCGGTAATACAAGATCTAGTCCTGATTCATCGACTCCGAACCACCGCAGCATGTCGGCAAAGTATTCATCGCAACCACGGTCCGGTAGGAGACGTCCTCCGCGACCAGTATCATTTGGCCCATCGAGAGCTAAGCTAGGGAATTCATCGAAGATTTTTCATGGCTTGATCGGTCCTCCAAAGATCATCTGAGGGCCACCCCAGGCATGATCAGAACCGGCTCCAGTGGACCTTAAAGTACGAGCGAATTCGGAGGCGGTGAAACCCATTACGGTGTCTCGTAGACCTGCGGCATCAATATTGAGTTGAAAGGCTGCAATGGCCTCTGAGAACTGTTCGATACGCTCGTCAAAGCCATCACCTAGTTCACCATGATCATCCCAGCCTCCGGGCGCGGGGACGAAGAAGGTCTGACGGCATAAGCCTTGTGTTTCGCGGGTGCTAATCAGTTTGAAAATTGCGGCCATCTGTCTTCCGAAGACAGAGGTCGGAAAGGGGACGCTGATATCGTCATCATCAAAGGCATCGAGAGCATCCTGGACCTCGAGTTGTCTTTCTAGACTTTGGGATGAAATGTCAGCGAAGGTTTTGTCGACGAAATTTTCGTAGCCTTGTCCTAGAATTCGCTGATGAATGATGTTCTTAATATTAAGAGGGTTTTCAGGACTAGTCCGGTTCGTGCTACTAAGTCCTAGATTCTTAAATGGATTGTAGGCGAGAGCTCGGGCATCCTCTCCCAGTTGCATGATGTTGTTTCCGTTGAGGGAAAGGTTCATCGAGGATTGATCTCGATTGAATCCATCTCGGAGAAGATCAGCCGTTCGGCCCAGCCAGCCTTTGAGATTTACCGTGCCTTGAGGCTGAGAAGTCTGCCATTGCTCACGCTGTCGGACGTGTCCACCGATACCTACGGGAATGTCAAATCCTGGAGTTCCATTACGGAACTCATCCATGGTCAGTGGTTTGATCAAGGTGCCTACATTAGAAACCCATGAGGCTGAGCGGTTATTGGCAAATTGATTTTCTCCGTTAAAGAGGTCGGCCAATTTTTGGCAATTTGGGTGAAGCCCATAGAGTGCGCCTGGGGTGGAGGGGCCATCTTTTTCTGTTAAAGGAATGAGGGTTTCTTGACGATGAGCAATGAGGTCTCTCGATGTACGATAGTCTGCGTAACGTGCATCATCCCGTGGAACGAGAACGTGGAAGGCATCGAGCCCTCCGCCGAAGTAGACGCAAACGAGGGTCTTTCGATCTGTGCCCGTGCCCATGTTATTGGCGGCAGCATGGCTAGCGAGCTTGAGGTTGAGAACGGTCCCCATAGCAGCTCCATTTTGGAGGAATTCGCGGCGATTCATGGTAAAAGGAAAAAGTTAAGTGAAGTAGTTTAGCGCTGCACCGCAGCTTCGGGTGAAATGAGTGCTCCGTAGAGAGCGAGGCCGATTTTTTCGATCAGATTTTGGCCGTTATCGAAAGCGGGGTTAGCCAGTTCTTCCTTGAGGATTTTTCGGGTGCCAGTAGTCATTCGGCCAGCACATGCGACGAGGTTGATGTGGTCTAGGAGAGCATCAGTATCATCTGCATATGGGAGGAATTCTTGGTAGGAAGGACGCATGTGATATTGCCCTTGTGGGTGATTTCTCCGGAATCCTTCGAAGAGGATTTGCCACACGAGGTTTGGGAAAGAAACGGAAGTGTTCGTATCGAGAATTTCGAAGGGACCTCCGACGAAATTACCGTCAATCAGCGGGCCAGGGGGCTGGTAGTCAGGCTTATAGAAATTAAAGACTGAAGGTGAATTCATGGGCATCTGACCGCTGAAGAGGGTGTAATATTGGTTGTTCTCCCAGAAGTAGATATTCTCATAGCGATCGATACGCATCATGCGGGCAATGTGCATCTTTCTGATATAGGGATCACGGAGCCGTCCATACTGTGAAGTCCCATCCGCGATGGTAATGTCACGGGCCTCAGAGTCCAGAATGATGGCTTTCCAAACGGCTTCCAAATTTCCTCGCACTCCATTCCCGTCATTGATGAAGACGTTAGCGATTCGTTCGATATAGGCAGGGCTAGGATTATCTGTGATGAGAAATCGGATCAAAGAGCGGCTTACAAAAGGAGGGGTGTTTTCGTGGTCGAAGAGGACCTGAAGCGCTTGATCGAGATCTTCTTCTGCATTTGCTGCGGTGGCCTCTTTGGCAGGGATGGTTAGGCGCCCAATGACTTGCTTTTCTTCAAAGTCATGAGTGCGGGCGAACATCTGCATGGGGTGGATTCGATCACCGCCGAAGCGGCCACCGCCACTGTTCTGGCGTCCAAGACCCGTCATGATGCGGGCCATTTCTGTGACATCGAATTGATCGTAAGTCTCAATGAGGAATCCGTTAGCATCACGCTTGAATGAGCCATCGATATTGATTTCGTGAATCCCGATCGAAAAGAGCTGCATCACCTCTCGGCCATAATTTTCATCAGGGAAAAGATTATTAGCGGGATCCGGCGGACGGTTCCCGATCGAACTGAGATAGACTCCCATCGATGGGTGCCGAGAGATCTTTCTCAGAAGCTCATAGTAATTCCCAAATGCGTGATCGACCAAGATGTCATAGAAGTTTGCATTACTACGAATCTGACTACGGATGGTAGAATTTTGGTTCGAAATGACGAAAAGCTGGCTCAGTGCAAAGGCAACACGCTGGCGAAGTTGGTCTTCACCTTTAATAGCTCCATGTGAGATAGCGCTTACGATGTTATCTCCCCACAGGAAGAATCCATTAAGAGAGCTTCCAGACTTCACGCCATAGAGCCCCGTGAGACGTTGGCCTCCCTCGAAGTCGCGGTAATAGGAGTCGACGAGTTCCTGCATGCTGGTGCGAGGGCGCTGGTGAATTTGATCTTCAATCCACGCTTCGAGGCCTACGTTTCTGAGCGCTTCAATGTCGCTCCGGCGGGGGCCAAAAGTTGTCTGCATAAGAAAGCGCGATGCTTCTCGAGCACTCAGAATGCTATTGCCAGGAGTGCCATCACTCAGCGCGGCATTATTCGCATAGCGGCTAGCGAGTGAGAGGTAGTCTCCCGAGATGACTCGGTCGATAGTTCCATTGTCATCGAGGTCGATTTCAATCGATCGACTGCTGGAGTCAGAAATATTGGGGTCTGTGCCGAGCATGGATTCTTCGGCATCAGTGACTCCATCGCCATCTGTATCGCGATCTGAAACTGAGAGTCGGAAGAATTGATTGGTTGAATTTGTTGGGATTTCTACTCCGCTCCCGATGGAGCCTGTCATAGCGGAGGTGAAGCGCAGGTCATCTGAGGTGAAGAGCTCAAATTTCTTTAGCGGATTTTCTGGCCATTCGAGCCGCACGGCGCTTGGCATCGCAGTCAGATTCAGGCGGTGAAATGATTGAGCATCCAGAGGATTTGTGCCCGCGAGAGCTTCGTCCTGATTAGAAATACCATCACCATCATTATCCTCATTCGGTGCGAGAGTCATCCCTGGAGCGAACTGGCTTTCCCATAGATCAGACATCCCATTACCGTTGAAATCTCCACCCGTCGTTGAGGTGATTTGGAGGTGGAAGGGGATAGAGTTTGGATCCGTAGCATCAGAAAAGTAGGCCAGTTCGATATCGTCGCTGACGCCATCACTATCGCTGTCCGCTAGATTTGGATTTGTGCCGGCAATAAATTCTGCGTAGTTGCTCAGAGAGTCTCCATCGGGATCGGCATTTGCATCCGAGATAGAATTAGCGGCTGCCCAGCTATCGGTAATTCCGTCATTATTGTTATCAATAATATCAGCAAAGCCAGGTTCACTTTCTGAACTTCGGCCTGTGATCATGACTTGCACTTCTTCGCCTTTCTCAAATCGGCCAAAATCATCATTGGCACCTTTTGCGCGCCAAGTAGCGGTGCCATTATCTACGGAGGTATGAGCACGGGTATTCGGGCGGATCAGTTGGTAGACGTTTTGTCCAGTGCGTTGGTTTATAATGGTTAGGGTGAGAGTCCAGTGGTCGCCAGCTCTTTGAGCTGCGACTCTGAAGGTAAGAAGGTCTGAGATGTCTCTGTTGCCGACTCCAGAAAATCCGCAAGCACTGGTGAGATCTTCAGTAGAACGAATGATGAGAGCTCCGCCGGTGTCTGAGCTGAAGCTTCCGCGTTGGTTACTCGCTAAGTACGAGATTAACTTATTATCCCGAATTTCCAAACCGAAGGTGAGATCAGGGCGAAAGATATTAGCGTTCGAACCACTAGATTGAGTGTTTTCTAGTCTGATCCAGATAAAGCGGTGTGCTGTTTCCGAGAAATTTTGACGATTCCAGAAGCGTTCGTGATCCCACAGGATTTGCACATTTTCAGTCTCCCATAGGAATGAATTTGCCGTGCTCGTGGAGGGTAGAGGGAACGAGTTAATTGATCCATCCCAGGCGGCAAGATTTGCCTCCCTCTCATCAAGATCACTCACGCTATCATTGTCACCATCGAGCAGATTAGGGTCTGATGGATTAAAGGCATAGACCTCATCATAATCGGTGACTCCATCTTCATCACTGTCTACAAAATTCGGGTCAGTTCCGGTGTTATCGATACTTACGAAGATTCCGGTGTTGGTCTCTACGAGATCGGAAAAGCCATCGTCATCACTGTCCGCTTTTTTAGGGTCTGTATTTCTCTGAAATTCTTGAAGGTTACTGAGGCCATCGCCATCAGGATCAGCGCTGGCATTGTCCAGCTGGTGAACGAGTTCCCACCAGTCCGGTAAGTTATCGTTATCAGAATCTGCATCGCGGTCGACGATCTGAATGGCGGCTATTCCCGCAGCTCCTTTTAAGAGGAGGGAAAACGAGTCATCACCCGAGATGGAAAATTTTACCAAGTTAACACGGTCAGGAGCCTCACTGAGGGTTCGCCGTTCCGTGACATATTCTAAGTCAGTAATTGCTAGATAAGGGCGGACGCTGCGACTTTGTGGGTTTTGGGATGTGGGGTTCAGGATGATTTCGGCGATTGTTAGGCGCGTGATGCCTGAGAGGTAAACGTAGAGATCGTAGTTTGTGTAAGGAACATTAGAGACATCGAGATTAACGTTTTTCTCACTATCACGCCCGAAGAGGTAGGAATTATAGATTTGCTCGATAGGACCTCCATTTAGAGAATTTGTAGAGCCGAAGCGGAACCGGGCGTCAAACGTAAGCCCGGTTTCATTTCCCGCTGCGTTAACGATTTTTCCGGGAGACGGAGCATCAATACTGGTGTGAGTGAGATCAGAGCTATGAGCTTCGAGATGGTTCCAGTTTCTTTGTGGGACGTAGCCATTGAGATCATTTGTTTCCCAGCGGTCGAGGGGGGCCTCGGTGTCGAGATCTGCGAAGTTAATCCCGATGGCAGGGACATTGGTCTGACCGACAGCGGTCAGGCACAAAAGTAGAGGATGTAGAAAAAAGAGAATTTGTTTCATCTTCAGTTTAGGAGTGTGAGGGTTTGCGGCGGAGCAGAGAGAGTGAAGCTAGCGCAGTTAGAATGGCTGCGGAGGGCTCAGGAATAGGCGTGGCGTTGAATTGGATCTCGAAGCGAGCAGCATCACGTGAAGTTTCATTGAACCAGAGGGCGTATTCTCCGGGGCCTAGGCTATCGCTCGCTCCCAGGCTGGACTCTGCAGTTAGATCCTGAAGTAGATTATCACGACCGATAGCCGCGCTAGAAATGCGGAGGTCACCGATGGTGAGGTCCTCTCTAGCAGTTCCCGCCGGAGGGCTTTCGAAGAGAGCTGGCGATAGTCGCAACGTGCCACCAGTCTGTAAGCCTAGAAAGCTTTCATTCCCGGCTGTCGATTCGTATCGGATGAGGTCGATCGAGCTAATCTGTAGACCATTCGGCACGATGAGGGTCTGGTAGATAGGACAAAATCCTTCCCCAAGAAGGTCTCCCTGAATGGTATTAGCACCGATTGAGATGTCCCGCCGAAAGGGAGTTTGCCAATCGGTGGAGCTAATTTCTTGATAAAAAGTTGCGGCGCTTGCTGATGAAATCATCGGCAAGGTACTTAGAATAAGGGTCTTCATGGAATAGCTGTCTGCGGCGCAAGTTTGGGTATTTTGCGGTGGGGGGCAGAAGCGATTGACGGGGGCGATCAACGCGCGCAGGAGTAATAAGTTAGTATTTTTTTTTGCTCAACTCATAACTTGTAAAAAATTGATGAAATTTGTCTGAGTGATATCATGGCGTGCTCCTGAAGGTCACTCTGTTGCATCAGGCGCAGTGAGGATATTTGCGGTTAGAATTTTTTATTTTGGAGGTGGCCAGCGGAGGTCGTCAGAGGTCCCCATTTTCTGATCTGGCCCGGCGGAAAAGATTTCGATGAGATTTCTCTCGACGAGGTGGACGCGATACGGAGTCTTCCAGCGATCGATGAGAACGGTTTCGCCGTATTGGTTTTTCCCTATGACTGGCTGGTTAGCAGATAGTTGAGGGCGGCTCATTCCTTCCTTGCCTAACAAAATTTCAGTAAGATCAGGATTGGTGGAAAAAAAATAGGTGTCGATGTGCCGATTTTCTAAGTTTGCAGTCTCGATAAAATCGTGAAGAAGACGGACATCATAAGCAGCTGGGGTTCTGGATAGGCCATGCTCAGCGAGCATATGATCGCCCAGAAGGAGCACTTCGTCTTCTCCATTCTTTTCGGGAGGCTGAACCTCTAACAATTCATTTGTTTCTTGAGGTTTAGTTTGTCCATCAGGTTTGAGCAGAAAATAGCCTGTCACAAGGATGATGAGAGCGAAGAGTGAGATCAAATAACGCATGAATATGAGCTGAGGCTAATCTGTTACGGCTGGCGACGTTTTTTAAGAATGATGAGCTGGGGGGCTATGTTAGTAGCACCTGATATTCATCCTGAAATATCAAACTCGAACTCTGTCCATCGAGTCCGAGTTGAATTTTCTTGGTGAAAAACTCAGCGAATACGAGTCATTTCTTTCAAGGTTTCCATGACTTGCTCGTGGATTGAGTAGGTTCCAGAAGATGATTTTTTTTGAGTCATCAGAAAACCTTTAACTGTTTTCCCTGAGCGGCGCTCTTTCAGGGTGAGTTCAACCGTGATCCACTTGCTCGTATCAGATGCTCTTAGGACAGAGCCCGTAAGCGTGAGAGGAGCGCTCGCTTTGGTCTTGAAACCTAGAGATTTGGTAGCAGTGGCGAGGTTGGATTTGATGGTTTTTTTGTGATTGGGAGCGATGGTTTCGACTGCTTCAGGTGAGGTGACGACTCGGATGGCTACGGCCGAGTTTTTAGAAATCGAAAGTGGATTTTGTGGTGTCGTATTGCCTGAGGCTGAGTAGGTGGAAGCTCGTTCGTGCTGCATGGCGATGACATTTCCGATGAGCATTGCTCCGCCTGCGACAGGTCCGGCACCATATGGAATGGCGCCACCGTTACTTGTTCTCGCGTGAGCATTTTTTCGGATTTGGCAGCGATACTTGTAACTGCCTGATTTTTGATTTTGTTGTGCCTTTTTGTGAAATGCTTCTTGGGCATAACCTGTCTTTTTTAGTGAGCCAGCACCGATGGTGACGTATTGACCACCACCAATTTGTTTGATTGCTTGAGCCCTATTTCCAAGGGAAGGGCCATTTGACGGTTGCGTGCAAGCGG
>CALGMJ010000086.1 GCA_937958875.1 uncultured Verrucomicrobiales bacterium | reverse complement strand
TGTCTTCTGGGTATTCATATACTTCCACTTGTCCTCCATTCGAGAGATAAATCCGCCTTAGTTCTCGATCTGTTTCTAAAAGAAACTGATCGTCAAGAGCGACAGAACGAACCTGATGACTCGAAACGTTATCGAATCCAGATTCGTCATTCTGACGGAAGACTCTCAAAATACCCTGCCATGTGCCACTTTCTTCAATAGTCACTAAAATTCCAGTTTTCTCATCAAACTCAAAATCTGTGAATTTATGACTCCAAATCCTTATTCTTTGCAGCTCTTCGAATTTCATCGAAACCGTATTCCGAACATAAATGTGGAAAAAGCCTCTTGAGAAAAAGAACAGCTTCCCATTTCGAAAATTAATTTTAGAGATGGCACGCGAACTGGAAAAACTAATCCTTTGGATCAACTCCCATCCCAAACCACTATTCTCGAAAATATATAAACGTCCCCCCACACCATCTCTTACAATCACCTGCCCGTCGGGGACCCTGAATGCCAATTCACCGAAAGTCGTTCTAGCCTCTAGCGCTCCGCTAGGGAGGACTCCCAGCGATAACTCAGCTGCTGTCACCAGCGGATCGATCGTCACCGGATAGACCGCATCACGAGCGTCTACGGAGATCTGAATTCCCCCGGCACTAGCCCACATTTGCGCGGGCAAAACATTCTTATTTCCGTCAAAAGCAAGGAGCTTCTCGTACTTCAGCTGAGCATTTCCCTCCTGATCTTTCAGGACTACTCCCTGCTCTCCGTCTTCTGCCGTGAGACCAGACACCGGAACATTCAGGGAAATCGTTTTCGCACCCAGAGGTCGATGAATTGTCCACCCCTGCTCGATGCCGTCCTTTCCATTGACGAACCATTCATCGATCGCCTCCCCCTGATATCGCAGGGTATTGTCTGTCACAACCATCTCTCGCTCTTCGCTCGGGACATCTGAGAACTGAGCAGAATGAAATTCCGCCTGCCATGTCGAATCATCGGGATGACTGAAGATGACTTTCTCATCTGCGAATCTGGCGGTGAGGTGTTGCCTCGGTTGATAGGCAAAGAATGATACTCCCTCGTTTTCCTCCTCCTTCTTCTCCTCATCGGTAAGCTCGATGATGCTGTGCTTCGCCTGCCAGAGCGCATGCTCAAGTGATCCAGGCTCGTCTACATTTTCTTCCAGAGGTATCAGCTCTTCGCCCGTATCCCGATAGGGCTCAGCAATTTTTGGTGCGAGTGAGCCAATTTCTGAGGAAACGGAACACCCTTCGATCGGCGCAGACTGTTTCGTTTCCCCAGAAAGATCCGTAATGGCTTCTGGTCTGGATTTCCCAAAATAGAAGCCCCCGAAAATGAGGACGCCTATTCCTATTGCGAATTGAGTTCGTTTTTTCATAAGCAACCACAAAGTAACTACAATGTATTTTATGTAAATACAAATGATCTACATTTTTCTCTAAGAAAAAAGCCGAGAGTAGACGCCCCATCCACTCCCGCTTAAGGTCGCGGTAGTGCGCACGGTCTTCCTCTTATTAGCAATCAGCCTGACTTACGCCCTTCTCCGAGGCTGGCCAGAGAACTGGGGGCTATTTTTGCGCGCACTCCTAGCTGGGCTACTCCTTTTGGCGGCTCTCTCCTTCTGGAAAATTCATGACCAGCCTCCCGCAACAGAGACAAAACGTAGTCGTCCTCCCATTTGGCAGGACTTATTTACTGCGATGGCCGCAATCATCGGCATGGAGTTTCTCCTACTCGGATTTCTCCTAGGCGCCCCCCCACAAGCAGAAACACTCGCAGTCATCGTCGATGATTACTTTTATGAAGAAACAGCATCCCAACAAACAAATCCATCGGCTAAGCCTTCTAACAATCGCCTGACCACTTCAGGGCATCTCCTCCTGAATGGCCATCAATCCCGCACCCTCGAAACAGGGCGAGAGGTATTCCAATCAAACCGCCCTGAAGTCTACCTCTGGCCCAAATCACCTCGGGATGCAAAACGTCTCCTCGAAGAAGTCCACTACATCCGTAGCTTCACGCTAGCACAATATGACAACAACCGCTGGAGTGCACTGCCTCGCCCTCCACGCACCCTGTCCAGCACCGGGGAAACGCTGAAAATTCCACGATCCTCCCCCCCTTCTCCAGAAGCGCCACTGATTCGATGTGAGGTCTACCACCTCCCTCATCTAGGGACTCAGAGCTTAGTAATCACCCCTCCTACCCTCCTAGAAATCCAGACTGATACACTGCGCCAGACTGGCCCCTCGACCTTCCGGCTCCCTCCTCTCGCCGCAGAGCAAAAAAGTTACCGTTATCAAACAACGACTGCTCCGCTAAAATTAACAGATCTTCCTCGTACGAAACTCCTCGTAGCTGGCAACTCACCATTCCCTAGCTATCTTAAAATCCCCGATAACGACTTACTCGAAAATCAACTTACCCTGATCACTAACACATTTTCAGGCTCCTTACGTGATCAGCTCGAAAAAATCCGCGATCATCTCGCTGAGAATTATCGATATTCCCTCTTCCCGAAAAACCCCGTAAACATAGGCCCACTGGAGAACTTCCTCACCGGCTCTCGTGAAGGATATTGTGATCATTATTCCACCGCCACCGCGCTACTCGCCCGCTCGCTAGGCATCCCTTCCCGAGTGGCCTACGGCTGGGCTGGCGGGAAATACTTTCAGTCGCAAAACCTCATCGTTTACCGTGCTCGCGAATCACATGCTTGGACGGAAATCTTCCTCAAGGACCACGGCTGGGTCATTTTTGACACCACCCCCGCTGCTGAAACTCGCCAGGAAGGATTATCCAGCCTAGCCTCTGCGAACGAAGCCCCCCCTTCTTCAGCAGACCTTCAATTTGATGATGAAGATGATGATGAACGATTGTCGCGACTCCTCAAACCCATCGCCGCGCTTGGTGGCCTAGCCCTGATTCTTTTCCTCTTCGGCCTCTTTCTCCGCCGAGCCCCTGTGCAGACAGCATCATCCCCTACAGGAAGCACCACGCTTCCGCGCAGTCCTCACTATCTTGAAGCTTTCCGACGGATTTCAGCTCAACTCGGGCTCCCAATGCAACCTGGAACCACCCTGAAACAACATCTAGCCAAACTCCAAGAAGTCGGGCTAGCTCCAGAAAATGCCGAATACCTACTCAGCTATCATTACCAAATCACCTACGGCACCGAAAAGCGCCAAAAGGCGACTGAGAAAGCACTCAGTGCTGATTTAAAAAAATGGGAACGAGCAAGGCTTTTTCAAAACGAGAAATCCTAACGGGTCCCTCTGACAACCTTGCTTGAAGAATAGGAACGACTTCGCGATTCAGAACTTACAGGCCCGATAGCAGCGCGATAGGCTTCATCCTTCGCTTTCTTCGCCGCCATAGTCTGCTGATGAGTCAGTCTAGCTGCGATAAAAGAAGAACGCTGATGTTCAGCCTCCCGCTCTGACTGGATATTTTCCGCTGCAAGTTCAGGATCATAAAAAAAACGCTCTCTAAACTCAGAGGATAATTCTGAAAAGGCAACCCGTGCACGGCCATCACGATGTGTGATAACAAGCCCAATATCATTGACTTCACGGATAGTCACCTCTTGAAAGCTGCGCCCTCCTGGAACTTGAAGAACTGAGAGTTTCTCGCCCTGAGCCTGCGCACGAGCTGCGATCTTTACTTCTTTATGGTAATTGGAAAATTCATCTCGTTGATTTTTCAGACTACGGCGGACTTCATTGCGTTGAGCACGAAGCCTCTGAAGCTCACGACGCCTCTCGATCAGACTTGAACGAAGCTTACGAAGCTGTCTTTGACCATTTTCCTGTTTCTCGAGCTGTTCTTCAGCCATTTGGAGCTGCTTCTGAAGAGTGATCAGGTGCTGATAATTGTGATAGGCCACTGGATCGACATCACGGTCAATCTCTACCGCACCGCTCAGACTGAGAGAGAAACCACAGATCGAAGTGAGGAGAATGGTGAATTTCTTCATCGGGAACAGCATTACACGGATGGAAACGCTCGTCGAGTCGCACCTTATCTAAAAAATGTTCTTACAATTGATGAATTTGATTTCTCAAATTTCTCGATTTGCTGTTCCCCCTGACCTCTGCTATCTGTCCCCCGTCCCGCCGAGGGAATAACCTTAATTTCAACGACACTTTTTCATCATGCCGATCAATATCGAAATGCCAAAGCTCTCTGACACCATGACCGAAGGCACCGTGGTGCGCTGGCTCAAGAAAGAAGGAGAAGAAATTGAAATTGGCGATATCATTGCAGAAATTGAGACCGATAAAGCGACCATGGAAATGGAAGCCTTCGACGAAGGAACTCTGAGTAATATTTCTATCCCAGAGGGCAGTAAGGCCGAAGTCGGCTCTGTCATGGCCATTCTTCTCGAAGATGGAGAATCGGGCGGCACAGCCCCAGCAGCTGCAGCCGCACCTGTCGCAGCAGCCACCACTCCACCCGCCGCTGCCAGCGCCCTCGCAAGTGCAGCTTCAGCAAATGCTGCAAGCGCAGCCCCTACTCCGGCAGCTCCGGTTATTTCTAATAATGGTGAACGAATCAAGGCATCCCCTCTCGCGAAAAAGATCGCTGCTGCAGAAGGTGTCGATCTCTCAGCAGTCACGGGCACGGGCCCTGGCGGACGCATCGTAAAAGTAGACGTGGTCGGTGCTGCAGCTAACCCAGCTCCCGCTACTACTGCCGCCGCTCCCACTCAAGCTGCTGCAGCGACTCCAGCAACACCTGCACCACAGGCCATCAATCCTGTTGCTGGTGATGAAGACCAGAAGCTTCCTCTTTCCAATATGCGGAAAATCATCGCCGACCGTCTGCTCACTTCAAAAACGACCATTCCGCACTTCTACCTCCACCTCGAAGTCGATGCCGCCCCACTGATGGCGATTCGGAAGCAGATCAACGCACAGGCTGAGCAGACCCACGGAAACAAGTACACTCTCAACGACTTCATCGTCAAAGCCCTCATCAACGCATCTGTCGCAGTGCCTGAGGTGAATGCCTCCTACGCTGGCGACCACGTAGTTCAGTTTGCCCACGTCGGCGTTTCAGTAGCCATCGCTGTAGAAGATGGCCTTGTCACTCCCGTCGTTAAAAATGCGGAAACAAAATCGCTCCTTCAAATTTCCAAGGAAATTAAGGACATGGCCGTGCGCGCCCGTGATAATAAGCTCAAGCCGAACGAGTTCGATGGTGGCACCGTCACCATTTCAAACCTCGGAGCCTGGGGCATCGAGTCCTTTGACGCGATCATCAATCCTCCTCAAGCAGCGATCCTCAGCGTTGGCGGTGCGATCGAGAAACCAGTCGTCAAGGACGGCGCGATCGTTCCTGGCCTACGCATGAACCTCGGACTCAGCTGTGATCACCGTGTCGTCGATGGCGCTGTCGCAGCTAAGTTCCTCAGCGAGATCAAGCGTCTCCTCGAAAACCCAGCCCTCATGCTGGTCTAAAATCCTTTTCCTAAATCAGGATGTAAAAACCTCCACCCTGAATAGGGCTGGAGGTTTTTCTTTAATCCGAACTCAAAGACCTGCTCCTGAGATCGAAAAAAACTTCGCGCTCGAGTCCCTTTGACGCTTTATTTTCGCCACGCCTATCATGCCTATCGAACCCATCACGACTACCGGCCTTATCCTAGAGCGATACAGTGAGCGCGCCTTCCGCGTTCAGCTCCCGAACGGGAAAGAAGTCATCGGCCATCCCCATAAATCCCTCCGTGATCGACAGGTTGAGCTCGTAGAGCAAGTCAAAGTCACTTTAGAAATGACGCCTTACGATTTCGAAAAGGCAAGAATCGCTAAAATTCATTCTTAACTTACCAGGATGTCTCGTCACTTTATCATCGGCACTGCTGGTCACATTGACCACGGAAAATCCACTCTCGTGCAGACCCTCACCGGGACTCACCCGGATCGTCTCCCGGAGGAACAAGAACGAGGCGTCACTATCGAGCTTGGTTTTGCTCATTTTTCCCTCCCCGTCCCGAAGAGCAACTCCGAGACTTTTGAAATCGGCGTAGTCGATGTTCCTGGACACGCGGATTTCGTGAATAACATGGTCGCGGGCGTAGGCTCCATTGACCTCGCCATCTTCATCGTCGCCGCAGACGATTCATGGATGCCCCAGTCTGAGGAACACCTTCAGATTCTCAGCTATCTTGGCATCAAAAAATTCATCATCGCGCTGACGAAGGCCGACCTCTGCGAGGACCTCGAATTTGTCACTGAAATCCTCGCGGATGACCTTCAGGGCACCATTCTGGAGAATGCCCCTATCGTTCCCGTCTCTGCACCGACTGGCTTCGGCATGGATGAACTAAAGGAGACCATCGCTCAGACTCTTGCTGAAACTCCAGCTCCGCGCGACTTTGGCCAGCCTCGGCTTGCCGTTGACCGCGCCTTTTCTCCGAAAGGCGTCGGAACGGTCGTCACCGGAACGCTCACCAGTGGAGAGGTCAAAATCGGAGATAGCCTCACGGCCTACCCGAGTGGACTGAAAACTCACGTCCGCTCCATCCAGAACCACTCCTCATCACTCGAAAGCGCTATCCCGGGAATGCGAACTGCGCTTAACCTCCCGGACCTCCCTCTTTCCTCAAAAGGAAAAAAAGGAGTCTCCCGGGGACACCTTCTCGTCGGAGGAAGCGCTGGTGAAGCGAGCTACGAAATCGATGTCGAACTCACTCGCTCGCCCCGCCCCATCCCTGGACAAAAAGGCACTCAGCGTCCGCTAAAATCAAACCACCGTGTTTATGTCCACCACGGCTCAGGACGGACTCAAGCTCGAGTGCTTTTCCCGGAAGACATCGTCCTAAAGCCGGGCGATACCTCCATCGCTCAATTCCGTTTTGATGAGCCCATTCACGCACTCGTCGGCGAGCGCTTTGTCATTCGCGAGCTCTCCGGTGAAGCCACCCTCGCTGGTGCCACCGTGCTCGACCCTCATCCGACCCGTCGCCAATTCCGTAGCGAACCTCGACAGCAATTCCTCCTCTCCCGGGCAGAAGCTCCCGATCAACTTCAGCTCCTCATTCAGACCCTCCTAGAGCGCGATTCTTTTCTTCCCCCTAACCTCCTCTCCCGAGCACTGCCTTTTTCCCCTGCAGAAATCAAAACCGCCCTCAAAAAACTCACCAAAGCCAACACCATCAGCAGCATCGAAGAGGGGAAATACTACACTCTAGCTAACTTCTGGAAGACCCTCACCAAATCGACCTCAAAGCTGGTCCAAGATTATCACAAGTCGCACCCAGACCACACCGGCATGGGGACTGAATTGCTCAAGAAAAATCTTGGTCAGCCTACGGGTATTCCCGGCCTCTTTGACTCACTTCTCACTTGGCTTTCACAGAATAACTTCCGTGTAGCAGATAATCTCGTCTGTCACAACTCACACTCGCTCGAGCTTCCACCGGAGCTAGAAGCCCCTGCGGCTGAGATTCTAAAAACGCTCGACGAGGCCCAGCTCATGCCTCCCCTACCAAGCGAGCTCCAGCCCACGCGCCAGCACGAAGCAGCCTATAAATTTCTCTCACGGACGAAACAGATCATCCCTCTCGATGCAAAAGTCACCTTGAGCAAAAAGGCCTTTCAAAATGCGGTCGATCAAATCACGGCCCACATCACTGAAAATGGTCAAGCCACCGCATCTGAGCTTCGCCAAGTCCTCGATACCTCTCGTAAAATCATCATGCCTCTGCTCGAACGTCTCGACCGGGATAAGATCACCATCCGTGAAGGCGACTTCCGCGTCCTTGGATCATAACAAAAGAAAAAGCGCCTCAGTCACCTGAGACGCTTCTTTTTGAAAAATTCGATTCGATCGAGGCCCTTATTTTAGCTCCTTGATGAAGATGTTACGCCAGCGCACGTCGCAAGATTTTCCGCCGTGAACCTGAAAGCCAAAAATCCCCTCTGAGGTCTGATTTTTCTTATCCATGTCCTTATAGTCGACACGCTGCTCACCATTGAGCCAAATCTGAATGTGTTCCCCGACACATTTGATCACGACTGTATTCCAGTCGTCCTTCTTAAAAAGTCGCTGTCCCTGCTCTGTGAAAGCCTTTCGCGCGGCAGCAGCCTCAGGAGAAGGGTCCTTTTTCACTGGCACAATCCAACCACGACGAGCTTCGTCATAAATCCCTGCGGTCCATGAACGGTCTGTATTGTCGTGTTCACACTGGTAACCAAACACCCGACCACTCTCCTTAATATTCGCGCGGAACATGCAACCAGAGTTCCCCTTCATGTGATCAAACTTCATCTGGAAAGCCATTACAAAATCTGTGTAACGCTTATCTGAACACAGGAAGCTATTTCCCTTCAGATCCTTACCGTGACCTTTCAAAACACCCTTCTCGAGGGTAAACTCCGCCTGACTTCCCTTCATCGTCCAGCCTTCGATAGAATCACCATTTAAGAGAGCGACGAATCCCGCCTGCTCAGATAGTGACGCAATATTTGATGAACTAATTTGGTCTGCAGTCAGATCAGATTTCTTCTCATCAGCACAACAGGAAAAGAGGCTAAGGCTACCAACTAGGGCGAGGGTAATTTTTTTCATAAAGTCAGGTCTTGAGACGTTCAAGATGACGAAAATATTTCACTCTGGCTACCTCAATCCCTAAAGAAAGAGTTCTTTTCTAGAAAATTGATCTTTCTGGGCGTATCCACTTCTACGCCGTCTTTCCACTGGGCATCTGGCCCTTTCTGAGATCCTCTCATGCTCACTCTTCCCACCCATCGCCCAGCGCTTTTTCTCGCGCCTATGCAGGATATTACCGATCTCCCATTCATGCGTGTGGTCGAGGAATTTGGCGGCCCGGATGTTTACGTGACTGAGTATTTCCGTGTGCATATCCACTCCCGTCTCGACCCCTACCTCTTACGGTCCATCACGGAGAACCAGACTGGAAAACCAGTCATTGCACAGATGATCGGGCAGGATGAAGCAGAGCTCGTCCGGACCATTCATAATTTAAAAGAACACCCCATCGCAGGTGTCGACATTAACCTCGGCTGTCCCGCCCCTGTGGTCTGTCGAAAGGACGCCGGCGGCGGACTCCTGCGAAACCCTGACAAGGTGAACCGTCTCCTCGGCGCCATGCGCGAAGCCTGCGGAGACATGCCCTTCACCGTAAAAACCCGCGTCGGTTATGACCACGCCGCTGAGTTTGACACCCTCTTAAACGTTTTCGCCCAGCATGAGATCGACCTCCTCACCATCCACGGACGCACGGTCAAAGAACGGTATCAAACACCCGTTCACCCTGAAAAAATCGCCCAAGCTGCAGCCACGCTCGCCTGCCCTGTCATCGCGAATGGAAACGTCGTAAATGTCACCACCGGCGTAAACTATCTACGAGAAACGAAAGCAGCTGGGCTCATGATCGGCCGCGGGGCCATCCGCCATCCGTGGATTTTTTCCCAGCTCGCTGCAGCCTTAGAAGGACAAACGATACCCATCATTCCAAATCGTGAAGTGCTGCGCTACATCCATCTACTCTACGATGAGACCGCCCGCGAGCGGACCGATTTCATCGAACTCAAGCATGTGCAGAAAATGAAGAAATATCTCATTTTCATCACGCAAGGACACGCTCCAGAATTCGAACACGCCATCCGCCGGGTCAAAACAAAGGAGGATTTTTTCAACGTCAGCACCGAGTTTTTAGATAATGACACTCCAGTCCCTGACCTTCCCCCTGAAAATTCTAAACTCTTCTGCGGCTTCTCTCAGTTCCTTTAAAGCTGTTTGAGAATCGGAATATCCGCAGCCGCCCAGTCAAGTTCACCAAACTCGCTGCGCCGTAGCCAACGCATAGCGAGGTGTTCTTTCAGTTCCGGCTCTTCAACCATTTCTACCCGAAACGGTCGTAGGCAAATATTCTCATGGTAAACTGAAATCATTTCTTTTCCAACGATGATGGCGCAGCCGAGTTCTTCATCGATTTCACGAATAAGTGCCGCTTCCGCAGACTCACCCTCTTCGATTTTCCCTCCCGGGAATTCCCACTTCCCGCCTTCACACTTTCCGTGAGGCCGCTGGCAAGCGAGGAACCTACCCTCGCGCTCGATGACTGCGCAGACTACCTCAATCATTTTCCCTTCCTTTGCCTTCTGCTAAAAGCCGCATTTCCTCCAAAACCAAATCATAGTGACTCCAGATCAAAAAGTGATTCCCCTCTTCAAGGAGTCGGTAACGAGTCGTCTTCTCTGGGAGCCTCTCCTGAAGAAAAGAAACACTCCCATATTTTGCCAAGACATCGTCCTCCGCATGTAACACCGTGACCGGCACCTTCATTCGGGCCCAGAAAGGCTCAATGATTTCTAGCTCACCCGAAAGAGAAAGCATTTCCACATTCGCCGTCTTTAAGTCACGTGAAATGACGGATTGCCCCAACGACGTCGCGGCCAGCGCCTGATACCAAGTCTTTCGAGTCAGCTCTGGATCTGCAGGTCCCGCAATCAGGAGGGCTCCATCCACTAAGCCCGGAAAATCTGCCGCCACCCGCCCGATGACAGGCACCCCGTAAGAATGACCAACCCAGATCTTCCTTCCTGGAACTTGCTTCGCCACCTCCGCGAGAGCTTTGGCATGGTGAGCCAACTGAGGCACGGCTTCCTCTGGCTTTGATTTCCCAAAACCAAGTCGATCAAAAGCAATCACCTGGTAGTCAGACTTTAATGACTCGTCGGCTAGATAAGCTCCCCAGTTTGCAGATTCACCAGGAGTGCCATGGACTAAGAAAAATGTCGTACTCGCTTCAGGAGCGCCTGACCTCAAAAAGTGAACCTCTCCTCCCTCTCCCTTCAGCGCGCGCGCAGCACGAGAGGCCTGCGCCATTTCCTGAGTGGGCAGGCTCAAAAACAAGCCCGCCCCACAGCTAACGAAAAGCAGAAAAGTTCCCAGAACGCACCATTTGAACCATTTTTTCCAAGAGAAAGGACGCCTCATCATGCTGAATAAAACGTCGACTCAAATCGGAGCGATGCAAGAGATCAAATCACTTAAAGAATCGAGCCAGGCTCGTAATCAGCAGCACCAGGATGCGCTGCGGAAAGTTCCGCGATCGCTTTTTCGAAATGCGCCACCTGCACCTTGGCCTGCCCCACATTACTGCGACCAGCCTCTAGGATCGTGGAGAGCTGTGACTGATCAAGCGGAAGGCGCTCATCCTCAGCGAGACGTGCAAGGAGATTATTCTCAGCCGCCTTTCCATTTCGGAGATCATGCACCGTAGCTACGGCATGCTCCTTAATCGCTTCGTGAGCGGTTTCCCGCCCGACCCCGGCTTTCACGGCTTCCATCATGATGGTGGTGGTGAGGAGGAATGGAAGGTAATGCGCATTTTCCTTCTCGATGACCGCCGGGTAAGCATCCATCTGGCCGAGAATGGTGAGGAAAGTTTCGTAAAGACCATCCAGAGCGTAGAACGCGTCCGGCAACATCACGCGGCGAACCACTGAACAAGAGACATCACCCTCATTCCACTGGTCACCCGCAAGATTCGATGCCATCGCGAGATAGCCTTTTAGAATGGCATGAAAGCCATTGACCCGCTCACAGGAACGAGAATTCATCTTATGCGGCATCGCCGAAGAACCGGTCTGACCTTTTGCAAATCCCTCCGAAGCCGTCTCATGCCCCGCCATCAAGCGCAGCGTTTTTGCCAATGAAGAAGCTCCAGACGCAAGATCGACGAGTGAGCTGACCACGCGGAAGTCGAGTGATCGAGGGTAAACCTGCCCCACATTCGTCCAGGCCTGCGGTAGGCCGAGATGCTCACGCACCTGTTCATCGAGTGCCGCGACCTTCGCCGTGTCACCATCAAAGAGAGAAACCTGATCCATCTGAGTGCCCACAGCACCTTTGAGGCCTCGCACGGCGTAGGAATTCAAAACGGCTTCCAACTGGTGAAAAGCGCTCAGCACCTCCTCACCAAACATGGAAATCCGTTTTCCAAAAGTCGTCGGCTGAGCCGCGACATTATGGGTCCGGGCCGTAATCATGAGATCCACCCACTGAGTCGAACGCTCAGAGAGCCTTGCCAGAACCGTCACCGTTTTATTACGGATCACTTCAAGAGAACGGTAAACCTGAAGCTGTTCCACATTTTCGGTAAGATCCCGGGAAGTCATCCCCTTATGAATGTGCTCATGCCCAGCTAAGTCATTGAACTCCTCGATCCGTGCCTTCACATCGTGGCGAGTGATTCGCTCACGCTCATCGATCGCATCCAGATTCACCTGATTCTTAACAGATTCGTAAGCAGCAATAGCCTCATCAGGAATCTCTAAGCCAAGAGTCTGCTGGGCTTTCATCACCGCGATCCAGAAATCACGTTCCAAAATAATGCGGCCTTCTGGAGACCAAATATCACGGATCTGCCCAGAGGCGTAGCGTTCGGCGAGGACGTTAGGAATCATGACCGGCAGAGAAACCCCAAACGACAAAATTGAAAACTCTTTTGTGTAATGCCAGATGACTAGGCAGAACATCCCCTCGTAAAATTGATGAAGCGCCCCATCTACACCCCACTACTCTAAGACGGCAATCTCTCACAGCCCAGGACAACGCCCTGAGGCTAAGATTCCTTCGCCCCTTTGAGACTCATAACATCTGGGGCCTAGATCTTAGAGCCTTCACCAAAGTCATTTCAAAAATGAATAATTTTGTCAGATTTTCCGCATTCACTTGTCAATTTGGCTCACCTACTGCATATCTATGGGGAAATAACTTATGGCGAGTGAATTCAAAAAACGATATCTACGTTTGGTCCGCCGGGCGTATCGTTTCCTACGCAGCCCAACTCTAAAGCGTCACGCTTGGCTGCAAAAAATACTCTCCCCTATTTTTGATCGAGAACTGTGGCATCCCTGCCGGGAAACTGTCTCACACGGTCTCGCCATCGGATTATTCGTCTCCATGCTACCCATTCCTGGCCAGATGATTATGGCTGCAATTGGAGCCGTCCGCTTCCGAGCTAACGTCGCCATCGCCATCGCTGCCTGCTGGATTACAAACCCGATTACTCAAATCCCCATCATGGTCTTCCAAGAGCGTTTTGGGGATTTTTTACGGAAAATCGTTCACATTCCGATTCATCCTGTCTTGGAAAATATTGAAGTCCCTATTCCTGCCGTGGGCCGACTCAATGCTGGAAGCTTCATTCTTGGCTTCATCTCCCTCGCACTCATCCTAATGATGATCGCCTATCCGGTGATCTACCTTCTCTCAGCCTGTCTTCCCAAGCTGATCCCAAAAACCCGTTACCAACGGGCTAAAGCGAAGGTGCTCAAACGTCTTGAGTCTGAGAATCAGATGTCGGCTCGTCCGGTCGAAATGCCGAAATAAAGAGCAACACTGCAGCGACTGAAATACAAGAGTCTGCCACATTAAAGGTAGGCCAGTGACCATATAGCGGTAATTTCACATCGACAAAATCAACCACGTATCCTTTCGACAGACGCGTCAGGAAATCTGCTGTTTCCCAAGACTTGAGCCAAAACCCTTGAAAAAGGCGATCGGTCAAATTCCCAAGAATCCCCGAAACCAAAAGCGCGGCCGCAATCTTAGATGAAGGGTTTGGAAACCCATTCTTCCGCCAAAATACCGTAACCAGCACCAAGGCCGCTACGAGAACTAAGAGAAAAACGATCGGAGCCCAAGTGGTCCCATTCCCAAATCCAAAAGCCACCCCCTGATTGTGCACCCGAGTCCACCACAGGAAGCCGTCAATGACCGCAATTTTAGGATCTGAAGTCCCAAAATATCCGGGCACGGGCTCGCTAAAACGAAAAACCACCCACCACTTAGTCAGCTGATCCAGAATGTAGAGTGGAAAAGTGAGAACGAGAAAAATCTTAGGCAGGCGCGACATGGCGGCGGCAGTATTTTGGTAGAACTCACAGAATGAAACAGAATTCTAACGAAATCTCCACATTAGGACATGGGACATGCCTACTGCGCTCCATCAGGAGCACAGTCTCTGACAGCTAGAAACTAACAAGATTGCTCCGCCACGGTGAATCATCTGGTCTTCAAATAAATCTCCTCGTGGCAAGCCTCGGCGTTATCGCGTATACTTGGCTTAGTAGTAAAAAAGGGATATTTTCATTTCGTTTTAGATCGCCACAAGCGGCTGGGAATGTGAACCACTTAAGATTCAAAATCATACTATCTTTGCGGAGTTGGCGCCAAAAAACGTTCGGGAAATAATTTAAGACGCACTTGGTCTCTTTTACCTTTAGCGTTAGCCGGATATATATAAGCATGGAGCCTTTTTCCTTCATCTAACTCCAAATTATTTGAATACAGAACCTGCCTCATTCCCCCTTTAGACATTGCTTCAATCTGAAAAAAATCATCATTTTTCTT
>CALGMJ010000085.1 GCA_937958875.1 uncultured Verrucomicrobiales bacterium | reverse complement strand
TAGAGTGATCGCCATTACTTGGAAAATCGTTTTAAAAACCACTGATTACCCAGATTTCACTGATGCCTATATTGCAGAGTCTAAGAAAATCAGTGAAATCTGGGTAATCAGTGGTTTTCTTCCGCTAATACCTCAGGTTTCGCCCTGCCTCTGCTCTGAATTTCTCGCTTGTGTAGGGACCCCCTGCATCCCGTCCCAATTCAACGGCAATTCACCAATCAATAGAGAGCACCATTTCGACAAAAAAAAGCCGTGATCGACTTAGTCAATCACGGCTTACGGAGAAAAATCTTTAGCAATTATGCTCTACGGCGGCGAAGAAGGCCACCCATTGCGAACGGAAGAAGGAACATCACGCTCGGCTCAGGAACCAAAGTAGTCGTAGGGAACTGCTCGCCATCTAGGGAGAAAACGAAGTTCGTGTCATCAGCGAAGGTCTCACCGTTAGGTCCAGCGAGAATGCTGACGATCACTCTATCAGAAGCAAATACTCCATCCAAATCACTATTATTGTGCATGCCATCTCCATCTGTATCGAAGGCTCGTAACAGAAGGAAATTAGGAGAAAGAGCCCCACCTCCAGCATTGACGAGGCCACCGAAACCGGTTGAGTTGAAGGTCGCTACATTTCCAGCCGCCCCACTGAAAGCAAGGGCCTGAGTTGTAATTGGCACAACTCCATTCACGATTCCTGGTGCAAATGAAGCTGCATCAGCAGGGGTCGTTGTTGAAAATGCATTTTGAAAAGCAAAAGTCGTCTGAAAAGCACTCTCATTCAATGACGTTCCTGCATTTGAAACACCAACACCAACGAGAGTTGGGAGTCCCAAAAGATTATTAGCCAGATTAGGAATCGGTGAACGAGAAGAAAGGAATTCAGAGTAACTCAGATCGACATCGATACGACTGACTCCGGCAAGATTCGTTAAGTTAATACTATTGAAGGATGTTCTACCCTGTCCCCCGTCACTTTCACTGGAATTGACAAGATTCACTGTTCCAGTTCCCCCTGTAAAGCTAACCCCAAAGCTAGCTCCGAGACTGCTAGAAACGCGAGAAGTTCCAGCTCCTGAACGAATAGGAGCTGCAATTGCCGCATTATTGAAGGTCGGAATATTGAGAGTCCCACTTGTTGCACCAGTTGCGATTGATCGGACGATGGGATCTCCGGTACCAGTCATAGCATCAACATTCATTAGCGTCCCAGGACTTGATTCCGTGGCATCAGGAGTGCCAGGACCAGTCCAAGAAGCACTTTCAAATGCAAGAACCGCATGAGCAGCAGGTGCGAAGCCAAGAGCCATAGAGGCTAAAATCAATGTGGAGGGCCTATTTTTCATAAGTCGTGGACTCCTATATCCTCCCTCCTGACAATGCAAGGCTCACTTGTACGACCCATTAATATTGATGATAAAACAAAAAAATAAAACTGAATAATTGGATATGATATATATCCATATACCATAACACAAGATTAATACTTCTTCCAAAGCTGGCGACTAAACAGGACTAAGAGGGCAACGTATTCTAATCGCCCTAGAATCATTAGGAGAATGAAGAGGAATTTACTGCCTACAGTGGTGTTCGCAAATCCTTCCTGGGTCGCCATTTCACCAAAGGCTGGCCCAGTATTCCCGAGACAGCTGAGCACAGCAGTGAGGTTCCCAATCAAGCTGTATGAAGGCTCTAGAAGCTGAAGAGCGATCGTCCCGGTGATGGCAAAGAAGCCAAAGAGAGAAATGACGAGAAAAACACGATTTAAACCCACATCAGAAACTGAGCTATCGTTGAGTCGAATGGGCATGACAAGCTTTGGTCGAAAAGTCTGCTGGAGACCACGCCGAGCGAAACGATACCACAGAATGATCCGCCCGACCTTTAAGCCACCGGCAGTCGAACCAGCACAACCTCCAACAATCATTAGTAAGATTAGCAATGCCGTCGCGAGGCGCGTCCAATTTCCGTAATCACTACCAACATAGCCAGTCGATGTAACAAATGACACCGCATTAAAGACCAGATTCACCGGATGGTCATTCAGCTGACCGAGCCAATATTGCAGCATCAAAATAAAACATACCACGAAGGCGAGGCCGAGAAACCACCACACTTCTTCAAAGCGAGGCCTCAGCTCACGAAAGGGCACCTTTTTAATCGCGAGGTAAAAGGGAAAACTGATCGCGCCCACAATCATGAAAAAGATCATCCAAATTTTGATCTCCACACTAAACTCCGCAGCGCTGCTATTCTCAGTGCCAAATCCGCCGGTCGCGACGCAGGTTAAACCATGATTCACCGCCTGGAAGGTCGTTAACCCCAACACCTTCAACCCGAGACCACAGATGATGGTAAAAATGAGATAAAAGAGCCAAACACGCCGCATGGTTTGCCTCAGGCTTGCTAGGTCAGAATTCGACATCGAGGATTCCGTTCCAATGAGGGTCTTACTACTCACTGAAGTTCCAGAAAGAATGACCACGAACATGGCCAGAATGCCCATACCGCCGACCCATTGAGTCAATGAACGCCAAATAAGAATACTCGGCGGCAGGCTCTCAATATCTGCAAAAATGGTTGCTCCCGTGGTGCTCAGCCCAGATACACCCTCGAAAAGCGCCGAGCTCACACTGGCATAAGGAGCACAGAGACAGTATGGCAGACTAGCTACGATACTACAGGTAACCCACCCCACTCCCACTAGGCCAATCGCTTCCCGCTGCCGCATCACCTGCGCCTCAGGCCGCTTCTTACGCATGACCCACCCGATCGTCCAAAGAATGACTCCGAGCCCCAGTGCGATCGATAGGGAGATCAGCCAGCCCTCTAACTCTAGCCCTCCTTGATGTCTATCAGTCGGCACAATGAGCGAAAGCCCCACATTCACCCCCATGGCAATGCCCAAAAGAAGGACCATCATTCCTAGAGAGCGTAAAAGGACAGCAAAATTCACAGAAAACTAAATGAGTAAGATTTGAAACCGTGTCAGAGACTTTCCCGGTCGCACATGAAAATAGTAGCGCATACCGCGCCGTCATGCTTCTCAAGCACTTTTTGAGCCGCCTTCGTTTCGACCTCTCCATTTTTTAGAAGCTTGGTAAGGGCGGCAATCAACTCCTCCTGAGTCTGAACCATGGTCAGCCCACCCACTTTTTTCAATTCGGTGACGAGGGGCTCGAAGTTCGCCATGTGAGGCCCAGTCACCACTGGAACTCCAGCCTGAATTGCTTCAGCTGGGTTTTGCCCACCTTTAGCGAAGAAACTTTTTCCCACTACCACGATGTCTGCATGCGCTGTCCAGTCCCGCAGCTCTCCGGTACTATCGATGATGAAGACAGCGCCCGACTCCGGCTTCTCGAACTGACTGCGCAATACCACAGAACGCCCGGTCCGCTTTGCAACAGCTGCTCGCACCTCATCCCGCCGCTCCGCATGCCGGGGAACAATCACTGGTAACGCGCCAGCCGCCAAAAAAGCTTCCGCCAGCCATTCCTCCTCCTTGGCAAAGGTCGAGATCGCCATTGCGATGGGTCTCTCCCCCTCAAAAGCTGCCAGCATTTCCTGAAATTCGGGCCGCTTTTGAGGTAAGATCGCTCCGTTAGGATCAAATTTTAAA
>CALGMJ010000084.1 GCA_937958875.1 uncultured Verrucomicrobiales bacterium | reverse complement strand
TTTGTGAAGGAGCTGAAGGAGAGGTTTTCACGTTGGTATAACAAGCTTCATGGGCGACGGGGGACGCTGTGGATGGATCGGTTTCAGTCGGTCTTGGTTGAAGACGGGGCGGCACTGCGGACGATGGCGGCTTATATTGATCTCAATCCGGTGCGGGCTGGATTGGTGGATGATCCAGCGGAGTCACGGTGGACGGGTTATGGAGAAGCGATGAGCGGGAGTCGTCGTGCGAGACGGGGACTTTGCAAGGTGGTGGAGGCTCCGCAGGATGCTTGGGAGAGGAAGGCTAGTTCGATTTACCGGTGTTGGCTGTACGAAGAAGGGGTTTCGGTGGCGGAGAAAGATTCGATGACGGGGGAGCTCCGGGAGAAAAGGAAGAAGGGGGTGACAATTGCAGAGCTGGAAGCGGTGAAGAAGATAGAGAGTGAGAAGCTGCGTGAAAGCGTGAGTCATCAGAAGCGGGTGAGGGCGATGAGCCGTGGGGTGGTGATGGGAAGTCAGGGGTTTGTGAGGGAGTTCTCCGAGAAGTATAGCGAGGAGATGGGGCGAGTGCGGGTGAAAGCCGGGAAGCCATTGTTAAATGAGAAGCGTGGCTCTGACGGTGAGGAGCGTGCCTATCAAAGGAGGACGATCTTTGTGATGCGGAAATGAGGAGAAGCAGAGGTTACCTCGATTTGCACAGATAGGGCGAAGGTACTCTCAGCTTGTGAATGTGCCAATGGGGGAAAAGAGAGCGTATTGTTACTCGTTGGCAGTGAGTTTTAGGCGGTAGAAGCAAGGGGAACTCGCTGGGATCGTGGCTGTTGCGGAGGTGCCGTCTTGGGTCAAGTCAAGGGGGAGGTCGAGCCAAGAGGAGAGATCTTTACTCCGCTGAAGAGTATAGTGGGGGCGAGTCAGTTCGTTAGCGGCAGGCATCTGAAATTCGATACGATCTGAGGTTTCATCTAGAGTTCGCTGAATTTTGAGCTCGGCCCGATCAGCGAGATCATTGAGGCTGCCAGGTGACACTTTGATGATAGAGAGCCCATCAAGATAGAGGGAGTCACCGACTTCTCCCTGGACCGAGACGTAGGCTCTTAGGGTGATTTCTGTTCCAGTGGCGGTGACGGTCTGACGATAGTTTTTCCAGGTGGTGGTATCGATCGGTTGAACCTGAAAGCTTTCTGTGCCTTGCCATTGGGTGAGCATTTGCGTTTCACCCTTGCCTCTACGGGCCCAGAGGCTGATCTCGTACTTCGCTCCAGGTTCGGTATCAAAACGATAATCGACACGATCATAGACTCCAGAAGCGCTCGTGGTGGCCAAGAGCGAACTTTTACCAAAGCGAGCTGGGTGGAGTTCGGCATCGGGATCAGTGAAGACAAATGCCCCGTTCACAGCCGATACGGTAAGATTTGAATTCCAAGTCCATCCGTCGGTGGTGGGTGATTCATTTTGGATGGAGGCGGCATGGTTTCCTGAAAAGGTGGGTGGAGCAATGTAGGTCATGCGTTCCCGAGCAAGACGGTGGAAATCACCCGCGATATCGGCAAGGTAGATTTCCAGGTTTTGGTAACCTGCTTGATTCGTTACGGCGTAGTTTCCGATGGTCCAAGTGAGTTTGACAGCGGTGCCATCAGAGGGGTCATTGGGGTCGAGATCATGGGTGATTTCCCAGGTGTTTGGCATCCCATCTCGGTCGGTGTCGAAGGTTGCTAGATCTCGAGACTCACTCGGGTAGTCGGGGTAGATGAAGCGGGTGGTGTCTCCGAGGCCACCATCGCCTAGTGCGGTAGAGCTTCGGTTTGGCCCGGAGCGTTCTCGAGCCCAGCTAAGATAGTGATCATCGATAGGATCGGCATAATAAGTGGTGCCATCTTCGCGGAAGCGAACCGCTGCGCCGACGTCTGCGAGAATGTGATTTTCAAGATCTACGACTTCTCGCATGGGAATCGGGTAAGGGCTATGAGGAAGTGGAGTGTCACGGCGATAGGAGGTGGCGAGCTGAGTTCCCTGCGTTCCTTCAGGGCTATTCTGAAAATGCGAAAACATGTTCCAGTTATCATTGGTCGTCAGTGCATGGACCTGTCCCTCGATCGAGATGACCTGATTTCCAACGGCATAGATACTGGGATTTAAGATTTGAGGACGATCGATCAAGTTCGCATTGAAATTCATCACGTGCATCCTTTCGCGATTGATAGACGGCTTGTTGAGCGACTTCTGATAGATGTTATTCCTGAGATCTAAACTCAAGCTGCCGGTGATATGGGTGAGGCGAGAGCTCCATCCGTAGATGAAATTATTCACCACTCGGAATTTTCCATTTTCACCACCATCGACATTGGGCGTGCGGTGGGTCACTCCGATGTAAGCATTTTGGTAGAAGTCGAGATTTGAAACCATGTTCCAGACTCTGAGTTGATCTTCCGGAGCCGCTTCTCGGGCGTGGAGGTAGTTTTGTCCGGTGACATTCGCGACACTGTGCCCTACGACGCCTTCGTGATTGAGGCAATTCTGGAGGGTATATTCTCCGACGAGTTCCTTGATTAAATTATGCTTTGCAAAGCCGAAAGTGTAGGAACCCCAGCCGGATGAGCAATGATCGAGGATGACATTATAGCAGCCTGGGAGTGAGAGGGAAGATCGGCGGCCATCATCTCCAAATTCTTGAAACCAAGCCCATTGATGCTTTGTATCGAGGTAGCGGAGAATGAAGTTTTGCTGCTGTTCAATGTAGAATCGGTTATCGGCCTCGATGCCTTCGCTGGTGAAGTGCACCCCTCCGAGATCGTTCGCGGTTTGTCCTGCGATGGTAAAATTCCCCAGAGCTTCAGGGGTGGAGCCAGTATCTTCTCCGATGTATAGAATGCGGCTGAGATTAAAACGGCCGCCAATGGCAAAAAGGATGGTGCGTGCTCCCTCGGTCCGTAGGGCTTCACGCAGACTTCCTGGGCCTTCTTCAGCAGTGGTGGTTACATAGATAACTTGGCCGCCGCGCCCACCACTCGCTCCGGCACCAGCTCCATGAGCCGTGGGAAACGCTTTTAAGTCAGTCAGGGTGATCGATGCCGGAGCTGCTAGGCACTTGGTAGCGATTAGAAAAAACACCAAGCTTATGATCTTCATTCACGCTGCTATCATTGTAATTTCGTAATTAGAAGGAGAATTGTAAGGAGATTATTGGTTATCAAATGGTTAGCATGCTCCAAGAGTCCGTCTTTTATCGTGTTTTGGTCCGAGAAAGAATGAGAGCCTTGTCTGATCAGTTGCGAAAGAGGGCAGTCAGTGCTACTCATCGAAATGCAGAAATTTTTTGGTCTTTCAGCAATGATCTGTGCGTTACTTCCTAGTATTAGTGCAGGGCTCTCATTAGAAAAATTTTCGGAAGGTTTTAAGCGCCCGATTGATTTACAGGTGGCTCCTGGAAAAAAGGATGTGCTCTTCGTCGTAGAACAGCATGGGGTGATTTCCACCATTGATGCTAAGACGGGAGAGAAAAAGGATGTTATTTTAGATATCGAAGATCGGGTTTCTCGTAAGAAAAATGAAGAGGGCCTACTGGGCCTAACTTTCGCACCCGATTTTGCAACGAGTGGGGAATTTTACGTGAATTATACGGATCGCTCTCCGCAAAATGCAATGAGCCGGGTGTCCAGATTTACAATGAAGCCCGGGCAAGCCAAGGTCGATGCTTCGAAGGAAGAGGTGCTGCTTTCATATAAACAGGACTACCGAAATCACAATGGAGGGTGGCTAGACTTCGGCCCGGATGGGATGCTTTACATCGCTACTGGCGACGGTGGCGCAGGAAATGATCCTAAGGGGCGCGGCCAAGATATGAATTCCCTTTTAGGTAAGCTGCTGCGGATAGATGTCTCTGGAGAAAGTGGTTACTCTGTTCCTGGTGATAACCCCTTTTTAGGGAAGAAGGATGTGCTTCCTGAGATCTATGCTTATGGTCTGCGCAATCCTTGGCGTTGCTCTTTTGATACGGAGTCAGGGATTTTTTGGTCTGCCGATGTGGGGCAGTTTACCTATGAGGAGATCAATGCCGTTCACGTAGATGATTTGAAAGGTAAGAACTTTGGCTGGCGGATGCGTGAAGGAAAAAATAAAAATCCAAAGAGTGATATTGCTGGGCCAAATCCAGAAGGTGCCATTGATCCAATTTACGAATATACTCATGGAAATAAGAGTGATGAAGGCCTTTCTGTTACGGGTGGCTTTGTTTACCGAGGACCGATCACTGATCTGAAAGGCAAGTATGTCTTTGGAGATTACGCTACGCGGCGCATTTGGACGCTCGATACGGCTAAGAACTATCAGTTCGCTGACATTTCTGATAGCTTGCAGCCTGAAGGAAAATTAACCGGCCCCATTGCTTCTTTCGGTGAAGACCATGAAAAGAATCTTTACGTGGTTGATCATACGGGAGTGATTTGGAAGATGGTGAAGTAAGGCCTTATCCTTAATGACATTCGTAGGGGATTTCCCTACAGAGGTTTAAAATTTTAGGCGTGGGGCAGGAGCTTCACGCCTTTCCTCTTGGCAGCTGCGTGGCTGTCTCCTAGTGCTACAGAGTTCTTATGGAGGAGAAAGATCAGCGCTCTACATCTTCGAGCGGACAGGCGTGCCGTGATTGGTGGAGAACTTTGGCTACAATTTCGCCGAGTTGTTATCGAGTTTTGGTGGCCGCAGCTGGTATCGTGGGATTGCTAGCAGTGGCGAATTTTTTGCCCTTTATGGAGCCTTTTTTGGTCCCGCCTTTTCCGACTCAGTATCACCGCTCCTGGAACTTTTTTGCCCTCATTCCACATCCAGTTTGGAGCTATTTCGTTTTTCTGGTCTCAGCAGGGGCCTCGCTTTGCTTAATTCGCGGATTATGGGTGAGGCGGTCGGCCCTCTTTTTGTTGCTTTTTATGTCTGGAATCATCGCGAGTGCGAGGCCACTTACGAGTTCGGCGTCTTCGGTGTTTTGTCTTTTGATGCTCTTCCTCGCATTATCCCCAGCACCGAATGATGCGGGTGAACGATGTGGCTGGGCGATCTTTGGGCTCAGATTACAGGCTTTCCTGATTTATATCTGCGGCGTTCTTTTTAAGATGGCAGACCCTGCATGGGTGCAGGGATTCCCGATGCCGGGAACCTTGATCGGGATGAGTTGGTCGAGCTCTTTCGGGGTGTGGCTAAGCCAGGTAATCCCAGTCTCGGTGTTGAATGTCATCGGTCAGTTGACGCTCGGTATTGAGGCGCTGGCTCCCATCGCGGTGTTCATTTTTTACCGAGTCGAGACGGTGCGACGAGCGGGGGTGTTCCTGCTGATGGCGATGCATCTGAGTATGGCCTTACTGATGACCTTGGAAATTTTTCCCTGGGTCATGCTGGCGGTGTTATTTATTTTTTGGGATGAGGGAGTCGTACGAAAGATTTTAGAGTTTTGGCTGAGGGTGAAATCAATTTCGTCGGGAAAGCTGCGGGAATGGGGTGCAGCCTTGTGTGTTTTAATGATTGCCTTACTTGCGCTGGGCCAGACTTTTCTTCCTGCGTTGGGGGTTAAGGTTCCTTGGGCAGATCAATCGGTGGCAGCTCTCAATCGACAAATCCGGTTTGATCAACATTGGGGGATGTTTACTAATACGAGCTTTGAGGTGAATGAGAAGAGGCGGAGAAAGCCGGATAAAAGTTATAAAACGACACGGCTGTTAGTGCGTACGGTGGAGGGTAAATTCTGGGATCCATTCACGGGGCGAATGAGCTCGCTGAAGCGTGCGCTTTTGGAGGGGAGTTCACATCCACATTCCTCTCGAAAGGCGGTCTCTTACATTTATAAATCAAATGGAGCTTGGCAGGAGCGAGGCATACGGGCGATGGCGAAATGGGCGTTAGAGGAGGCGGAGAAAGCCGGCCAAGTGGTAGAAGCAGTGGTCATTTATCGTTATTCCATGGCTGTCGATTTTTCGAAATCTCTTTATTTTTCTGATCTGGCTCCGGCACGTGCTCGGCTTTGGTATCGCCTTCCAGTGACAGGAGGAGAGCTCGGCTTAGGTGAGGAAATTAGTCCGAGTAGTATCCGGGCTATTTCGATCAATTTGGCAGAAAAATAGCGATTTCATTTGGAGTGTTAAAAGTTCTTTAGTGGTTGAATTCCATTGGATTGCGGCGAGAAATATAGGGGGATTCCCCTAGGAAAGCTGTTTTTTTAGGGAGTGTGGTCAATTAAATTTGACCGATATGATTTCGATATTTAGTGATCGATCAATCACACATCTCTATGATGGCAACTGGAAATATCGGAAAACTACTTGGCCCAAGGTCTATGTTCGGGGTTGGCCTATTGGTTCGCTTTTTTAGCTTCGCTCTGATGCTGGCTGGAATGTTGCTGGCCTCGAGCGCGAATGCTCAGACTCGGCTTTCTCTCGGGCCCAGTGTGGGAACGATGGGTGAAACGGTGGATGTTCCTATCCTTCTTGGAACGGACCGGCGCTTAGCCGGAATTCAGATTGAACTCAGTTTTGATTCTACCGCCGCGGCTATCGGCACTCCGGTGGCGTTAAGTGGTGAGAGCCGCTTTCGAGTGGCTGGGAGTGAAATTTCTGCGGGTGCTTATCGGCTGTTAATCTTAGGGGAGCAGGGTGACCTTTTGCCATCGGGGCGATTGCTTACGATCCCAGTGACTCTATCCTCTGATGCTTTGCAGAGTGTCTTGGCCATGTCCGAGATCATGATTGCGGACGAATATGGATTAGAGCGGAATTATCTCATGGCGCCTTATCTGGAGCTGATGCCTCCGAATGGTGGGATGGCGGTCGATCCTCTCACGCCGATGCCACTTTCAGCGTTAGCAGATTTCGGGAATAGCGGGGTAACCAGTGTGCAGCTTTTTGCAAATGGACAGCTCATTGGCTCGGTAGCAAATGGAGGACCTGCGGTAGACTGGACTCCTGAGGAGCCGGGAAAAGCGACTTTGAAGGCGGTGGGGATTTTACCCGATGGTTCGGAGGTCGAGTCCGGGACGGTGGATGTGGATGTCAATGGGGAGACTCTCGATGACTACGAAGCGTGGAAGGCGTTTTACTTCTCAGAGGCTGATGCCGCAGATCCGTCTAAGAGTGATTCCACTCAAGACCCTGATGGTGACGGACGTGATAACTTACGGGAATATGCCGAGGGAACGAAGCCGATGGTGAAAGATGCTCCGCCGGTTAGCCCGGCACCATTTTTTATCGAAGATGCTGGGAAAAAATACTTTGCCGTTCGGATGCGCCGCCGCATTCAGGTCCCTGACCTCGAGGTCAAGGCCATCGCCAGCTCTGATTTACAAGAGACCGCTAGCTCACCTGTGACGGATCTCGAGGAGGCAGGAAATTTCGAAGTAGTCACCTTCCACACCGCAACTGCTCTGAGTGAATCTTCACGTGGATTTCTCCAGATTGAAGTCTCACGAGTGCCTACCCCGTGATCACTGTTTCGTTCCATTTTCTTAGTTTTTCACCCTCACATTTTTTAAATCGTCATGTTTCAAAGAGTCCGACGCTTCAAGCCTTACTGGGCCGCGCTTCTGATCGTTCCCTTGGTTCTTCTGGGAGTCTTGCGTGCCTTGCCTTCGAGTAAGGGTGACCTCGATGAGGATAATCAGCTGACCATTCGCGATGTCGTGCGAGTGGTGAATCATATCCAGCAGCGGGAATACCTTCACCCGAATTCTCAGCCTTTTGCTGACATTGATTCGGATAATGACATTGATGGTGATGATGTGGACTTACTCATCGAAGCGGTGCTGGAGCAGCGTTCTATCGATGATGTTCCCCTGGCTCGGACGCTGGAGACAAATCCGGTTAATGGTGAGAATCATGTTTCTCTAACTCGGGAATCTGTCGTACGTTTTTCCCTGCCTCTCGCAGAGGATACGAATCTGACGACCGATCAGTTTTTTGCGACCTTTGGAGGGGAGAAAATTCTGTCCCGAGTTGAGCTTTCGAGTGATCGCCTGAAAGCGACCTTATTTTATCTCGAAAATTTACCGAGCAGTGCGCGGGTGCGAGTGAGTCTCGAAGGTTCAGGACTTCGTGATTCCCTCGGACGGGAGCTGGATCTTGATCGTGATGGTCAGCCGGGCGGTGATCTGACCTTTGACTTTGATACGGTATCAATCACGCCCGTGCCTCAGACCGCCGTGATAGGCACAGTTTTCGCTGCGATGAGAAACGACGCAGGTGCGAACGTGCCTCTTCAGGGAGTCATCGTAGAAGTGGTGGGTGATGAAGAGGAGACTCGGACCGTTACGGCCTCGGATGGTTCTTTCACCCTTTCTCCGGTGCCTGCAGGAGACTTTTTCGTCAACATTGATGGGCGCCCAGTGACGGGACAATTTCCTACCGGAGGTTACTATCCTTTTGTCGGGAAAGTCTGGTCTGCTAGGGCTGGAAAACAGGACAACTTAGCCGCTGGCACTGGTGAGATTTTTCTCCCCTTTGTCTGCCCTGGCACGCTTCAGGTGGTGAGCCAGATGGAGGATACCGAGATCACTTTTCCTGGTGATGTGTTGTCCGAAAATCCAGAACTCGCTGGGACTTCGCTGAATGTTCCTGCGAATTCACTCTTTGGAAATGACGGAACTCGCGGTGGGCGGGTCGGGATCGCGCCAGTGCCACCAGACCGTCTTCCAGAGCCTCTACCAGACGGTCTCGATCTACCACTCGTAATCACGATCCAGACTGATGGGGCAACGAATTTCGACCGTCCCGTTCCTATTTGCCTACCGAATAATCCTGATCCAATTACGGGTGAACGACTACCTGCAGGAGCGGAATCTGCCCTCTGGAGCTTTGATCACGATACGGGCGAGTGGGAAATCGCGGGGCCGATGCGTGTCAGTGCGGATGGCCTGTGGGTGAAAACAGATCCCGGCGTGGGAGTGCGGCAGCCAGGATGGCATGGACAAGGCCCAGGGACTGGCGGCGGTGGAGGCGATCCTGGTGGTCCGGGAGGCGGTCCTGATGGTGGCCCAGATCCTGACTCATCACCTGATTCAGACCCCGATCCCGATCCTGACTCGGATCCAGATAGTGATCCCGACTCAGATCCTGACAGTGACCCTGACTCGGATCCGGATAGCGACCCAGATTCAGATCCCGACAGTGATCCAGATTCTGATCCTGACTCAGACCCGGATAGCGATCCAGATTCGGACCCCGACAGTGATCCTGATTCAGATCCCGATCCTGATCCCGATCCGGAGTGTGATCCGAATTTAGCTTGGCGCGGCATTGCCTTCGAGACGCCAAATCTCAGTCCCATCGTAGACCGTATTAATGGTGTCTTGAGCCGGATTCCCCGGGTCACGGTGAAGTTAAAATCAGCCAAAGTTTCTGGCACCGCAGAAGCGCGCGATTGCTGTGAGGATGAGGAAGTGGTTTCCCTTGGAGAGAAGCGCGTGACTGGGAAATTTAATCTCAGTGGTGGCGTCAAAGCCCGAATCTGGGGGCCTCCGACGATCCGATGGACCGCCGACTTTAAAGTGGTGAAGGCGGCTCTTGTGATCGATGCCGGGATCGACGTCGACACCAGCGTCAATCTTTCTCTCAGCGCCGGAAAGCGAGTCAATAGCTGTAAGGGTGAAAACTGTAACACCGCCAGCGCGGGTATTAGTCTAAATATTTCGCCACAGGTTTCCGTGAAGCTGAAGGCTTATGTGCGGGTCTTTGGGCGTCTCTTTGGTCTAGAGGATGTCAAGTTGACCCCAGCTAAGATCACCATTCCGGTCTGTGGGGCGGTGAAGTACGATAGTTGTAAGGGTGGGGTCAGTGGTTCTGCCGGAGTGGGCAAGATCGTCTTCACGGCCAGTGCGGGCTATTGCGGAGTCTCCGTGACTTATAAACAGACCGTCTGGGGTGGGACGAAGTGACGGGACCTCTCAATCATTCGATCAACTGACTTTCTCTCTGCTGCTGTTCTTCCCCTAAGATGATTTTTCCTAAACAGATTATTCTCATTCTCATGTATTCTGCATCCATTATTGGCACCGTACTTAGCCAGCAGGCTCCCGAGCTTGCGCCGGGCTACTTGCGGGTCTCGATGCAGTTGGATGAGGAGATCATCCCGACGGAGATGTTTCTTGAGGTGAATCAAGGGCCACTGAATCTCGGTTATAATGACCTTTCGTCGGAGTTGCCTGATCCCCACTTGGCGGCCTTTTCTAAGCTAATGATCGCTCTTTCTTCAGGTCAACTTGAAGAAGCGGCACGTTACCGACAGGCTGCTCAATTTTCTCAGACGACTAATGAAGATATGGTGAATCTTTTTAGTCAGGGATTCGAGGGAGCTTGGGAAAGTTTGCGAGTGGTGAGGAAGTATGATCTTGGTTCTGAAGTAGATTTGGCCTGGGAAGTGGAAGTCGAAGGGCAGGTCTTTCGACGTCTGACTAGGCTGGCGAAAAATGCGGTGCAAGGTGGAGATGAGTCATTCTGGCTCGAGGAGATGGAGCCTCTCAATATGACAGCTCTTCAGAATGTTCTCGCGGAAGCAGAGCAGTCTCTTCTGGATGGGAAAACGGAATTTGCGGAGGCCGCTGACGTTCAGAAAAAAGCGCATCATGAAGAGGTTCCGGGAACTTCGGCGAAGTGGCATTTCGATGGCCTGACAACTTCCTTCCAGGCTTTTGAAAAATCACCAGCTGGAATGCCAGATCATCCAGTAGCCCGCTTTTTTCACGAGGCGATGCAGACTTTAAAGTCGGGTGACTCGGATGCTTACGCGAAGCTTTTCACCTCATTTTCTCAGCAGCGCCTGCGCGATTGGGCAGCTGGTCTGCCTGAGGGTGGCTATGCGCAATACGTCGAGGATATGGTGACCGAAGGTCGTCAGGTGGTCTTCATTTTAGAAGCTGATCCGGTCTCGCTCGTTTTTTATGAAACTCCAGATAAGCGGACTGTTTATCAGGCTGTTTTTGAGCAGGCCGAGGGGAGCTATCAGTTAGCTAATTTCTTTGTGGAGGGTATTTTTGATTCGATGGTGAAGGATGAGGATTTCTTCTTAAACCCAATTCTACGCCCTCTCTTTGGAGATGGGCCAGACCCTCTTCCTCCCGTCATTCCTGCGACGCCTCCGGGTGGAAATTCTCCAGATGATTCCGCTGCTCAGCCAGGCGCTCTTCCCCGGGCCCCACGTGGGACAGATGCTTCTGAAAATGAGGCTCAGGATTCAGCCCACCTTTCTCCAGAACAAGGCCGTGGGAATAACTCTCTTTCTAAAAAACAAGAACCGGGTTCCAGCCCGAAACTTCACCCCATCTTGCTAGGTCTGCTAGCGCTACTCGCACTCATCGGCCTGCTGGCTGTGCTCAAAAAATTCAAATAGATGAAACCGCTCTCGTTACTTCCAAGGCTTACTCGGCTGTCACGTCTTCTGCTTTATCCTCTCGCGGCGTTATGTCCTGCGGTGCTCCTGGCTCAAGAAGGGGATGATGGACCAGGCGGCCAATTTGAAGATGGTGCCGTAGAGAAGGGAACCATCATTTCAAACTTCATTGTCGATCGTGATGTCTTCGGGGGAGGAAACTTCTACTGGGCCATGGCCGAGATCGAAACCTCAGAAATCATTGCGCGAGGAAAGATGGATGTGGAGGGGATCGACCGCATCATTCTTCGTCCTCGGACTGCATACCGCATGCTCTCTTTTTATGAGGAGACTCTTTCGCTTGGAGCGATTGATTTCACCACCCCTCGGGCTGGAAGTACCTTTCAGATTCCGTGTATGGAATACTCGATCCTAGAGGATGCGCCTGACTTTGATCAAGATGGCCTACCTGATGCTCTTGAGGAAATCGCGGGCACGAACGAAGAAAATCCTGATACAGATGGTGATGGTTTTGACGATGGGGCAGAGGTGAGAAAAGGTGATGATCCTTTAGATGGATTCTTCGCGGCAACTGGTATTATTGCCAGTGGTCCTACCCCAGCGGCGGCTCTGGATGTGTGCACTATCAATAATATTGCGGTGGTCGCCTGTGGTTCCGAGGGTGTCTCCGTTTTCAATGTGCGTCAGGGGGATACCCCCACTCGGATCGCGCAGGTGAATACGCCGGGCAGTGCTCATGCGGTTGCTTGTTTTAGTTCTTACATTGCCGTAGCGGATGGTCCTGGCGGTTTGGCCGTGGTGGATACCTCAGATCCACCTGCATCTCGGATTCTCCATCAGCTCCGCTTTAACTCGAATGTCAATTGTGTGACCTCGCGGGGGAACTTCGCCTTCGCAGGGCTGGATAATGGAACCATCGTGATGGTGGATATGATCACGGGGGCGGAGCTAGGACGGCGTGATATCGCTAGTGCTCGGATTCAAGATCTCGCGGAACGGGGTGGCTATCTTTACGCGCTTATCACGGGGCGTCTCTACACGGTTGAGATTCTTAATGGAGATCTTCAGTTGTTAGGAAATGATCCATCGCCGGGTTCGATTGGAGCCGGTCAAGTAAGACAGCGCTTAATCATTGGAGATGATTTTCTGTGGGCTACTCATACCTCTGGGTTTAATGTTTTTGATTTAAGTAATTTTGCAGATCCTGAGCCTGCTAGTGAAAATACAACCGCGGCTCGTGGGTGGAAGCAGATCGTTCCAAACGGCACTGGCCTCGGAGTGGCTGCGCTCAGTCCTAATAGCACGGCGGATGGGAATCATGATGTCAGTGTTTATCGTACTTCAGGGGATTGGAGTGATGAAAATTTTGTCACGACCTATCCTACTCCCGGGCGGGCAAATGCGGTTTCTCTCTATAATGGTCTCGCCTACGTCGCGGATGGGGAGAGTGGTCTATTGGTGATTAATTTCCTAGCCTTCGATACGGCAGGGCAGGCTCCCACCATTTCAATCAATGCTCAGACTTCGAATGGAAATGTCGAGGAGGGGAAGGTCTTTACCGTTCAGACTCCGGTGAATGATGACGTGATGATCCGAAATGTGGAATACTACATCGATGGCGTGCCAGTCGCGCTTGATGGGAATTTCCCCTTTGAACTCGGGCTCGTGAGTCCTGCCATCGATGGTGATGATAATGAGTTCGAGCTTTACGCCATTGCCACTGATACCGGCGGAAATGTCACCCAGTCTGAGACTCTCACCATCGGGCTCGTTCCAGATGCTACACCACCACGAGTGCGTGCCACGAATCCTGGTAACGGTGAAATCATCGGTCAGATTTCCTCACTGCTGGTGGCTTTTAGTGAGCCGATTCAGGCTTCACAGCTCTCCGCAACGGTTTCACTCACCCGAGATGGCCCCGATGAGACGCTAGGAACTGCGGATGATGAAGTGGTCATGGCGCGTCAGGAATATAATGACGATACCCAGACTCTATCGCTGATTTTCCCGAATGATTCGCAGCCAGGGCTCTATCGCTTCCGGGTTGCTCGCGAGCTGACAGATCTCGCCGGAAATCCCTTTGTGGAAGACTTCGTGAGCGGATTTCGAATCTATGGATTTGAGGACGCGGATAAGGATGGCGTGCCGGATGATCTTGAAGAGACTTTAGGGCTGGATGCTCTGAACCCTGATACCGATGGAGATGGCATTCGAGATGGATTGGAAGACTTTGATCGCGACGGTCTCGTGAACGTCGGCGAGGTCATTTTAAATCAGAATCCAATCATTGCTGATACGGATGGGAATGGGATCAATGACGGAGCCGAAGATCGTGATTTCGATGGCGCGACGGATGGGGAAGAAGTGCTCGCAGGCACGGACGCGACGAAGATCGATACCGATGGTGATGGCGTTTCGGATCAGAGTGAAATCGAAGAAGGGACAAACCCTCTCGACCCTAGCTCTACCACTCCTTATGCGGTGTCTTCTCAGCTGGTCTCATTTCTCAATGGAGCTCAGGTCGATGCGACCGGTGGTGACCCTCTTCCATACGCGGTGTCTTCGCCCGTGATCAGTTTTTTAAATGCGGTGCCGGAGAGCCTTCCCTCCGAGTTTGAGTTCACGCTCGCGACTCAGGTGGTCTCCTTCCTGAATGGGACTCAAGTCATCCCAGTGAACGTTTGGAACACCGCATCTCCACTCATCTATTACCAAAACCAAGTGGCTGAATAAGAGCCCAAATTTTTTCCTTAGAACCCTTCACAAACTCAACTCATGAACATGATAGCAAAAACCCGTGCTGCGGCCTGGGCTCTCTTAATGGGCCTTCCCCAGCTCTCATCTGCTGCTGATCCGGATCTTCCCTATGTCAGTGGCTCTTCCGGGGCAGATGGCGATTTCATTGCCGCCCAGAGTCTGCCGAACCGATATGATTTCGCTTACGCCTTTGATGCTGCGCGAAATGAAACCGTCATCTTTGGTGGCTATGACCGTGGCGAGTCTGGTCGCCGTAGTGTCGGCTATAAGCCTGAGACCTGGATCTTCAATGGCACGGAGTGGAGCGAGCGCACGCATGCGACTTTTGTCTCTGCGCGATACCATGTTGATATGGTCTATGATCCTGTGCGTCAGGAGACAGTCATGTTTGGTGGTCGTCGTGCCGATAATGTCATTCTGGGTGATACCTGGGTATGGGATGGCACGGACTGGACCCAAAAGACTCCTGCTGCGACGCCATCTGCACGTCAGCACCATGCCATGACTTGGGATGCCGAGAATAATCGGGTCCTTCTCTTCGGGGGACAGGATGCTTCGAATGCCTGGCTCGGTGATACCTGGGCTTGGGATGGGACGACTTGGACTGAAATAGAGACTCCAAATGGCCAGGCAGATTTGCGGAATCAAAACTTTGGTGACATGGTGTGGGACGCTGCAAATGACCGTGCTGTTTATTATAATGAATGGGCTCAGCGGACATTTATTCTATCGGGCGGTACCTGGAGCGAAGTGGTGACTTCGCAGAAGCCAAACCATGGCACAGACCAACGCATGGTCTATGATCCGGTTCGGGAAGAGATTCTTTCCACAGGGCGAAACCAGACTTGGGTATTTAAAAATAACGAATGGTCTATGAAGGCTCCTGCGACACAGATCTTGGACCGTTCGCGGAATCAGCATGGCATTGTCTGGGATAGTCAAGCGGGCCACGTTCTGCTCTTTGGCGGTGATGGGGATTTTCCAAGCGCGGCTCTTTTCCAAGATACTCGTAGCTGGGATGGCACCACCTGGACTCGAATTCTAGGACGTCGTCTCACCATCGATATGTCAGAAAAAGCTGACGGGGTGTGGAACTACGAAGC
>CALGMJ010000083.1 GCA_937958875.1 uncultured Verrucomicrobiales bacterium | reverse complement strand
CGCATCCGGAATTAGTGGTGATGACGGATGTGGCGCTCGATCCTTACAATGAGGATGGTCATGATGGGCTGGTAGTTGAAGGTGAGATTTTGAATGATGAAACGGTGGCGGTGCTTTGTCAGCAGGCTGTTTCTCAGGCAGAGGCGGGGGCGGACATTGTGGCGCCGAGCGATATGATGGATGGTCGCGTGGCGGCTTTGAGAGCGGCACTGGATAAGGCTGGTTTTCAAAAAGTGGCGATCTGTAGTTATACTGCGAAGTATGCTTCCGCATTCTATGGGCCCTTCCGTGGGGCCTTAGGGTCAGCTCCGAAAGCTGGGGATAAAAAAACATACCAGATGGACCCTGCAAATCGTTTGGAGGCCCTACGGGAGCTCGCGCTCGATGAAGCAGAGGGGGCTGATATGGTGATGGTGAAGCCAGCGGGGGCTTATCTCGATATCATTGCGGAAGCGCGGGAGGCGACGACCTTACCTGTGGCTGCTTATCAAGTAAGCGGTGAGTATCTCATGATTAAGAGTGCGGCAAAAGATGGTTGGGTTGATGAAGAAAAAGTCATGATGGAGAGCTTAATGGGGATCAAGAGGGCAGGAGCTTCTGTGATTTTGACTTATTTTGCGAAGCAGGCTGCAGAGGTGCTTCGGGGCTGAGGGGGTGGCGTGAGGTGTGTGGATTCTGTAATTCTTCAGTCCCCTTTAAGTTTCAGATAGCCAAGTTTTTCACTTTGGTGTATGGCTCCGCAATGCCACGTCGCTACTACGCCTCTGCCAAGTCTCTTCCGGAGTTTTCCCGGGAGCCGGGGCAGCGACCGTTTATGGCGAAGTCAACGGCGGTGGTTTTTGCCCTTTTGGTAGTCGCGATTAGTGTGACTTGTGTCGTGAAGGCCATTCCACAATATCAAAAACTTCAGCAAGTTAAGCTAGAGTTGGCGGATGTTCGTGAAGAGGAGGCGAAGCTGAAGCGTGAACGCCGTCGCTATGAGCTAGAAGCTTCGTCCTTAAAAACGAACCAACCCTATCTGGAATCACGGTCTCGGGATCGTCTCCACCTCTATCGGCGTGGGGAAGAAGTGGTGCAGTTTGACTAAGATTTTCGGAATAAGATCCGAATTTGGTCAGAAAATCTAATTTTCAGATTTCTCCAGCTTGCCAAGCCGTCCCAAAGTCGCTTGATTTCCTCAACTCACTGCCCGTGATACCCGAAAAATCATCATGTCTGAAATTAGAGAAATCACTGAAGCTGAACTGCGCGAGGATCTTAAAGAACACTGGAAGAACGCTAAAAACAGTGTTGAACGGAATAATCCTGGCTACGCCATTAAGTTTCTTCAGGCAATTTTGAAGGAACAGCCGGGTTTTATCATGGCTCGGAAGCTTCTGCGCCAAGCTGAAATTAACGACACAGGGGCTCAGGTAGGTGCTGCGAAGAAAGGTCTCTTCGGAGGTAGCGGTGGGAGTGGTCTCATGCGTAAGGCGAAAAAAGATCCCGTATCCGCTTTAGTTGAGATTGAGAAAGAACTGGCGAAAGATCCTTTTAACCCTGGTCTGAATGAGGCTCTGCACGAAGCTGCGTTACTTTTGAACCTTCTGGACACTGCTTCTTTTGCTTTAGAAACCACTCACAAGGGGAATCCTCAGAATACCAAGCTTTCTCATAAGCTTGCTCAGTTTTACATGGCGCGTGATATGAACGCTGAGGCATCTAAGATTTACCGTGACATCGTGAAGGTAGATCCTGCTGACGGAGATGCGGTAAAAGGGGAGAAGGATACCTCTGCGAAGGCTTCCATGAAGCAAAACCAAAGCCAAGATGGGAGCGGCATTGTTAAGCTCACAGAGGCTGCAGCAGAGCTGGAAATGGCTTCCAGAACTGCTCTCACAAAGGATCAGCTTCAGGAAAAGGCTTCCAACTTGGTCCTGCAATATCAGGCAGATCAAAATAATTTAGTCATCGTGAAAGATCTCGCTTCTACTTATGAGCAGCTCGAAGAGTGGTCAAATGCAGAGCAATTCTTTAGCTGGGCCTTCCAGCTCTCAAATGGGGATGCCGCGCTTCAGTCGAAGGCAGCTTCGATGAAAGATAAAGCTGCATCTAGCTCGATCGCGGATCTTGAGGCTCAGGCTGCAGCGAATCCTGAGGATGCCGCGCTTCAGTCTCAGCTCGCTGACGTTCAGCAGGCCCGTCTGGCCGAGCGTTTAGTCGAGACAAAGCAGCGTGTGGATGGAAACCCGACTGATCCTAAGCTTCGCTACGATCTCGGACAGGCTCTCTACGATGCTGGCCAGTATAGTGATGCCATTCCTCACCTTCAGCAGGCGACCCGGAACCCGCACATTCGGACGAAAGTTCTCATTCTTCTCGGGCGGACCTTTGATGCGAAGAGTATGACTGACATCGCCATTAAGCAGTTCAGCGATGCCAATGCTGAGCTGGTCGCGATGGATAACACCAAAAAAGAGGTTCTTTACGAGCTTGGCCTCATTTACACCAAGGCTGGACGTATGGAGGAAGCGATCGATGCGTTTAAGCAGATCTACGAGGTTGATTACGGTTACCGTGATGTCGCGGCCCG
>CALGMJ010000082.1 GCA_937958875.1 uncultured Verrucomicrobiales bacterium | reverse complement strand
ATTTACTCGTCCGGAAGTCATGGCCCGCATTAGAGCCGCCTTGCGACGGAGTAACTCCAGAGCTGAAGCGGAGAGCTTTGAGTTCGGTGATCTTTTGGTGTTTCCCGATAGGCTTTTGGCTGAACGAGATGAGCAGATGATCGACTTTACCCCTCGGGAAATTTCTATCCTCAGTCTGCTATACGAACATCGTGGGAATCCAGTCTCACGTGATGCTCTCTTGGATCGCTGTTGGGGAGTGGACTACTTTCCGGATTCACGCACTCTCGATCAGCATATTTTTCTGCTTCGGAAAAAGATCGAAATTGATTCTACGAAACCGCAGCTCATTGAAACGGTGCGCGCGATCGGTTATCGTCATCCGTCGTAATGGGTTACGAGATGACTAGGACATCTCTAAGATCACGGTGTCAGGGTGAATTCTAAGCGAGAGAACGGTAAGGTTGAATTGATGGTAAAAACGCCGGAGGGAGCTTCGGTGACTCCATCACTTTCTTGCCAATTGATGAGATCGTTCGAACTCATGGGGCGTGTTTGAACTTTTGAGCTTCGCTCGCTTAAAGGTTCATATTGAAAAAGAGGGGCATCTGCTTGGTGAGGCATTTTACCCAGCGCATATTCTCCGAGGTTTGGCAGGCCATCACCATCGGGGTCTGTAAGAAATGAGGTTTCGGTGGTGAGTGCGTTGATCCAACTCAGATAATCGTCGTCTGCATCTGGTGGAATATTGAGAATATCGCCTAGAATTTCATCTTCGGTGAGTGGGGTAAGTTCTAATTTTTCAAGAATGAGATTTGCAAGGAGGCATTGAATACTCGTGCTGGGATGGAAGCCGTCTTTACATAGAAGGTGACGTGGTGCGTTTTCTGAATTTGGAAAAGGGAAGAACTCAACATTTCCGATACGGATGGGCCCATCGCTACTGAGCGTTTCAGTGAGTGAGAAGAAGTTGATCAGACTTGTTCCTTCGTCTTGTGAGAGTTCTGCAATCGCTTCGTTGGCTTGTCGAATATGACCGGTGGCGATGGCTCTTTTTTCAGCATCAGGGAAGCGTGTTATAAATCGGGTCGTCTCGCCGACGTCTGGGATGTTTGCCAAATGGATCGGCGAATTTGTCCATTCCTGGATGAAGTCGATGAGGGTTTTTAGATTGGCGACAATCTGAGCTGGCCAGTTGCTTGGAGGGGTATTTTGGTAGAGCCCTCGATATTCCGAGCTGGCGTCATTTCCTCCCAGAATGATGATGATGGCATCGACTTCGGGCAGTTGCTGAGTGAGTTGAAATTTGGACGATAGGAATTCCTGGTCCTGAAAAATCGAGGAACTCGCAACTTGAGCCCATGTTTCGGTCTCTGCGGTAGGCACTCCCCAATTGAGGGCGTAACCTCCGTTTCTTAGATCGGGGTAGGAGAAAAGTTGGTTTTCATAGCTTCCGAAATCCAGTTCTTCGGCACGGTGCTCGGCTAGAATTTCAATCCAGTTTTGAGTATTGGCGACTAAAGGAGATGAATCAGGAGCACTGAAGGGAACTTCGAAGGCATATTCCTCACTTTGACTATCGCCAATCACTAGGAGCTTGATCGGGGAAGCGGAACTTACAGCGATCAAAGTAAGGCTTAGGAAAAGACTCCTCATAGCATGACGATAACGGCAAAAAATGATTCTGCGAAAGGAAATGCTCGCTCTCCCATTAAACCCAAAAAAACCGCCGGAGGTGAATCCGGCGGTTTGAAATTTGGAGATCAGCGGGTCTCCCGGAGATGTCGCGCATCGCCTCGTTCCTATAATTAGGATTTGTAGCGGAGGCGCTTCTTGTGGCGATTCGCCTTCATGCGCTTGCGGCGCTTGTGCTTGCTGATCTTCGTCTTACGACGTTTCTTAAGGTTTCCCATGTTGAATCAGTGGTTGCGGTTAAGTGAATAGCCTTGCGGCGACGGTTCCGGTGAAAATTGTTGGTTTGAGATCAGGGGACGATCTTGTTGAGAGGGAATTCAATGATGCCCTCGGCCCCGAGTTCTTTGAGTTCAGGGATGATTTTACGTGAGACAGACTCACAAATAATGGTCTCAATTGCAAACCAGCCTTCTTCGGCCAGCTTCGCGATGGTAGGGCGACGCATGGAAGGGAGCTTTTCGAGGACTTTCTCCAAGCTTGCTTCTGGAAGGTTCAGTTTCAACCCGACTTTATCACGAGCTTCCAGTGCGCCTTTGATCATCATGACCATGCGTTCCATTTTGTCTTTTTTCCACTCATCAGCGTAAGCTTCCTTACTTGAGTAGAAGTGGGGGAAAGAGCGCACGAGTTCATCGACAATGCGAAGTTTATTCGCACGCAGAGAAGAGCCAGTCTCGGTGACATCCACGATGGCGTCGACTAGGTCTGGGACTTTTACTTCTGTCGCTCCCCAGGAAAATTCGACTTTTGCGTTTACCCCTTTTTCTTTGAGGTAGCGCTTGGTGATGCCGATGCCTTCAGTCGCGATGTGCTTTCCCTCGAGATCCTCAACCGATTTTACCGGAGAGTCCTCAGGGACAACCAGAACCCAGCGAGTAGGGCGGACCGTCGCACGAGAATAGGGAAGCTCGGCGAGATCGACGAGATCGACGTCATTCTCATAGGCCCAGTCATATCCAGTGATTCCACAGTCGATGAAGCCTTGATCAATGTAGCGGGCAATCTCTTGAGCTCGGATCATGTAGATATCGAGCGAATCGTCATCCGAAGAAGGGCGTAAGCCTCGGTCTGAAGTATAGATATTATACCCCGCCTTTTCGAGAAGCCGAAGCGTCGGTTCTTGGAGGCTTCCTTTGGGAAGAGCGATTTTAAGTGAATTAGCCACGAGTGGAGGCGGGTTATTAGCTGGGAATACGCAGGAAGCAAGGTTTTTTGAAAAACGCTCTTAGTGGTGGACGGTTTCTTTTCACACAGAGACGCAGAGGACGAAGAGATTCACGGAGGATACTGAACAACTGGATCCTAGTATCTCAGGTTTCCTCAGCTTTCATTTCTTGGTGGAATTTGTAAATTCCCCAGCCGAACGCAAAGCAGAGAACAAGCGCTACTAGACTTCCATGCCAAGAGTAGAAAAGTATCCAAACAGCAGCAAAGAAGGACAGGCCAAATATGTTAAATAGCTCTTTTGCTCCTCTTTCATTAATCAAAAAGTAGATGGCTTTTACCATTGTTACAAAAGCTAGCGGCAGAGAAGTTATAGCCCAATAGCCAGACTCTGAGGATGAAAATGCTATTCCGAGAAGAGTGAAAGGCCCGAAAAAAATATCTAGCCACAGAGATTCGGTCGGTAGCTGATATTCTAGGAGCGCAAGTAGTAGAGAGGGTGTAAGGCATCCAAGCCCAATTGCAGCCGAGCTGCTGA
>CALGMJ010000081.1 GCA_937958875.1 uncultured Verrucomicrobiales bacterium | reverse complement strand
CTTAGTGTAAACCGATAGTGTCACGAAGGATTCCGCGAATTACTTTTTTCTCTCGATCTGAGAGATACGCGAATTCGCCTACCCCCTCTTCTGAAACAGCTTGAGAGAGGAGATGGAGGGTTCGCTCACGGACAGGCTTTGGAAGCCCTCGAAAGGCCCGAGAGTGAATCATGTATGAGCAGCGGTATTTAAAGAGACGCCCGTAGCGTTTGAGCTGGCGGAGGCTTTTTCCATTGGAGGCTTTTACGCCATTTGAAAGGAAAGCTTTTTCAAAGGCGGCACTGCCCTCAATGCCGTCGCCTTCGAGTTCAGCTTCGTTTTTAAAAAGCATCGCCTCGATAATTCTACGCGCATTTTGCTCCACGGTCTTGGTGACCATACTCGTCGGACTAGCTTGGAGATCATCTTGGAACCCTCCTTTGTGGAGAGATTCCTGTAGCCATAAAGTACGACGATAGCTAAGTTTCGCCTTCGTCATCAGATTATGAACCCGGCATTGATGCTCCAGCACCATAAGTGCGACGATATCGCTGGTGGGAGCTAGATATTTTTCAGTATCGAAAAGAGAGGCCAAGGTTTTTAGATCTGACGCCTCAGGTTCAAGGCCTAACTCATCCGTTGTGGAACGATTTCCTAAATGTGGCCCACCACTTTCCCCAGTGACATACCACCCTCCCCAGCGTTCACGCACTGGAGTCTCTGGCCCCACTAGCGTGGTTCCATGACGAAGGAGGGCGTGACCATTTTCATCTGGAATCACAGAGCGTATAAAGAGGCCTGGCACGCCCTCGGTGCGAGAAGTCGCGTGACACTGAAGACAACTATCCGTCGCGCGGGAAATCTGTGGAACTTGATCCCCAAAAGGAGCCGATAAGACATAAAAAACCGGCCCAAGTTTTTCGTCCTCTACGATCACCTCAATCTTACCTCCCGGAATCCAGCCGACATAGGCGTCATTTGAAAAGTAAATCGCGCGGGGATTTCTCTGACTAATAATCCCTGTCTGAAGGCTGGTTTTAGAAAAAACGAGCACTTGAGATTCCACCGGAATATTAAGCCGATCGAGAACTGTTTTTAAAAATACGAGGGAGCCGCCTTTCGTTGGAACGTATTCTCCTGCTGCGATCTCAGCTGCCCACCGGGCCATCTCATCCTGGCTTGCAGCTTCAGAATATTTGATCGGAGGAAGCTCAAAAAATTCAGGAGTTGCCTGCCCCATGGTCAAGGAAAACGCACTCAAGAGGATTCCAGCTAGGCCACTTTTCATCTCCCTATTAAAACGCATTGAAACCACTCATCCTTTCGAGCGGCCTCATGAAAATGGCATCGAAACTTCATGCACCGCCCGCACGAGACTTCCACCAAGAGAGAGGACATTCTGGCCTCCCTGTGCTAAAGCTTCCTCATTTGGAAAATCGAGTCCTAGCAAAGCCCGTCCAACTCGCTCCCCCGAGTAGCTGTAATTAAAATAGCAGAGGCTCGCCCAGGGACTAACCTCTTGCATAAAGCCTAGGAGCGCTCCGGCGCGCTCGGGAAACTCGACTTCCACAAAAAGAGGGGCGCGGAAAAGAGCTGGCGCAAAGGGAATGACGCGAAAGCTAGCTTCAGGATGATCCGTCACATCAACGGCCTCACTCTGCCACTCCTCCAACCAATCAGAAAATGCCGCCTCTTCTTCCTGAGGAATCTCTAAAGTCAAAACAGGACGCTGCGGCTCACACTTAGTGCGCCCATACTGCAGGTCCATAATGGAAACTCCCGCAGGCAAATCTTTCAAAAGCTTCACGAGCGATCCCCGCTCTTCAGGGATGGCGAATCGCCAACTCCGGTCCTGACGAGGCCCCACTCCAGCCTGACGAGAGATCTCAGCGACTTTAGCAAAGTCCATATTCGCTCCACAGAGAATAGTCAGGACCCTCTCATCTGCACGAATTTTCCCCGCTGCTTGATCTTGTAAATACCCAGCCAGACTCATTGCCCCGCTGGGTTCAGGGATGACACGCAGCCCCTCCCAATGGGCCCGAATTGCCCCTGCGACCTCTTGATTCGTCACCGTGATGATTTCATCTAACTGATCTCGACAAATTTGGTAGGTCAATGCACCGACCTCAGTCACCGCCGTCCCATCACAGAAGAGGTCAACATAGTCTAATTTCACCGGCCTCTCTGCATTGAAAGCAGCCAACATCGAAGCCTGATCAACCCCTTCTACCCCGATCACTCTAACCGAAGGCCAGTAACTCTTTAGCCACGTCGCTACTGCCGAAGCCAAGCCGCCGCCGCCAATCGCAACGTAAACACGGTCAAAGGGCTCCTTACTCGCCATCACGACTTCATCTGCCAATGTGCCCTGCCCTCCCATCACTGCCAGCGAATCATAGGGGGGAATAAAGGTCGCTTTCTGCTCTGTCGCCCAAGCAAGTGCCGCCGCTTGAGCCTCGGAAAAACTATCACCCACGAGCTTGATCGTAACGGCACTCCCACCATGCTTTTCCACCGCTTTCCGTTTCACCAGCGGGGTAGGCTCAGGCATAAAAATGCGTGCCTGACAACCGAGTAACCGCGCCCCAATAGCGATCCCCTGAGCATGGTTTCCCGCCGAAGCAGCCACGATCCCCGCAGCACGTTCGGCCTCAGAAAGTGAGGCCATCGCATTAAAGGCTCCACGCCATTTATACGCCTTTACGGGCCCGAGATCTTCACGTTTGACCCAAACTTGCTCGGGCAAGCCCTCTAGTGGAAGCCGCTGTAACGGAGTCGGCTCACCGACCTGATAAACTCTAGCCCTCGCTTGGTGAATAGCGCCCTTCAGCCCCTCAATCAACTCGTTCTCAGACATCGAAAAACTTTACATGCAAAAAAACAAAATGCGTCCCCTCCTAGAAATGCAGCAGCCCCAGATTCTCCTAAGAAAATACTGAGGCTGCTGTCCCCCCCAAATTGTTTTGATGATTAAACAAACACCGAGATCTGTTTTCTCTCAAGGAAAAAGTGCCAGAAAAATTTTATTCCTTTTTAATTAAAGACCTTCAGAAGCAATTTTAGACAATTAAACAAGTCTCTATTTTTAGAAAAATCAGCCAAAAGACTAGTCTAGGTGATTTTTTTAAACTTCTTCCCCCATTTCTGCTTCTGGAAAGAAGCCGCTGGGCACCCTCAGAGCTGACCTTTAGAGGGGCGAAGCTGACCCTTTGATGATAATTCCCACATAATTTCCCTGTTCATCGCTCAATCGCGCTCTAAAACTGCGCCCGTAATGAGCGAGGAAATTCCTTCAGATACCCAACAGTCCAGTGCCGATGATCTTATTGCAGTCCGCCGTGAAAAATTGGCGAAACTGAAAGACCTCGGGATCGATCCATACGGGTGTGAATTCCCCGTGACCACGACCCCAGGTGAGCTGAAGGCGAACTTTTCAAATGACCAGGAAGTGACCATTGCAGGGCGCCTTCTCGCGATTCGCGACATGGGAAAATCTGTCTTCGCAACTCTCGGAGACGCCCACGGCCGTATCCAGATTTACCTGAATCAGAAAGGTCTCAGCGAGACCGAATGGGCCGCCTATCAATGCCTCGACCTCGGAGACTGGGTCGGCATTCAGGGTACCTCTTTTACGACAGGAAAGGGCGAACCTTCAGTGAAAGCCGAATCCCTCACCGTGCTATCAAAGTCCCTCCGCCCCATGCCGGATAAGTGGCACGGGCTCTCAGATCGTGAGACGAAATACCGTAAGCGTCATCTCGACCTCATGTCGAATCAAGCGAGTGCAGAGCTTTTCATCATTCGTTCAAAAATCGTCGCCGAAATCCGGAACTTCCTGCACGACCGTGGCTATCTGGAAGTGGAAACACCCATGCTTCATGACGTCGCAGGTGGAGCTGCGGCCCGCCCTTTCAAGACGCACCACAATGCGCTTGATATGCCCCTCACCATGCGGATTGCCCCTGAGCTTCATCTCAAGCGCCTCCTTGTGGGAGGCCTAACAAAGGTGTTCGAACTCAATCGAAATTTCCGTAACGAAGGGATCTCCCGCCGCCATAATCCTGAATTCACTATGCTGGAGGCCTATCAGGCTTTCGGAAACTTCGAAATCATGGCAGATCTGGTGGAAGAAATGGTCTGCCACCTCGCAGAGAAATTTTTCGGCACCCTTCAGATTGAGCATAAAAACGAGGAAGGCGAAGTCATCCGCACCCTCAATCTCTCCCGTCCATGGAAGCGCGCTCCCTATAAGGATCTCATCCGCGAAGCCGCAGGGGCAGATTGGTTTGACCTCACCCCAGAACAGCGTCGCGAAAAAGCGAAGACTGAGTTCAAACTCGAAATTCACGATCATCTCGAAGACTACGAGGTCAGCCAGCAAGTCTTTGAAAAGCTTATCGAGGAACACACCTTCGATCCCTGCTTTGTCACTCATGTCGACTCAAAGCTCATTCCGCTGGCAAAGGAGAACCCCGAAGACAAATCCATCATCGACGTCTACGAACTCATCATCAACGGCCAGGAAATCTCTCCTGGCTATTCTGAGCTGAACGACCCTGATGTGCAACGCCGTCGCTTCCAGGAGCAATCTGGCGGTGAAGCTCAGGAGATCGATGAAGACTTCGTCGAAGCGCTCGAGCACGGCATGCCTCCCGCTGGTGGTATTGGTATCGGTATCGACCGCCTCATCATGCTCTTAACAGGTGCCCCAACGATCCGGGACGTAGTCCTTTTCCCACAACTCAAGCGGAAGGACTAAAGCGGAAGCTGCTCGCTTCCGAGAGCATTTCATCTAGACTCCGAGATCATGAACATCCGGAGTCTTTTTTTATGTCCACTTGTCGCGGCGCTTCCGGCCAGCGGCCTAGAAATCGAGCTAGACTACAGCTTAGATACGCAAAATTTCTTCAATCAGGCAGGTTCTCGGGAAGCCCTCCGGGCGGTTGCCGATCTCTTTGAAAGACTGATCATGGATGAACTTGAAGAAATCGATCCCTCGCAATTTTTTCAACCCAACTGGATTGCAAGGCCCATTCATCCCGGCACTGGAGAACGTCTCGCAATTGTCAATCGACAGATCCCAGCTAATACGGTGCTCATCTTCGTAGGAGGGAGAGACCTCGGAGGCGGAACCACAGGCCAGGCATCCACTGGCTTTACCATCTCTGGCACTCAATCATTTCTCGATCTTGTCATTGGGCGAGGTCAAGCCGGAGCTATCGGTGATCGCGCCCAAAGAACCGATTCTTCCGTTCAGATTGCCTCGATTGCTTTCGACAATGATCGTAATTGGAATTTCACGACCGAAAATCAAAACGGATCGGAATTTTATAGCACTGCCATCCATGAATTCTGTCACGTCTTCGGGATCGGCCAGGCTGATAGCTGGTATAATCTCATCACGAATGGGAATTTCACGGGATCAAATGCCATGCGCAGCTTCGGAGGTGTCGTTCCAATCACTGGGGACCAGTCTCACTGGCAGAGCGACGGAGTGTGTAACAATAGCCCCGGAGGATTTGACCCGAATAACCCACTTAATGTTCTCTCCCAAAAAATTGGGATCTTTGGAGCCTCCCATGGGGATGACCAAATTGCCATTATGGATCCAGGCCGCTGTGACAATGGACAAAATTTCAGTGTCCTGACGGATTTAGATCTTGCAGCGCTGATGGATATCGGCTGGCAGGTCGCACCAGATGTCGATCTTACATTGACCCGTAATGCCCAAAACCAACCCGCCTTCAGCTGGCAGACGCTCACGCCCTTTGATTACCGCCTTTCCCGAAGTATGAACCTGATCACTTTTACACCGCTCTCCCCTACTCGACCCGCAGCAGTCACGCTGGGAAGCTACACTGATTCTGCGGCTCCGGCAGTTCGCGCTTTTTATCGACTCGAAGCCACGCCACGCAGCTCCTCGCAGGCACGGCAAGTGAACGCGACCTCACGCGCCCAGTCGGAAAAGGAAGAGACTCAGATTCTGCACTGGGAGCAGGAGCGAACAATCTCCTGCTCCTGCAGCCATCACCCATCTGAACACTCCCAATAAACAAAACAGCCGCTCAGATCTCTCCGAGCGACTGTTTGCCTTTGCTAGGGCTTTTTTCTACTAGAGAAATTTCTTACTTCACTTCGATCAAAGTCACCGTCTGCCCACCACAATCAGTAAACGCATTTGATGGATCAGCGATTACCACGCCCTTGGGAAGGATGTTGGAGAAATTCAGATTCGTGAGAGTGTTTGCGTTGGCACTACGTGCACCATTGCCAGAACACCGGTTAGCATAACCAAAGCCAGAACTAGTGCTTTGTCAGGACTAGGCTCTGCATTCGGAAGTAAATACGATCAGGATATTTTTTATTTGGAAATTTTTAGGGTTGGGAAATTTGATGAGCCTGGTTCGTTGCCAGACCGTTTAGATTCTGAATTTCACCATTGGGCCAAGTAATAGTGAGATCGACGGTGTCTTCGTCACCGACTCCGAAGTGTTGCTCCTTCGGGTGAACAGAGAGGTAGCCAATCGTTCCGTGAACCTCTCGCCACACCTGCTTGATCGATTTTCCATTAAGTAAAAGACGCGCTCCGATAGCATCACGAGTGACCCCTTTTTCGGGATTTCCCACGAGCCGGACCTTTAACCAACGTCCAGATTTCACGCCTGCTTGATTCTGCATCAGTGCGGCAGGCCCATGATAATTATTCAGGACGACATCAAGATCACCGTCGAGATCGTAGTCAAAGTATGCAGCACTCCGGGCATTCGATAGTAGTTCCAGCCCACTCTCCTGCTGCCTGAGCCGTCCTCCTTCATTCTGGAAGAGAACATTTTTTTCACGGTGACTTTGAGAAAAGACCACATTCACTTTTTCTCCATCGTGGGGATTCCGGTAATATGGATTTTCCGTTGAGTAGACATTAAAATCATTCATGCCATTCAGGACATAGAGATCTTCGTCACCGTCATGATCATAGTCGAAAAAGTCAGCATCCCATGACCATCCCGTCGAAGAATATCCACGGTCAACTAGACTAGAGAGTTCGAAGCCGCCGCCAGCCTTGGAAAGGAAAAGATCATTCGCTTCCACGACTCGCATATTGGCAAGTTTCTCTGGGTTAAAGGCCATCTCAGTGTCCTTATTCGGCAGGACATATTTTTGGTCCTTATTCATGGTCACGATGTTCGAGATATAAATATCTGGCAACTGGTCTCGATTCAGATCCGCGATGCCGATTCCCATGGTATAAGATGGTTTATCTGTGCCTAGCTGAGCTGAAATTTCTTTAAAGGTGCCATCTCCTTGATTGAGATAGTAGGCATTCACCCCAAAATCATTTCCTACCACGAGATCTTGCCAGCCGTCTCCATTGAGATCGGTATGACCCACCGCTTGCCCCCAACCAACGTCACCCGTGCCGGACTGTTCAGTGACATTTTCAAAACGCATTCCGCCAACATTTCGGAAGAGCTGGTTCGGAGAGCCATTGCGATTTCGCCGATCAAGTGTGGGTAAAGTTCCCTTCAGATAATTTCCAAAATATCCGATATAGAGATCGAGCTTCCCATCTTTATCAAAATCAAAAACCGTCGCCGGACCGGCCACGAGACCTTTTCCTCCGAGGGCAGCCTGAGAGGTCATGTCCATAAACGTTCCATCACCTTGATTTCGGTAGAGGCGATGCTCGTCATTGACGTAAGTGATAAGGAGATCCTGCCAGCCATCATTATCAAAATCCGCGATGATGGGCTGTCTTGGCTCACCTGGTTTTCCATCGTCTGGACGAACCCAGCTTAAGCCGGCAGATTTCGTAATTTCGGTAAATGTGCCGCCATCATTACGATAGAGCTGATTCCCTAAGCCACTTAGAATGAGGAGATCTGCATCGCCATCATTATCGATATCTTCCGCCGCAATTCCTGACCCGCCAAAGGCTGGAGGAATGGTAATTACTCCCCGTTCTTCGCTCGCTTTCAGGTAGGTTCTCAGCTGCCGACTAAGCCAGTCCGATGAACGATGCTCGCTCTCGATCCCGACCTTCTGAGTGACTTCTTGGAAGAGGTCCTTCTCGGTGTTTTTTTCGAGAGATGGACTACTCGCTAGTCCCTCTTTTTCTTCAACAACACGCTCCCCTTTTAAAGTACGATTCACCCTCAACTGAATCGCCATTATCGCCGCTTCGATATGAGCGAGAGAAAGACGTTCTTCCTCACGTGAAATGGCAACTTCTCCAGCAATTCTCCATGTCAGCACTCCGAACTGAGCGATTCCCTCGGCTAACAACTCTGCAGCAAAAGGATCGGCATCCATTTGAATCGCCCCCCCAGATTCGTTGAGGGCATGCTTAAGATAACTCCAGTGCAGGCCACCGTCGCGATAAGCATCGAGGTCGTAAGCCTCTAGCATAACCCGGTCTTCTCCTAAATTTGGGAAAAAGATGACATCTTCAAATTGATTCACCTCAAAGGGCGTAAATTTCTGCATCACTTGATGCACATCCGACTCACGGACGAAATGGTCACCACGTTTCTCAGCCAGTTTCTGCGCCCCCATATAGAGGTCCATGGCATAATTGATCACCGCTGTACCGTAGCCTTCTTTGAGAACCTTTCCCTCCTCTGGCTTTGCGGGCCACCGACGTTTTGCAAAATACACCTGGAGATTCCGGATGAAGAGCTGATTCGAAATCGCATTGTATTTCTCATATGCGGCAAGCTTCTGCTTGATCAAGGAAGGCAATAAGGGGGCTGTTTTTTTCGAAGTCTCCTCTGATCCCTTCACTGGAAGGGGAAGTTTCAGCCGCTTCCAGTTTCTTAAAATGTCTTCTGCGGAAATTTCTTTCTGTTGTGCACTTCGCGCTTCTTGATCACTCAGCTGAATCACCGCGAGTTGATAAAGATCTGCCTGCACCTTGAGGCGATTGAGCGCTTGGGACGCTAGTGGAGTGAGTGGCTCCGCGCCACGCTCCTGCTGAACGGAAAGAATTGCCCGCAAGGTATAAGCAACACTCCCATAGTGCTTGAGATCTCTCTCCGTAATGGAGACTTGAGTCTTCCCTGCATGCACTTTCCAAATACCTTCGTCTTTTTGAAGAGAGATATGAGGGAAAAACGCCTGCGCCTGCTTCATCAAACGGACCGAAATTTCTTCCCGTTCTTCTTGCTTTGCAAGTCGATGACCTAACTTCCAGCAATCTAAAACGAGCGCTTTCGTGAGTTCGTTTTTTTGGAATCGAGCCTCTGGAGTCAGAGGAGTTCCGTACATGAAATCTTCCAAGCGAGAAGCGGTGGCATGACACTTGGGGTCATTATCGCTCTCAAAAGTTTGGATCGATTTCAAAAGGGGGATCACCCCGATCTTGGGTGGTTCCTCTGCAGCCATGATTTGACTAAAACAAAGGAAACCAAACCCTAGACAGGATCGTAGATCTCTATAACTGAGTCTGAATAGTTTCATGACCAGTGCTCGTTTTATGGGGGGACGAGAAGGAACTTATCTCCTACGGCGACCGATGGATCCAATGGATCCTAACGCAAGAAGAAGAATCCCACTCGGCTCAGGCACCACATTGAACTGCAGGTTAGTCAACGGGCTATCGAACCCAGAAGGCCCCAGCTCTAACGCGGGGTAGACCAAACTTCCGCCAACTCCGGCGTTCGAATTAAAATCACCACTAGTATCGATCGTCAGGGCACTGCTGATCGTTGCAACATCTGGCAATACACCACCACTAGGACTACCAGGCACGGTATTGTGATTCCCCCCATTATTTCCCGTTGTCGCGACCAGACGATAAGTTTCATTCGCATTGAGCACGACTGGAACGGTGAGATTATAGTAGTTATGAACTCCATCCCTGTCATCACTCGCTCGACTTAGAGAAACGGAAGTCGTCGTAAGAAGGACGGGATCCGCTCCGCCGAGACCATCGGTATCTTGATAGATTCCTAGCTCTGCGGCTGCTTCTAAAAAGCCGCCAGACTGACTAAAATACCCCAATGCAATCACCTCGATCGGGTCAGCACCGACAGTAAAGTCATAGCCAAAGACGTCATCGACGAAGAAGCCCGAGTCGCCGGCCACCACATCTGGAGAACTCACTCCGGTATAGGCAAAGGCAGCCGAGGCAGAACCTGTCGCTAAGCCCGCAATTCCGGCGATGAGAGCGATATTTGAAATTTTGATCATTTGATTCACTAAATAGAAAATTAGAAAGAGGCTGTTCTTACTTCTGTGATTCCAGCATCAACTTTTCCAATCTCTGGAGGCGCTGTTCGAGAAGCTCGTTCTCACTTTTAAGCTCGTTAATCTCGACATCTTTCGACTGCGACTGCTTGTAGAGCGCCTGAATGGCGGCAAGAGCGACCCCGTCCGCATCTGGTTTACTAATGGTCGTCTCTCCCTGGCCGAGTTTGAACTTGGCGTAGAAATCCTGTGCCATCGGTCCCATATGGGTGACGTCTTCTCCCTTATAGCGCCAATACTGCATCGGAATGTTAGCGACCTTCTCGAGAATTTCTTCTGCATCGACATCAGCGAAACCTTCCTTGAGATTCATATCTGATGAATCCGTAAGAGCCCCTCGGATGGTAAGATTTCCACTCGAATCCAAATTGAAGATGTTTTGCGTTCCGAATCCTCCAGGAACATCAATTGCGAGAGCTCCGGTTCCGTCAAAAGTGTAGGTCGCATTCGTACCTTCCTGTGTCATTACCATATTGCCAGAATTGTCGACAGTGGAAGACCAAGTGGAAGCGGACGACTTGTTATCCATCACCAGAGAGACTGCTCCATTATTTTCCAAGGTGAGGAGAGGATCGGCAGTAGCGTTCGCGCGCCGCACATGGAGGGCCGCGCCCGGGCTGCCGGTTCCCATGCCCACGTCACCATCTGCCGCAATATCAATGGAGCTTTCTGGGGCACTAGGACGAATTCGGAAAGACAATCTAGAACCGTTCGTGACGTCACGGATGAAAAAATTTGCCTCATTTCCGGCCAAATCCCAAGTCTGAGCGGTAAAGCCATCACTACCATCCTGCTCGAGACGTAAAGTCGGAGTATTTCCTTCGACAACATGGAGATCGACAACGGGATTATCCGTCTTGATTCCAACATCGCCATCAGCTTCTACGTAGAGTGCATGTGCAGGTGCACCTGCTTCGACACGGAATGGAATACGACCTGCGGTGGAGTCCTCAATGCCTAAATAGTTCGAGCCACCATTCCCAGTATCATTCGCGACGAGACGCCAGTCATTCTGAGGAAAGGAAGCGGAGCCACTGGTGTCATCAAAGTGAATCCGCAGGTTATTTTCCTTAAGACGGATCGTATCAAATCCGAAACTTTCGCCATTATTGGTGTCGATACCAACGCCGAGACTTCCTTGAACGACGACATCTTGAGTAAAGACCTGAGCGGCCTGTAGTAAAGTAGCTGGGAGGAGTGCCCCTAACGTATAGAGGGCTCTTTTCTGTATTTTCATATCTTTGATTGGGGTGAATTCGCCAGTTGCGAGTGACTCTACGGTAGTAGATTAGCGGGATAGCTCGAACAACGCCCAATCCAGAGGAAACACTCCAAATTCATGGGGGAAATTACCTAATAGCGATCCCTTCATAGACAAACTAAACTTAAATGCTCAGCGTGTTGCACGACTCCCGATAAAATTGATGAAAATTTCCTCCACAATACTGATTGCCGTTCTCTCACTAGGAGCCGGCCTCTTGCTTGGTCCTCGTTTATTTAAAACGAGCCTCCCTTCCCCAGCCTCTACTACCCCGAATCACTCGGTAAAAACAGCAGAACGCCCACAACTGATCACTTCTCCAGAAGCCTCTTCCTTTGCTGATTTACCGACCGTCACCTTGCTCAGCAGCAGCTTCGCAGAGTCAGCCGAATACGAGAGCATTCAACAATTAATGGCAGCTCTCGTACGGCACAAGCCAGAGACTAGTAAGGATTTCGCCACTTACTTTAAAAGCATCACCTTTCAGAAAAAACACCTCCCTCACTGGAGGCTCTTCTTTTCTTCCTGGGGACGCTTTGATGCCCCTGCGGCCATCGCTTTCGTGCAAAGCCAGTTCTCCCAAAACCCAGTCAGACTCACCTTCATCCATACGATTCTTAAATCCTGGCATGGAGAAGATCCGGTCGAGGCTCTCGCTCAGAGCGGATCACTCCTATTGATAGGGGAAAATCCCCATCACGAATTAGCCCTGGAGCACCTGAGACAACTCATGACGACCAATCCAGAGCTGGCCTTGAAGCAAATGGTGATGCTCTCCGACCCGGAGGCTGTCATGACCATGGCTGGTGAAGAACTCCAGCGCCTTGCTCAAACCGATATCCAAGGTGCCCTCTCCCAGCTGAATGGGACCGAAGGGGAAGCAAAAAGCTACCTCACTGGCCAGCTCCTCAGCACTTGGTCAGAGAAAGATCCTAAAGCAGCAGTGAACTGGCTTCAAAAAAATGGTTTCCCCCAGATTTCTCCAGGCGACCTCCAACAACTCGTCGCCAACTACGTCAAACTCGATCCCAGTGCAGCTTTCCAGTGGCTCAATACCCTACCTGACTCTCATTTTAACGAAGAGCTTCTCGGAAGTTCGGCCCGTGCTTGGGCTGAAAAAGATCCCAGTGGCATTCAGTCATGGCTCAAGGAACACCAACCCACGGCCGAGTCAGACCCCGTCGTCATTGCCTTAGCTCAGAGTCTTAGAAAGCAAAATCCCGCGCAAGCACTCACCGCTGCGAGTTCGCTCATTCATGATCCTGGGAAAAGTCAGGAAACCTTTTTTGAAATCGCGATGGAATGGCAAAAGGCCGAACCCGCTCAATTTTCAAATTGGCTCGAAAACACCAATCTCATCAAACCCACCCATAAACAACGCTTGCTCGCTCATGAATTTCATGGCGAAGCCACCACTCCTCAGCCAGCTCAGACGGCCAATCCCGTCCCACTCAACGACGGCCGAAATTTTGAGTAAATCTAACAGGATTAAGCCAGCCGCCCTAAAGCACTGAGAGAGCGGCTGGCTCTTTTTTTTGGGGAGAATACTTATCTACGACGACGCCCCATCATACCCACTAACCCGAGGAGCCCGAGGAATGCACTCGAGGGTTCCGGCACGGCAGCGAGCTGGATATCGAGCTCATAGGCGATATCGACGGGAGCTGTCTCTTGGAACCAGAAAGTATAATCTCCTGCCGGAAGAGCTGAATTCGCCCCAGTCAAAGCCGGAAAAATATCATTGCCAATCTGGGCCTGACCAAAGAGGCCATTCCCATCCAGATCATTCGCTGAGGCAGAAGTTGGACTCACAATGGAATCCCCAGCAACGTAAGCGAGAAAAGATTGATCCTCAAAAGGGGTCCCAACATACGAATCAATGACCAGACCAGACCAGGTAAAACCTGTAGGCACGGTTATCGTGAAATATTCCCGATCGTCATCCGGGTTTGATAAGAGCGTCCCGATAATGACATTACTCCCTACGCTCAGTCCAGTGAGGGCTGTCGGCATGGTATTATCATCAGACAGTTCTCCATTGATGGATTCATCAAAAATTGTGGCTCCTATACTGATCCCACTGAAGAGAAGTGAACTAATTAATATTGTTTTCATGGCTGATTTTCGTGAAGTTAGCAGCTTTTTTCTAAGCCGCCTTACCTAAGGTTCCGTTTTTTTTGGACGCGAGTTTCAAAAAACTTTAAAAAAAATGATGCTCAAGAATTCTGGAATCAATCACCTCTAAATCCCTCTTACTAGCTGCCTTATGGACTTCCCCGAAACTAGCTGGACGATTCTCGCCGTAGCGACCATGAACGGTAGCGTAAAAGAGCGGGATGCTCTCAACCGTCTTTGCCACGACTACTGGGTCCCGGTCCGAAAAATCATTGCTAGCCGAGGGGCTCCCAGCGAGCGAGTCGATGACTTAACCCAGGAATTTTTTCTCAAGCTCATGCAGAAAAGCTTCTTTAAAAAAGCTGATCCTGCTCAGGGACGCTTTCGCAGCTTCATCCTGGGGTCTTTAAAATACTATCTCGCTGATGACGCGAGACACCACCTCACTCAAAAAAATGGAGGACATCTCCAACGAGCTGAACTGGATAATGAGGCAATGTCCGTAGAGATTGATGAAGCTCAATTTGATTCCGCCTGGGCTGAGTTACTGTTCGACCGTGTCTATGAGCGAGTCAAAAACGAAGTCATCACACGGCGTGGCCCTCGTGGATGGGAACAACTCAGCCTATTTCTACCCGGACATGAGGCCGCTCCTACCTACGTTGAGCTAGCTCACGAACTCGGTCTCTCGGAAGGAGGGGCTAAGACGGAAGTCTTCCGAATGCGCGAACGCTTCCGTGAACTCCTGCGCGGAGAGGTCGGGCGCACTGTCGATGCCCCTCACGAAATTGACGAAGAACTCGCGTATTTAAAATCGGCATTACAGAAGCTCTAGTAAATACTCGGTCGTGGATTCTTCCGATACTCCATCTGACCAAAAACGCCGCGCCCTCCTCGCGGCCTTTGATGAGGCTGCTGCTCCAAATGGCTTTGCTCTCGATGGATATGACATCATCGGGGAATTAGACCGCGGTGGCATGGCCGTGGTCTATCATGCCCGTCAAAAAAATCCCGAGCGTGAGGTGGCTTTAAAAGTCATGCTCCCTAAGTATAGCGAGGAGAGAGAAATGCGGGCTCGCTTCCAGATCGAGGCTCGCGCAATGGCGACCCTGGAACACCCAGCCATCATGCCGATCTACGAGGTTGGAGAATCCGATAGGCTCCCCTTCTTCTCGATGAAGCTCGCAGAAGGAGGCTCACTCGCAGAGCTCATCAAAAATATTCCCCCTACCATCCAGCAGACTGTGTCCTGGATGCTCGAGATCGCCGGAGCCGTCCACTTCGCGCACCAGCGAGGCGTCCTCCACCGGGATCTTAAACCCGGAAACTTTCTCTTCGATGCCCATGGCCAAATCTATGTCAGTGACTTCGGGGTCGCTAAAATGCTCCTCGGCGAGGACGGAGTCCACACCCGGACTGAAGCATTCGTAGGCACCCCAAACTATATGCCTCCGGAACTCGCTGGCGGCATGGCCATGGAAGCGAGTGTCGTCAGTGATCTTTACTCTCTAGGCGCAGTTCTTTACGAATGTTTTACCGGAGAAAGGCCGCATGCCTCTCACACGAACGTTGCCACTCTGCTACGTGCCATTGTCGACAAACCCATCCCATCACCACGTACGAAGAACCCTGAAATTCCACTCGACCTAGATGTCATCTGCCATAAGGCCCTCGAGCAAGACCCTAGTGCCCGATACTCTTCAGTAGCGGAATTCCGTGATGAACTTCAGCGCTGGCAGGAAGGTAAAGCCATTCTTGCAAGACCACTCAGCCGCCCCAAGAGGATCGGGCGCTGGATTAAAAGACACCCTCTCCCAGCCTCACTCTTAGCCACCATCGTTCTTCTGACCACGATTGCGAGCATATGGATCATTGTTCAAAACTATACTCGAGGAGGCTTGATCCATGAAGGCCTCCTCAAAGAAGTTTACTTCGAAAGGCTCGTCGCCACTCCTGGCTTTCGAGAACGTGGATTCCAAAATTTACGAAAAGCCTCGTCCTACCGAGAATCACCTAAAATCCGTAACCATGCCATCGCACTTTTAGCGAAAACGGACTTCATCCGCACTGCCAACCATCCGCCTAAAGCCCCCCTACCCAGCTTCCTCAATCCGAAGGACATTCGCACAACCACGTCTTCAACTGATCAAAAATGGCTCATTTCACACCACGAGACAGGTGAAGCTATTTTGTGGAATACGATCACCGGCTCACAAATACATCGGTGGACTCCCTCAGTGGGCCAGGTCGTCCAAGCAGATTTCGCCAAAGGAGGCATCCTAGTCGTAGGTGCTGAGGGGCACTCAGACCCAGCCAACAGTCCAAATTTGCAAGTCCGAGTCACGCTCCATAGCGGGCCAAGCTTCAAGCGATTCAAAGAAATTCACTTCCCAAAAGAAGAAAGCTTTCTCCTCTTCTCAGTCAGCCCGAGCAAAGATCTTGTTGCTTTTGGAGGAAAGGATGGCCTCCAGGTCCTCGATCTGAATCATCAGAAATTCCTCTGGTCTTCTGCCCGTGGAGTAGCCCGCTGCCGCCCAGCATGGTCTCATGATGGCAACCAAGTAGCTTGTGCTTTAGGCGATGAAAATACCATTACTATTTTCGACACCTTCAACCATTTGAGATCTGTAGATTACAGTGCCAAACGCTGGGTTCAAAATCTCGCTTTTCATCCTCAAGGCCGCTTGCTGGCTGCGACTCGCAGTGACCAAGTTCTGAGCTTGATTGATATCTTTGAAAAAAAACTCGTCGTAGAACTCCCCCTTTCCAGGAATCCCATCGGCCCCATTCAATTTTCTTCTGATGGCCGTCAGTTCTGGGATCAGAATCAAGATTCAGAAACCTGGACTCTCCAGCCTCCTGTCGGCTATCGTGAGTGGTCGAGAGCCTCCGTAAAAAACAGAAACTCCACCGTCTTTGAATCACGCCTTTCTCCAAATGGCTTGTGGCTACTAACCGTAAGCGGAGAAGGCCTCAAGACCTGGGATGTGAAGGCAGGTTGCCAAATCGCTTTTCACGGCTCGGAAAACCAGCGGATCGATGTTCAGTCCTCCGCATGGTGGCTTAACGACGATGAAATCTTATTTCAAGTTCCCGGCGGCTTAGAAGTCATTCGCCGAGATGAGAGAGAAAAGCTCATTTTTGACCGTAGAGTTCAGCGTAGTCCAGGCTCACGAGTCATAGATGTCAAAGACGATGGTGCTTGGCTGATCGAACAACTAGATGATGAAGGATTGCACTCTTTATCTCTTTGGCCGGATGGAAAAATGGGGGAAGCCATTCCTCTTCCAACTCAAAACCAGGATCCCAAAAAACTTCATCAAATCACCAATACCTCCGGCCAGCTTATCGCTCAAGTTCTCGGTCCCGGCCTCATCAAGTGGCACAAAGCCGAACCTCTGACTCTGACGGCTCCTGAACCTCTTGAGATCCATCAAATCCTCATCACTCAGGATGAGGAAAAGCTCATCGCCATCTCCCAGAGCGGGAGAATCTTAGAGTGGAACTTCCCACTACTGAAGGCTGAGCTAGAGCGCCTAGGCTTTGAAAACTAGACCCAAAATGACGAGGCAAAAGAAACGATCTGAAGCTCGCTCCTTTTGCCTCGTATCAATGCCTCACTTCACGGTTCAGCAAAAAAGGTCTCACTCTTCAGGAAGTCGCTCAATGATCAGACCGCCAACGGGAATCTGACCAACATCCGGCCCGAGTAATAGAGAGGGACTAAAAATAAAATTGTCAGCAAGAGAACTGATCGGCTCAGCAGGACTAGTCACCTGCTCTGCCCCACCATAGCTGAAGCCACTATCAACGCCCGCATCCCATGGCATCAGCATAATCTCTATCCGATCACGGAAACGTCCATCCTCTTCGAGCAAGCTCACATTTCGAATCCCAGTAAACCAATCGGGACTCTCATTTAATTTTGAAAGCAGGGTTAAGAGGGGGAAATCACGATCTACCGTCATTTCAAAACTGCTCGTTCCCAGCTCATCATCAACACCTGACTGAACGATAATTTCGCTCGCCAAACCACTTCCCACCGCAATGCCAAGCTCCGCAGTGAGCGAAGAAAGGGAACCCTCACGAGCCAAATCTGCCACCCCATTCGAGGCTAGAGATCCTGGCGACCAGAATGAAATCTGATCGCTATGAGTCGTTCCGATCAAGCCCCCAAAAGTCGGGTCACTAGGAGTCATATTAAAGGTGAGACCAGACCAGAGACTCGATAGCTCAATACGAAAGCGCGCAGTCTGCGGAAGCGGAGCCATCGAGACCACTCGATAGAAACGCCTTTCATCTCCCAGAGGAACCGTCGCGGTCAGAGCATCAGTAGGCTCACCAAGTGGGGTGAAATCTTCTAAAGTCGTACCAGACTCTAGCTGATAGGGCGGAGCACCACCCTCCCAAGTTAAGACAAGAGTATCTTCCACCCTAGCAATACCTAAAGCAATTGGAAGAGGCTCTTCACCCGCCATCGCGAAGGTTCCTAGATTAGGGGGGCCTACGGTCCAATTCTCAGCTGAAAAAGGATTATCACCAGTCAGCTGAATCGATTGGCCAGCCGCAGGTCCCGGAGCGGAAGAAGTCCCGCCATCCCATTTTCCGCCATTCGTCGCCACGAGAGATCTCCCGATCAGGCTTGTCGTATTCCACTGTAAACCACTGATGACATTGGCTGAATTCCCGAATCCGCCCGGACGGTAAAGCCACAGATCGGACGCTGTCGAGTCACTAAATGAGACCGTATAAATTCTCGATTGGCCGGCGGCAAAGGTCGTTCCTGATGGAACCGAGGTCCTATAGTTAAAACGGTGACAAAAAGGCAAATTCCTAGTCGTCGTGAAAGCCTCAGCGCCCACATTTGTCACCTCAATCTCTCCCGTATCGGGAAGGACCTCGGTAATCCATAAGTTATCCTCAGTCGCCTCAGCTTGGCTAAGCAATAAGAGTGCGAGAGTATGATTAACGATGGTCTTCATGATTTTGGTATTGGTTTAAGTTACTGATGAGCTGATCCAGAGACTGAAGCTCATCGGATGAAAGATCATGGTTCTCATTTTGAACCATGGACTCGAAGGCTGAGATCGCGTCACTCAGATCGTAAGGGACCTCGTGATCAGCCTCGCTTGATATCGATCGTTCAGGCCTTGAGTTTGAATTTATTGCCAAACGCGTTGGCTCAGATTGTTCGGTTTGCTTTCCGGACTTCACCGATGGAGCCGTAAGTGGCTCAGATTTAAAAGCGGTAGACTGGAGCACTGCGGCCCAGAATGCACAAAGCCCAAGTGCCATTCCGGCATAGATAAGAGATCTCGAATTGGATAAAAATTTCATGAAGTGAGTTGAGTAAATGTTTTAGGAAAACGGGCCCGCCACTCGAGGGTGGCGAGCCCTTAGGATTGCCTGCGAAAACGTTCAGAGATGGACTATCTCAGAGAATTTAAGTGAACTTGTCCCCGGATCTCGCCAGCGGGATTCGCTGCGGTGTGGAGATTGATATAGGCCGTGCCGGCAGACATCTCCGCGACTAGATTATCGAGAGCATCTCCATTTGCCAGTGGTCCCACCACTGCATCAGCAGTGATTTTTCCGAATACGAAACGTCCAAAAATTGTCTGAAGTGGAAGCACTACCGGGCCACTCTGCGTCAGTGGTGCGAGATGAAGGTGAGCCGCCGTGAGGTCTCCGCTGAGTCCATTTGCAAAAGCGAAGTAGACCAAGGACTCACCATCGTCATCGAGGAAGAAAAAGGCTCGACCATTTGGGTTTCCAGACACCGTCGGAGCAGGAGACTCAAACTGTGCATCAATGTTCGCGTTAAAGAGAACCGGAGACTCCTTATCGAGGTAGGTAAATTTAAATCGAACAAGATTATAAAGATCTTGCGTGAAATCGGCATCACCGAATCGAGAGGCATCTAAAATACCACCCGTCCCCCGGGCATTAAATCCAGGATGAGCCGAAGTGACTGTTCCTTCATCGACTCCGGTATCAGGAGAAGCCTGACCGAAGAAGGCCGTATTCCGAGGAAGCTCATCATTCACTTCTGTGCCCGCGTCATTCACTTGCGCGCCATTGAGATAGAACGGCTGCCCGACGAAGTTCCCTTCCTCATCAAAGATCATGTTTGCCATCGGGCTGCTATTCGCGATGAAAGCGTCATTACTAGGAATGATCATGGAAGCGTAGCTAAAGTAGCGATTCTCCGCTGGATCAACCTCGAAAAGACGACTCACAATCTGGCTCGGCCCGATCGGAGGGATGGTCCCATTCGAGCGAATCGTGCCGTCGACTCCATTTGAAACCAGCTCCGCAAATTCTGCCGTAAGTGGGCCAGTGTTCCCATCCTCAGCCAGTCGCTCAAGAGACACTGAACCCGGCTGCGGAGTGCTAGAAGCTGGAGTACCATTCGTCCAGAGATCAAAGATCCCGTCATGAAAACCGACCCATACCGGAGTCAGAAAATGACCATTATAAGGAGCTGTATTTTCGATCGTTACCACCACGGCTGGATTCTGGGCATGAGCAGTCGTAGCTGAGGTCAGAGCCAGCATGGTTAAGCAATAAGATTTCAGTTTCATCATTTTATATCAGTTTAATTTAGCGGTCTTTGATGACCTTTGGTGAAGAAGTGCCGGCCCGGTTTGTCTTCACTGTAGGATCCGAGATTTTGAGCACTGAGTTTCAAAAAAAGTGAAAAGAATTTCTGACTCACTAGAAAAAGAGGCTTTTCTTGTAGTAGGAATTTTCTCGTACTCCATCCAGACATAGGGCATGCCAGACCCTATCTTCAAATGCCCTTGCTGCGGGGACACGATGCTTCCTGTGATCGCCTCCTTAAACCGATCTTGGCTCAATGCCATCTTTTGTGGCTGGGGGAGTTCTCTCCTTCAGATTAAAAAGGCGAAGGGAAAGTGGACTAATTTCATGCATCCATCACGAAGCTCAAAAGCAGCCTACTGCAGTCACTGTGGAGCACTGCTCCTCGCGCCTTCCATGAAAGGCCACCGAAAGGCACTCGGTCTCGAATGAGACCTAAAATCGCCAGCCTACCCCAAAGCCAAAAAGATTACTCCCAGGCCCTTCCAAGCCTCCGCTGGATTTCGTATATGAATACTGAGTCTTTAGGAGAAGATCCGGCGTCACCCGCCAACCTGCAGCGAGCTCTGCCCGTAAAAGGTCTGGCGACCAAGGGAGGCGTTCACCAGAAAGACCGCTCACCTCATTATTCAGAGTCTGGCCGAGACGGGTAGCGAGCCAGAAACCTGGAGCCGCTTTCCAGCGCGCCTGTAAATACCAACTCAGCGATTCCAGATCCTCACCACTGAGTCTTTCATAACGATTAAAAATCGCTTCACCTGAAAAAATGACATCGCCCCGCGCCCATCGGGCATCGACTCCAAACATTGTATGAGGCAAATCTCCCCGATCCGTTCCTACTGGGAGAAAGCGATCCGCTTCAGGATTCAGATACGGTCCTCGACTCCAAGAGGCCCCGAAATTCCACGTCGCATTCGGACGATAACCGAGTCTTCCAGCTATGGTAGGACTATCAAAATCTTCCGCACTCGCATCCCACTGATTAGGATGCGCCCCTGCTTCCACATTTTTTATTTCCAAGGCGTAGTCAAATTTTTCAAAAGCCCCAAAAATGCTTACCCCACTCGTATAGGCTGGCCCCCAGATCGCCGAGGCCCAGTTTCGCTTAGGGGAATTGAAAACTCCAGGCAGCCGACCGCTCGCTCGTCCGGCGATATTACTCAGAGAATTTCCGGCTGGATTCCTCACCGCTACTCCCAAAATTTCGCCATAAGGTAAAGGCGCTACGAGGAAAGGATCATCATGAAAATCATGCCGAGAAACGTAGTTTCCAAAAACGGTAGCAGACTTTCCAAGCTGAAGATTCAAACGTGCGTCACCAAAGGGCCGGTAACGCAAAAATACCTCGTCAAGCCGTAGCGCACCATCAGGATTATCCCCCGGATCAAACCCTCGATCGATCCGCGCTCTGGAATGAAAATAGAAAAATTCCGATGGCCTGAGATCAAAAGAAAGCGAGAAACGTGTCTGCAAAAAGCCACCGTCACTAAACTTCAATAACGAAGGCGAAGGCCCATCTACCTGATAAAAAG
>CALGMJ010000080.1 GCA_937958875.1 uncultured Verrucomicrobiales bacterium | reverse complement strand
CGGAAGCAGCATTTCCAATCCACCATATTCAGCCAAGCCTGCGCCGCCGTGACCCAAACATTGAGACGCTTGACTTTAAAGTCCGCCATGAGAGTTGGATTGTTCTTCGCGAGATCGAAATCACTCCGCATCCCTGCCTTGAGCACCGAGACCCCATAGTTTGGGTTCGCCTTTTCCCAGCTTCCCTCCTCTTCCTCATCGTCCCCCTCATCGAGGGTGTAAATGATCCCGAAGTAACTGTCGTGCTCTTGGGTTCCATTGAGAACGCTCTGCACGTGACGTTGCTGCTCTCGGCAGACTCCGTTTGAAACGTAACCCGCCGTGGTGATCTGAAGAAAGAGCGGCTGCGAACGTGCCCCCAACGCGGAGTTCAGCACGTTCCAGAGATCAGGGTCTTTCCAGGCATGTAACTCATCGGCCACGATGCAGTGCGGATTGAGCCCATCGAGATTTGATGCTTCACGTGAAAGCGGTGACATGAGCGAATCCTTCCCAGGATATTCAATGATGGCCGGGTTCTTACGGATCTCAAAGCGCTCGATAAACGAAGGCACTTTACATTTCTCCAGCATCGTTCGGGCATCACGCCAGAGGATCTTTGATTGATCCTGCTTCGTCGCCACTGAGTAAACCTCAGCGCCGCCCTCTCCGTCGGCACAGAGCATGTAGAGAGCAATGCCTGCACCAAGAATTGTCTTCCCGTTTTTACGGGGGATTTCGATGTAAGCATGCCGGTATTTACGCAGTCCATCCGCCCTGCGTTTCCAGCCAAAGAGATTGCCCACAACAAACTTCTGCCATGGTTCTAAGGTGAATCGCTTCCCTGCCCACTGCCCTTTGTAGTGCCTGAATTTCTCGATAAAGCGAATAGCCCGATCCGCCGCCCCTTCATCAAAGAAGAACTCCTCCCGCTTGAGATCAGCCAGATGCCGTTCACAGGCGAGACGGACCCACTGACAAGCCGCTCGCTTCCCAGAAGAAATCTCTCCCGCATACTGATGGACGACATGCATCAATCGTCCAGAAAATCACTCAAGTCTTCCTCCTTCTTCCCTGGCTCTGCCCGAGCCACCGCCCGGATCGACTGCAACATTGCAGGTGACATCCCCATCTCCTTCCCCGCCTTCAGCATCCGGTCCTGCGCCTGATGCATGATGGCAATGAGCGGGTTCGCCGCCGCGTTCCCCGTACTTCCCTCAACTAATAAATCGCCACGCCGAAGCTCCCGAAAAGCCCGCCGAGCCACAGCGAAGGACTGACAATAGCCAACAAGCAGATGCTCGTTCAGGGAACACACATGCCCCAGCTGATTCAGCAACGGCACCAACCGCCGCCACTCTCCAGAGGCCTCCTCATCCCCCGCCAACACCTCAGGTGGCCCACCCTCCAGCACTGGAAGGTTATCGATCTGCTGAAGGAGATTGTCACTTGGTTTCGTCCCGCGCTGTCCCACGAGGGAAGGCTAAGATTCCAATGACCTGCTATGATGTTCTAAACTCAAGAATTCAGTCCATTCAAAAATTTTCGGCTCACGGCTGCTTTGCATGACGCTTCTAGCTAGCTCCGAAATTGCTTTATGCTAAATTCCTACCGACATAAACTTCGAGACTGACATCTAACCAGAAACAGGCAGCAAAAACATCAAAAGATGTCTCGCAGTTTGACATCAGTATTTCGAAGCTTCTAAAAAAATCTTGTGGATTCCTCTCAAATTTCGTCATGCATTCCTGACTAAGAGTCATTTTTTCTTACCCAGTAAAGCCTTAGCAAAAGAAATAAAGATGCAAAAATTACAACCATGACAATATAGAACTTCTGATACCACTCCCCCTCATTGAGCGAGTGCCCAACTTTGCCAAAATCCGATTCTCGATTTCTCTTTACAATCTGATACTCCTCAGGCCTAAAATCTACTTTATTTTCTATAGACTCTCTTTTAACAGATCCTGGAGCGTTTACCCAAGCAGGATTTTGATCCAAGCGCTCCAGCTCATCCCATTCCCGAACACTCTCATGGTGAATACTCATATCAGGATCACCACCATCCAGTTTAGATTTCAGAATATCAAAGTAGACCAACCTATGCTCTAGCGAACCAAAGCGTCTCACGTAATTCAGATCGTCAGAATCAAAATCCTCTTCTGGAAAATACTCTTCCAATACCTTCACGACCAACATACGGAGAACAGGCAGCCCTTTAAACCCCATATTAAACCTCAATGGATACTCATAGTCGGATAAGGTGGGCTTAACCAAAAGCATTAATGCTATATCATCACGAAACTGGACATTTGGAGGATCATTAACCAAATTATCGCAGAAATATCCATATAATTCTCCTCGATTTGCACAAACGGCAAGAAGATCAATTCTCTTTTCATGATAAGCGAAATCAGCTAGTTGCCGCCATCTTTCCGGAGTCACTCCTTCCTCAACTAAGCGCCCTTCAAACTCTTGAACAGAAATAGACTCATCTAAGTCCGAGCCAATTGAAAATTGGACTAATATAAATAATAGAAAAAATGTTTTTATTTTCATCATAGAAACCAAGTCCTGTGGTAGTTCCATTATTTTGAAAAGATCCCGGAGGATCAGAATACAACAATTTGAGCGCAAAATGCCAATCAGTATAGTCAGAAATGCGATACCACGTATTGCCATCATGTTCTCGCTCTTTGTCCCATAACTCCAATC
>CALGMJ010000079.1 GCA_937958875.1 uncultured Verrucomicrobiales bacterium | reverse complement strand
GCGAGCGTGAAGGAGGAGATGGTCGACATCTATTTCGATAAAAAAATCGCTTGTGAAGGTGGGCTCAAGGCGAGCACTAATCCTGAAGTTCTTCGAAATATCGTTCGAAAAAAGGAATTCACTATCACAGTGAACCTGAATATAGGAAAAGCTTCGTACCATATGTACACCTCTGACCTATCTCCAGAATACGTCGATTTTAATCGTTCCGAATACGCTTACTGGATGCAGGCACGAAAAGACGGATTTATCAGCTAAGAAGCTGATCACAAAGAGAGCTCATTTTCAGGGTTCTCACTCTCTCGATTTCAAGGCAGGATCACTTCTTGTGAATCCTTACCAACGTGTCGAAACCAATATCATCGAGCCTCCGGTTACGCTGAAAGATACCCTGAAGCGGCTAGGGCCGGGCTTCGTCCTATCAGCATCGATTGTAGGTTCGGGCGAACTCATTGCCACCACACTCTTCGGAGCAAAGATCGGATTTATCTGCCTTTGGCTCATTCTCTTTTCCTGTTTGGTCAAAGTAGCGGTTCAAATCGAATTCGGACGATTCACGATCTATGCCGGAAAAACATCGATGCAAGCGCTCGACCAACTTCCCGGACCGCGATTTGGTAAAGCTGGCTGGGCAGTTTGGAGTTGGTTTTTCATTCAGCTTCTAAAAACTCTACAAGTAGGCGGAGTCATCGGCGGAGTGGCGCTTGTTCTTCAGGAAATTTACCCACTCGGCATCATCCCCTGGGTCTACATTTCCGCCATCGCGGTGATGGCGCTCGTTTTTCGAGGTGGCTATGGCCCTATTGAAAAGTGGTCGATTCTGATGATTGGCCTTTTTACTCTCTTCACCATTATTTCTGTCGTCGCACTGCAGTGGACGCCTTTTGCCATCACTGGCGGTGACCTTAGTTCGGGCTTTGAATTCACCCTTCCTGCTCAGGCCCTGCTCCTTGCTCTCGGTGCCTTTGCTATCACCGGAGTAGGAGGAGATGAAATCCTCGCTTACAATTACTGGCTCATCGAAAAAGGTTACGCTTCATATACGGGCCCTGAACCAGAATCAGGGAATGCCGATGAACGGACAGCTTGGCTCGCACGTGCGAATGGATGGATCCGAGTGATGAAGCTGGATGCCACCCTCTCCATGGTTTGCTACACCATTGTGACGGCTCTTTTCTATCTTCTGGGAGCAGCCATCCTTCATAGCCAGGGCCTAATCCCTGAGAAAAATCAACTCATCCCCGTTCTTTCCCGCATGTACACTGATACCTTGGGACCATGGGCGCGGCATGCCTTTCTCGCTGGAGCCCTCGTAGTTCTATTTTCGACCTTACTCGCCTCACTTGCGGCATGGAGCCGTCTCTTTTCGGATGCTTTCGGGCGCTTCGGCTGGATTAATTTTGAGAAAACCAGCGATCGAAAAAAATCGATCGCCCTCCTTTCCATCCTCTTCCCCATCATCTGGAGTTTACTTTACTTCACCTTTCAGGCTCCCGGACTCATGGTCATCATCGGAGGATCGCTGACGACTCTGATTCTCTTCATTGTCGTCTTTGCAGCACTTATCATGCGCTACCGCTGGCTGCCTAATGAGTTAAAACCATCAAAGCTCTTTGACTTCATTCTCTGGGTCAGTGCGGTGGCTATTCTAGTCGTCGGCATTCATGCAGGAGTAAAATTTCTCTACTCCTGATTGAGCTGATCCCCTTGAGATACTTCCGGTAAGATATCGATTGGTGAATCTGAAGAACGTTTTGAAATTCCTTCGATACTCTCTGCTTCATCCTGGACTGGAACGACGTTGATATCGACTTTCACTGGCACCGCTCTCAGACCAGCAATAATTTGCTCAAGCTGTGAGATGCTCGTTTCCGTAAGGGACGCGGGACGTGTGAGCCCCTCCCGGATGGCATCAAGACCATCGTTAAACTGAGACATCTGCGCGACGACACGGGCGACAGGATCATCATCTCCAGCACCACCAAGGAGCTTTTGCTTACCAAAGCCTTTCTTGATTTCCTCCCAGCGTTGGGCTTCTTCATCGCTAAGAAGATTTTCAAGCTCTTTGAACTTCAGTAAATTTGCTTCTGCTCCCGTGGTGAGGGTTTGGGATTCATTCTCGTAGTGATCTCGAATGAGCCCCTCGACCTCCTCGTCAGTCATGAGAGGGATCACTTTTTCGGCAATCCGGTTCATATTCCGGTAAGAACCCTGGAGTTTAAAGGCGGGCTCAGTACGATAGGCATCTTCCTGTGCAGCGCTCCGAATATATTCTAAATTCACCCGTAGAATGGTGTCACGCACTCGGAAGAGATGGCGCAGAGTCTTCGTGAATTCTTCAATCTCTGCCGGAGTATAATTCCCTTCAAAATCGATTCCTTCAGGACTTCCCGTCTCTGCGATCGCCATGGCTGCATAGATATCCTTCTGACTCCGACTCGCAAGTTTACTAAGAATGCTATTAGAGGTGAGGCAATTTTCAATAAAGCTCGATTTGAATGCTTCTTCATGATCACCCAAAATATCACCAAGATTATAAGTGTCGGCACGGTTCGCGAGCATATCGGGAATCTGGAATTTCCCACCAGATTCGGTGTAAGGATTCCCCGCCATCACCACTGCTACTTTCTTCCCGCGTAGATCATAGGTTTTAGCGACCCCTTTATAGACCCCTTCGATTTTTCGCTGACCATCGCAGAGACTAATAAATTTCTGTAGAAACTCTGGATTGGTATGCTGAATATCATCGAGGTAAATCATGACATTATCTCCCATTTCCAAGGCGAGATTTAACTTTTCGATCTCCTCTCGAGCAGAGGCATTGGGCGCATCTGAAGGATCAAGTGAGGTCACTTCATGTCCCAGAGCGGGCCCGTTAATTTTCATAAAAGTGAGGCCGAGACGATTTCCGATGTATTCCATCAAAGTCGTCTTCCCGTAACCTGGAGGAGAAACGAGCAGGAGAAGCCCCATGCGGTCAGTTCTGGTATCACCACCGGCCGTCCCCATTTGTTTCGCCAAATTATCACCAACGATGGGAAGATAGACTTCATTAATAAGCCGATTCCTCACGAACGCAGACATGACGCGTGGTTTAAACTCATCGAGGCGCATATCGTCCTTCTTCTGATCAACAATGAGATTCTTCGTGTTCTGGTAAGCTTGGAAAGTGGGCACCTCATTTTGAGCAAAGGCATTGAGACGCTCCATAAATTCATGATAGTGCAGCTCCATCCGGCTATCCTCAATTCGCTGATGAGAGCCTTTAAAACCATCTAAAGTAGCCGTTAGACTTAACTCCCTAACCTGAGTCGGAGAATAGGCTCCGAGAAGATGATGAATCGCAGCCTCTTGATGATACCCATCATCTCCGGGCAACCAATCAAGAAGGACCTCGTACTGGCTTTGCGGATGATCAGAGAGAGTTTCTAAGACCTCCAGCTCAGGCTTTGAACGGTGGAATTCTTTAAGAATACGGTCCGCTTCTGCAGATATGGTAAATGCTCCCTGCTGAAGCTCTGAAGCGAGATATTCTGCAAGTTCCTCTGGTCGATACATGAGATTATCAACCTCACTAATAATAGCAGTCAGCTCATTCAACCATGCGCTTTGAGAAAGAGACTGAGAATCCCTCTTGCGTGCCTTTAGCTTAATTTCGAGACGTTTCTTTTCTGGTCTTTCACCCAGCTTAAGCCAGGCGAGAATCGCTTCGGCCCGAAGAGTTGGCGAAAAACGTAAAATTCCTGCGCTCTCGTGCATCGGCTGGAGTGCTTCGATGATCTTCTGAGCATCAATATCATGCACCCCTTTAAGGTAGCCTTCGGCATAGCGAGGCTGCATGAAAGCTTCTAAAGTTTGTTCATTCCCAGACTGAAGAAATTGATAAGCAAGATATTCCGCGCGATACACTGCTCTGGTCTCGCTCACTACCTCCTGATTCCAGACAGACTCGGTCTCAAGAAAAGCTTCATCAGTAATGGGCTCAAAGAAATCCGTCCCGCTAAGATGAAAACACATCTCTTCTTCGCGTGGCACGATGCTCAGCTCCAGTTCCTGCTCATTGACTGAAAAACGATGTTTGCCGAATTTAATAACTGCTTGGCCATCGACAAAGAGTTCTTGCCGATCTTTGAGCGCTCGCACGGCATCATCACGAGTCGTTTTCAGACGAGTCTGAATATCATCCCCTTTCACCGGGTCGCCCAGCTCGATGAGTTCGGCGATGACATCGCGAACCTTCTCGATCATGAAATCTCCGGCAAAATAACCGTTAATTTCATTGATCTCCGAAAACCCTTCGAGTCGATTTTTGATACCTCCTAAAATCCTCTCAGCAGATTTCACGAGTTGATTCACCCGTCGGTTACGCTTTTCTAAAAGTGACTGTTTCCGCCCCTCGAACGCTTCATAAATTTCCTCACGCTTCGCAGTAAGCTCTTCAACGTAGTCGTCAAATTCTGAAAATTTCCCTTCCAGCTCTTCTAGCTGGACCATGATCTTAGTCAGATATTCTTCACACTTTCCCGGGCTATCGCAGAGGTCGAGATAATTCACCACCGCCTGGCTCAAGAGCTTCATCTGAGCCCCGAACTGCGCGACGCCCTCACCCTTAGCGAGCTCCTTACGCTTATTTTTCAGCTCAGCCCGCACTCCATTGAGAGTGGAGTAAATCCCCGAAACGCTATCAATAATCGCGGTCGTCTGGGTAGCATCTTCAATTTTAAGATTCCCCACCACATCGATGAGCATTTCCAGCTCCGCTCCGGCCTGATCGAGAGCTTCACCTACCTCATCTGCTTCGACCACTTTCGCCAGCTTTGGCACCCGGTCCTGCTGAATGGTGACCTTTTCACGATAAGGATTTAGCGATTCCTCTTTGAGTAGGAAGACGACTGTTTTGTTCGCCGTCTCTTCGGTCGCTTTCTCCGCCTCTTTATCCAGAGTATCGACTAGCTCGGCATCGACATACCGTAATTCACGAAGTCCAATGATCTCGCCCCTCCGTTTTCTCAGCTCAGCAAGGTGGTGGACAAAACCAAAAATATCATCCGCAGGCGAAAGACGGATCGATTTTAACAGGGTTTCAGTTTCCTCACGAACCAAAGTGGTGCGTTCAAGGGTAGAACGACGAAGGCTCTGGACTTTTTCAAATTCATCAATGGCAGCGGTGGCCGCCCCTCGAATTTCTTGAAGAGGCTCTACTAGTTTCCCGGTCTCTTCCTGTGAAAGCCAGAAGTAAGAGTCGATGATGTCACTCGTCTTCTTCGAGAGATCGAGATAGAGGTTTCCGTAAGTATCATCCTTTCGAAGAAGGGTGAGGACTTCACGACACTCAGACATCCCGCGCACGAGCTCGGCATTTCCTATTTTATAAAGAAGAGAATCACTATCTGTCGCCTGCGAGGAAGCAACCTCATCACTCAAGTACGAAGTCTGCCATATCTGAAGAGCATGATGCTTCGACGCTTCCTCCTCCGTCCGAAAGAGAATCATACGTCCATCCGGGAAGAGAGAGTAGCCATTACAGATGACTGGCGTCTCCACCGATTGAGCGATCATATTATAACTTAGAAGAACGTAGTCACCCGAAGCGCGATTATAGAAGACAAAGAGCGTATCCTCACCATTCGCACTCGGAACTCGGCGTTCGAAACGCATATCGGTCAGATCGGTCTCGAAGATCTTAGATTCCCCTGTTAGCAAAAGATAACCATTCGAAAAAATGAGCCCCTGCTCATCTGGTAAAAGCACACAGGAATGGCCAATGGCATCAATGCGGTGCACCGTTTGAGTCTTCTCATTATAGACCAGATAGCGGTGAAGTTCTTCGCGATAAGGAAGGATCTTGAGAAGAATGAGCGGCCCTACGGTAGCGTAAAGGATCTCAGCATCATCTAGCGTTTGATCCGCCTCAGTGACGGGCTCTGCGTAAATACCGGAACCACTTGACGTGTTATCCTCGATTTTCACGGTGAGATCGCCCCCGACGGTTTCAACAAAGACCCGGTCTTCGATCGAAATATGGGGGTGTTCCCCGGAGCGCTGCATATCGCGATGCGCCCGCTTCCACTCAAACTCCTGCTGAGGTGGGAACTTATATTCGTGATCATAGCGGTTCCCGAGATACTCGAGAGTGCCATCTCCTTTCATGAGCCATTTGAAGGCTTTAAGATCAGCGATGGTTTTACCAACCTGCATCCCCATGTAGAGATGCGGGCCGATGACCATGAACTTTAGAAAAACAGTTGTTTTATAATATTTATAGAGGTAACGAAAATCTTCCTGAAAGGCAGAATCGCCTAGGACCTCAGTGAGAGGAATGGGGCTGAAACTATGGGTTTCTGCATGATATTCGTAGCCGGCAAAAACATCTTCAGGAGCAGTAGTGGCCTTGAGGCCAAACTGAATATTATAACCAAAGAGAAAACAGTTATGACCCACCGCGATGATATCTCGCGGAATACAATTGTGCTCAGTGGAAACACGCTCGGTAGAAACGAGAGCCGTCTCGACCGAACCGAAGACTTGCTGGCGATCTGAATTAAGAGAGTTGAGACGAGCCTGAAGCTCAGTGGAGCCTTTTTCAAGGCGAGCACGGATGACTTCGTAGGCACCGCCTTCTAATTGTTGTGATTCTTGGGACATGGAGCTTAGGCTCTGAAATTATTTAAACCGCGGAAGATGCGGAATACACGGAAGCTACTGGAGCTTAGGTGGTGTTTTTGATGTGATGCGATCGGATGTGGTATGAACCATTCTCTCAATTTCGATCTCTGGGAAATGACCGAAGTTAACTAGGAAACCGAGTTGGAAGCCCGTTGCCTTTAAGTAATTGAGTAGTTGGGCCCGATGTTCGTCGGTGAGAACTCTGACTGCTTTTATCTCGACGATAATTTTACCAAAACAGACAAAATCTGGTCTCAGCGTTTTCTCTAGCCGAGTGCCTTTGTAATAGAGTTCCAGCTGAGGTTCAGAAACGGCAGGAAGCTTGCGAAGGGAAAATTCTTGGACGAGACATTCGTGATAAATTGGTTCTGTAAATCCAGCCCCTTTCTCTCGGTAAACCTCATAGAGGGCTCCCCGAATCGAATAACTCTCCTCTTTGAAAATTAATCCCATTTTGCAAGCTTCCGTGTTTTCAGCGTTTTCCGTGGTTGATCGTTAGCCCAGCTTTTTCATGAGCTCAGCCGCTTTCAGATCGCTGACCCCGAAGCGTTCAGCGGCTCCGAGCATGCCGACGAGCTTCTGACGTTCTTCTCCTTTTGCAGTTCCGATGAGGTTGCCTAGCAAGGCTGAGATACTGAGATTTTTGACATCTTCGGTTCCGATCCCGAAGTCATCAATCCAAGTGGCGAGCTGGCTTTTGAAGTAGTCTGGATCTCCATTAAAGAAGGTCTCTTTAACATCATCGAGGACCTCACTGTTAGAGACAGTCCGGTCGACCACTTTTCCTGTAGTAATGGCATTGGTGATGCGATCGAAGAACTGAGTTTCCCCGCCTACGATATCGATCTTAGCAGACTTAAGGGCCTCTCCCACCACGACAGCCTGCTGTTCCGCAATCTGACGCTGCACGTCGATCTCGGCGAGTTCGACAGCTTTGGCTTTGTCGAGCTCGAGTTTGAATTCCTCGTGTTCCTGACCCGCTTCTTCGAAGAGCTTCATAGCAGCGGCTTTTTGCTCAATCGCTTTAGCATCGGCTTCGCCTTTCGCCCGGAGGACTTCGGCTTCACCCATTCCAGTGGCAGCACTTTCTTTGATGATAGCATCAGCAATCATCTTCTTGGCAGCAGCTTCTTTCTCGGAAGCGGTCTCTTCCGCCTCAGCTTGGATGACGCGCTCAGCCGCTCTGAGTTCAGAAGCGGTCTTGGCAGCTTCTGCTTCTTTAAGGACGGTGTAAGCTTGTTCATCAGCCTGCAGTTGAGCAGCTTCTTTCTTCGCTTCCGCTTCTTTGATCTGCTTGATGAGAGCTTCCTGCGCATTGGCTTCTGCCGTTGTCACCGTGACCTGCTTGAAACGATCTGCGGTGGCAAATTCTTCGGTATCCTTGATACGCTGCTGTTCTTCTACGACAGTTTTCTCAACAGCGACTCGCTCACGAATGACGTCTTGAATTTCCTTCTTCTGAATCTCGACCGCTTTTTCGGCCTCGATAGATTTGAGCTCAGTTACGCGCTTGCGTTCGATCTCCTCTAGCATGCGCTCACGCTCAACACGTTCGAGTTCGACCCCGTCGGTGCGCTCTTTATTGCGAAGGGCGACCAGGACCTGACGCTGCTTATTCTCTTCCGAGATTTGGATTTCCTCCTCGGCGGCAATACGAGCTTGCTCCGCTTTTTGACGCTCTTCTTCTTTGACTTTTTCAGCCTCAGCTTCCTCACGGAATTGGACCGTCTCGACTTCGCGTTTTTGCTTCGCTTCAGTCTCTTTGAGCTGACGTTCGAGTTCGAGAATCGCTTCCCGTGCTTCGACATCTTGCTGTTTGATCACCTTTTCTTTATCGCGCTGGATATTATTGGCCAGCTTGGCCTGCTCAGCGGTGAGTTCGGTGATCTTCTTGATACCTTCGGAGTCGAGAATATTATCGGGATCGAGTGATTC
>CALGMJ010000078.1 GCA_937958875.1 uncultured Verrucomicrobiales bacterium | reverse complement strand
GAGCAGCAGGAAATCGATGAAATCGTCGACGAAGAGGCGATCGAATCCATGGCTCGTGCCTTCGAGGATGGTGACATCGGCCCGGTCGCGACTGAGGAGGAAGAGGAATACGATGAAGTGCCTGATAAACTGCCATACATCGTGGTGATCATTGATGAGCTAGCTGATCTCATGCAGACCGCGCCGGCGGATATTGAAGTCGCGATTGGACGGATTGCGCAGAAGGCACGTGCAGCCGGAATTCATCTCATCGTGGCCACTCAGACTCCGCGTGCAGATGTGGTTACCGGAATGATTAAGGCGAATATTCCGAGCCGAATCGCGTTCCAGGTTTCCTCATCATTAGACTCTCGTGTGATCTTGGATTCCAAGGGCGCGGAGAAGCTCGTTGGTAAGGGGGATATGCTCTTCCTTCCTCCAGGTTCGGCGAAGCTCGAGCGTGCCCAGGGTGCCTTCGTTTCTGATGAGGAAGTGGAAGATATTGTGAATTTCTGCTCGAATCAGAGTGAGCAGAAATTTGAGGAATCCATTCAGCAGAGCATCGAAAGCGGTGGCTCTGGCGGTGATAACGGTGAGGATGATGTCTCGGATGCAGATGAAGAAACTCTTGTTAAGTGTATCGAGGTTCTGGTTCAGGAAGGGAAGGCGAGCACCTCGCTTCTTCAGCGTCGTTTACGTTTAGGCTACACTCGTGCGGCCCGAATGATTGATATTTTAGAAGCTCGTGGCGTGGTCGGACCTGCAGATGGGGCTCGTCCTCGTGAAGTTCTTATGGGTGGGATTCCTGCTGATGACGAATAGGCGATTAGAAAATTCTCGAAAAACTCTCATTGGGTGTGATTCCCATCAGATGTTAGAACGATAGCTGTGAGTGACCAAGAGCCAGAAGTCGAAGATGATGACGAAACTCTGAAGGAGAGACTCTGGCGGATCGTCTTTGAAGCAGAAACGCCGCTGGGTAAGATTTTCGATGTCATCCTCCTCTGGGCCATCGTGCTCAGTGTCACGGCGGTGATGTTAGAGACTGTTGACTCGGTTCAAGAACGGTGGGGGCGGTGGTTGAAAATCGCTGAGTGGATTTTTACCGGGCTCTTTACCATCGAGTATCTACTGCGGCTTGCGCTAGTGCGACGACCCATTCGTTACGCCACCAGTTTTTTTGGGGTGGTAGATCTTCTTTCCTGTATTCCGACTTACCTCAGTTTGTTTGTCGGTGGCGCTCACTCACTTTTGGTCATTCGTATTCTTCGCTTGCTGCGGATGTTCCGTGTTTTAAAAATGGTGAGCCATGTCGAAGGCGCAAATATCATTTTGATTGGTCTCAGGAAGAGTCGAGCGAAGATCACCGTTTTCTTTTTTGCCGTTCTACTTTTTGCCGTTCTCGCGGGAACCTTGATGTATCTTGTGGAAGGAAATGAGCCAGGCTCTCGTTTCACCAGTATTCCCATGAGCATTTACTTCGCCGTCGTGTCTATCACGACCGTTGGTTACGGCGACATCGTGGCGATGACGACTCTCGGGAAAGCGCTCACCATGTTCTATGTGTTGGCAGGTTATGCCATCATCGCGGTGCCTACGGGGATTGTTACTGCAGGCCTCATTGATGCCTATCGGGGAGATCAAACGACAGATGCTTGTAAAAGCTGTGGCGCACATGGGCATTTGACGGATGCTCGCTATTGTCGCCGATGTGGTGAAAAACTCGATTAGACCGTTGCGCGTGCGCTCTTTGGGCGCAAGATTGCGGCATGTGGAAATCCGCTGCTGAATTTGAAGATATTCGCTACGAGACGAGTGAAGATGGAGCGATTGCTAAGATCACCATCAACCGTCCCGAGGTTCGTAACGCTTTTCGCCCGCTTACGGTCAAAGAGCTTCTGCAAGCTTTTGAACTCGCGCACCAAGATGACACCGTCGGAGTCATCATTTTGACTGGAGAAGGGGAGAAGGCCTTCTGTTCTGGGGGAGATCAAAAGGTCCGAGGTCACGCCGGTTATGTGGGCGATGATGGTGTGCCTCGTCTCAATGTGCTCGATCTTCAGAAGAAAATCCGCGGCTTGCCAAAGCCTGTTGTGGCCATGGTGGCAGGTTATGCTATCGGGGGAGGACACGTGCTACACATCGTGTGTGACCTGACGATCGCTGCAGATAATGCTCGATTCGGTCAGACCGGGCCGAAGGTGGGAAGCTTTGATGGCGGGCTCGGGTCGAGCTATCTCGCCCGCATCGTAGGGCAGAAGAAAGCTCGCGAGATCTGGTATCTCTGCCGTCAATATGACGCCCAGCAAGCGCTCGACATGGGCTTGGTCAATACCGTGGTTCCTTACGCTGAACTTGAAACAGAAACGGTGAAATGGTGCCGCGAAATGTTAGCGCACTCTCCGCTCGCTCTTCGTTGTCTTAAATCTGCGCTCAATGCCGACTGCGATGGTCAGATGGGGCTGCTCGATCTCGCCGGAAATGCCACCTTGCTTTACTACATGAGCGAGGAAGCGAAGGAGGGTAAGCAGGCCTTCGTCGAAAAACGAAAGCCTGACTTTTCGAAATTCCCTCGTGTGCCTTAGAGCCAATGGCGACTTGGAAAATTTGGTTTCTCGCCATTCGCCCTAAGACTCTGCCGGCCGCCATCGTGCCGGTGTGGGCAGGATGTGTTTTAGCTTGGCGATTAGAAGGAGTCTTTCACGGATGGCTAGCGCTAGCGACTTTGCTCGGAGCGCTTTTCATCCAGATCGCGACAAATTTTTTTAATGATGTCATCGATGCTGATAAAGGAACTGATACCGAGAAGAGGCTTGGTCCGCAGCGAGTGACGGCTTCAGGTCTGGTCTCTCGAGACGTGGTTCTGCGGGGTGCTTTTCTGATGCTCTTCTTAGCGTCGCTTTGTGGCGCGTATCTATGGATGGAGCGAGGGTGGTGGATTCTGCTCATCGGTATTCCGTCTCTTTATCTGAGTTATGGTTATACTGGTGGGCCTTTCCCATTGGCCTACCGCGGAATGGGTGAGGTGTTTGTCATCCTCTTCTTTGGTCTCATCGCCGTTGGAGGTACGGTTTTTGTCCAACTTGGGCATGTGCCGACTGCGGGTTGGATTCTTGGCCTACAGATTGGCTTTCTCTCGGCCGTTCTGATCGCGGTAAATAATTTTCGTGATCTGGAAGAGGATCGGGCGGCTGGGAAAAACACAATTGTGGTGAAATTTGGGCGTGGACCAGTTCTCTCGTTGATTGCTCTTTTCATCGGAGCTCCTGCTTTTTTGATCCTTCTTATCGATGAGCCTCATATCCCAAGTCAGTGCTGGTTTCAGTGGAGTCAGTTAGCTGGTTTGTTTTTTTTGGTTAC
>CALGMJ010000077.1 GCA_937958875.1 uncultured Verrucomicrobiales bacterium | reverse complement strand
ATCCGCTGCGTGCGGGTTTGGTGGAAGATCCGAAGGATTACCGTTGGTGTGGGTATGCGGAGGCGGTGGCGGGGAGTAAGAGAGCGAGGCGAGGGATTTGCCGGGCGCTGGGGTTATCGGTGGATCACTGGACTCGGAGTGGAGCAGAGATTTATCGATGCCTGCTTCTGATTGATGGAATGGAGCGAGTTGAGGAGGCTTCAGTGAAGGACGAAAATTCGGGTATGTTTCAGAAGGAGGTAAGGGTGAAGAAGCGGGGATTTTCTCGGGAGGAAGCCTTGGCTCAGTTGGAAAAGGGAGGGCGTCTTGAGACTGGGCAGTTGCTTCGCTGTCGAGTGAGGTATTTTAGCGATGGAATAGCACTGGGGAGCCGGGAATTTGTGGAGGAGGTGTTTCAGCGAAGGAGAGAGTGGTTTGGAGTGAAGCGTGAAACGGGCGCGCGAGCTTTGCCGATGAAGATGCCAGCAGGAACGAGTTTGTTCAGTTTGCGGGATCTTAAGGTAAAGGCCTTAGAATGATGCCAAATGAAAGCAAGTTTTTACTTTAGATCCTTTTGGAGCTAGTGAAACCGGAGCTAGATTTAATGAGTAAGGTTTCGATGGCAGAAATTTCAGAAAAGATCGTTTCATTCGACCATTAAGTTGCTCGAAGCTCGATATTCAACAAGATGAGAAGAGGAGCCTCAAAGATTTTGATTTTGAAGAGCGATGTGATTTTTAGAATAAATGGTATTTTTGTAAATGGGTTGCTTTTGTGTTGTGTATATCTAGCGGTGAGTAAAACATAACTAATTATGTTTTATTCTTTTAAAAAAGAAGCGTTTTCAGTTCTTTTCTTTCTTGGGTGCGAGGCGTCGGCTCAGACCGCGATTACAGATTTGTGTTTTCAGCTTGGGATACCCTCAAATGCAGTTTCAACGGTTTTGAGTGGACCGGATGACAATCCGCTCATCAATGAGACGGTAGGAAACATGTCTTTTACGGTGGAATACAAAGAAAATGTTGCAGATCCTTGGGCTCTTGCTGGAACCGCAGAGTACCAAATGCAAACTGACGCAAACGGTTTTCTTGTCGATACTGGAGGGATGATTTGCGCTGACTTTGGTGGGACAATTCCAAATGTATCACAAATTCGAATTGGTATGAATGTGAATGCGGGCGAATGGCAAGCTCCGGGATTAAATCCGTGGACACTCGATAATGTTGCTCTATCCAATGGTTCCACGAATCTTCTTCTTTGGGATTATGCCTCTGATGCGAATGCCTCATTTGTTGACCCTCAAATTACATCAAATGGAGGGCTTGGTGATGCATGGTCAGGAGATCTAACATCTCCTTCGGTGACAGGGGGAGTTCTTGAGTTTACCTTTCCGGAAGGAGGAGGCGGTGGGGGGAGCTTTATTTATGATGTCGCTGCTGTTCCTGAACCCAATGTTGCAATTTTCATCCTGATTTCAGCTTTAGGGTGCCTCGGGCGAAGACGCTAAGAGGTTGTTAGATTCTTGAGAGGTAGAAATACTTCGTACTTATTCAGGTGGGTAGGTTGGCTCAGTTTTTGTGTGAAGGTGGTTGTCAAATTCTGGTTAAAATTGAGTGATGATATTAGTTTTGAGCCATTTTTCGATTTCTTCGAAACTTCGGGTTTCTAAGGTTGGGCTGGGCCAGCGTTTGATTTCGCCAGTGGTAGAGAAGGTGATGATGGTATTGGTAGAGGAATCGGTGAGGATTTTGGCGATACGGCTTTGGTGGGTAAGTGATGGGCCGATCACGAGTCCCGTTTTTAAGTCTCTGATGAAAGCCCGATTACTCTTACCTCCAGAGATGAAAAATTGGGTTCCTTTGATGAAATGAACGAGCCCGACGCGGTCGTCGTGGAGCATGTCAGGGGTGACTTTTTCCCAGGTGGCTTCATGGTAAACGGAGGCGATTCGATTTGAGCTTCCGATAGCGATGAGGTTTTGTTCAGGATCTGTATCAATGTAGTAGATCGTTCCTTTACCATGAAATTTTTGATCAATTTGGCGACCTGTTTTCCAGTCAAACCATATCAAGGAATTCCGATTTGAGCTGAAGATAACTTGGTCGGATGTTTGGGTGGAAAAGGCAATGGTCCGAATCCGATAGCTTTTGATGCGATGCATTTTGCGCTGTCCAGATTTTAAGTCAATGATGGTGATTGCTTGATTAGGACCTTGTTTGGTAGTGACTGTGACAAGCGCGAGGTAGCGTCCGTCATGGCTGAGGGCGATCTCGTGAGCTTGTGGAATTTCTTTTTCCTCGGACCAGCGGGTTTCGAGGGTTGTATCATCGAGAATTTTTATAAAAGGAGATTTGCCTCGATCTACTAAGATGAGGCTTTGATCTTTGGGGTGAGCGAGGATTTCTAGTTTTTTAGAAGAGGTAAAAGGTTGGGGCTCTGGCTGTGATTTCTCATGAAGCGTTGTGCGAATGAGGGCGTCATTTGTGCGGCCGATGATCTCTCCATGAGAGGAGAGGGTGAGAGGTTTGTAGTCAGGTAGAGAATGGCTTTCCTGGTGCAGTTGATTCCAGATTTCGGGCGCTTGCCAATGGGCGATTTTCCCATCGTGATGGTGGAGGGTGTATAGACTGTGTTCTTGCCGATTTAGGCTGAATTGGTTGACGGGGCGATTGAATTTTAGAGGAAGGCTTCGGGTGGAAAGGGTGTTGGAGTCATGAAACTGAAGGACTCGATCGCTGCTTGAGGTGATCAGGGTGTGAGAGTTTGAGCCAAAGAAGGCGTGTTTGATGGAGCTTTGATGTCCGATGGGGCCGATGGGTTCCAAGGTCGGTGGGATGATTCGATAGATCTGTCCTTCGTAGTTTTCTTTGTGAACAGCGAATATTCTTTCGCCAGCGGAGTCGATGTATCCTCGCTGGATCTTTTTTTGAGTGTGGATGGGGCCGAAGAGGGTTTCTCCGGTCACGAGGTTCCAGCCTGTGATGGTTCCTTTTTTTGTGAAAAGGGCGAGGATATCTTTATCCAGGGCTACACTGCTGTCACGATAAGAACCTTCGTACGAAATCTGTCGGATATGTTCGATGCGGTCTGGTTTGAGATCCCAGGTGTGAATGCCGTGGGTCTCTTGGATCGTGTGAAAAGAGTGTCCCTGAGAGTGGTATCCTAGTTGTAGGATGGCTTCCGAGGTGGAGCTGGGATTGAGGGTGCGGTGGTGGTGAAATTTGTTTTGCTTGAGCTGAAAGAAATGAATGGAGCCGTTTTTTTGGCCAATTGCTAGGCTCTGGCCATTGGGGTGAAAAGCGATGGCGGTGGCCTTCTTACTGAGAGAGCTGGGTGGTAAAAGGTGGCCATATTTCGGATGGAGGACCCGGACTTGGCCAGCCCAAGTGATGAAGGCTATGGTTTTGTTGTCGGGAGCGAATTTGAAATAGGTGCTTTCAAGGTCGATGGAGAGAGTGTTTTTTAGGGTCCAAAGATGTTTCCCAAAGGTTCCGATGTTGTATCTGGCGAGAGTTTCGAGGTCTGGGAGCTCGCCTTGGCGTGCGAGTTGAGCTGCTTTAAGATAGCTTTTGAGGGCTTCGTTAATATTTCCCCGGCTTGCCAAAAGGCTAGCGAGGTTAAGCTGGGAGTGAGCCTGTGCTTTGACGGCTTGTTGGAGAGCTTGTTCGGTTTCTTTTGAGGAGGTGGCAAGAGTGAGGTTCTTTTTCAAAAGTTCTCGTGCATGTTTAACTGGAAGGAAGATGGAGAGAGTGATGAGGCTGAGGGCGAGTAGTCCTGCTAAGGTGGGGGCGGGATGGCGCTGAATGAATTTCAGGATGCGGGCGGAAAGGCTGGCACGTTTTGCTTTTAGAGGGCGTTTATGCTGAAGATTTTCTAAATCAAGAAGCAGTTCCGTAGTGGTGGGATAGCGTTTTTGTGGATCTTTTTCGAGGCAGGTATGGCAAATGATATCGAGATCAGCTGGGACTTCGGGGGCGCGTGATTTGAGGCTTTCAGGCTCAGCTTTTGAGGCCTGAATAAGTGTTTGCCACAGAGTGTCTTCCTGGTGGGGTGGGCGACCGCTGAAGAGATGATAAATGAGTGCTCCGATGGCATAGATATCGGTCCGCTCAGTGATGGTGCCTAGTTTTCCCGAGAGCTGTTCTGGAGCCATGTAGCCTGGGGTGCCGAGGAGTTGACCGCTGAGGGTCAGGTTTTCATTTTGATCAAAGCGTTTGGCGAGACCGAAGTCGGTGATTTGGGGATGGTATGGTGAGTGATCGTTTGCCCGGGTGAGAAGGATGTTTTCTGGTTTCAGGTCGCGATGAATGACTCCTTGACCATGAGCGTAGGAGATGGCTTCGGTAATTTTCTGAACCAGTTGAATCTTTTGTGGGGATTCCAGGGTGTTTTCGTCAATGGCTTTGGAGAGATTAATTCCGGGGACGAAGCCCATGGTAAAGTAGTGCTGTCCACCGATTTCTCCCGCTTCATAAACAGGAACGATGCCAGGATGGTTTAGCCCGGCAGCTGCTTGCGCTTCGGCATAGAAGCGGAGGACGTCTGTGCGGGAAGCGAGTCCGACATCGCGGATCATTTTCAGGGCGACAGTGCGAGCAAGGGCTTCTTCGGTGGCTTGGTAGATGACTCCCATTCCTCCGCGGCCGATTTCGGAGACGAGGGTATAGGTTCCAAATGAGCAGGGCAGAGAAGTGGAAGGAGCGACCTGAGAGGCAGAAGGTCTCGGGGTTCCCTGGATGAAGAATGGATGCTCTAGCAGTGGGTCCGCGTCGTTGAATGCGGTGAGGAGAGATTTGAGTTCTTCGAGAGTGGCGGGGTCAATTTCTTCAGAGAGATCACTGAGAAATAGAGCGCGTTCTTGGGGTTCTGAGATGGAGAGAACCTGGCCTAGAAGAGCGGAAATGCTCTGAGGTGAGTGGTGAGGATGACTCATCGCGATGAGTATGATGCGCTGAGTTCACGGTGGAGCCAGGCTTTACAGTAGTTCCAATAGTTATGTGCGGTGGCGGGCGAGATTGAAAGGAGGTCTGCGATTTCGGTCATGGTGAGCCCTGCGAAGTAGCGTAGCTTGACGAGCTGGGCTTTTTTAGGGCTCAGGCTTTCGAGTTTTTGGAGTGCTTCATGGAGAGAGATGATGTCGTGGTGAGGACCGAAGACGATGAGTTCGTTTTCATGGAATTCGACTTTGGTAAGCTTGCCGCCCCGTTTTGTGGTCGCTTTAGCTCTCGCTGAATCGACAAGGATTTGCCTCATGGCTTCTGCGACGGTGCAGAGAAAGTGTTTTTTATCGGTCCATTCTTTACTCTGATGACCATGGGTAAGCTTGAGATAGGCTTCATTCAGCAGGGCGGTGGGCTGTAGAGTGTGTTGCTCTGGTTGAACGCGCATTTGAGATTCAGCAATGATTTTAAGTTCATGGTATAGGTCATCAAAGAGCTGGTTGTTAGAGGTGGAAGATCCTGAAATCATGATGAAACTGAGATTAATTAACTTTTTTTAGAGGATTAATAAATCAAACTCGTTTGTGTAGTTAGAAGGGAAACGATTCTTTTCATAGAAAACTCTATTCATTATTATGATTCATCGCATAAAGTCTCTGTTAAAACGATCTCGATACCCATTGATAGGCCTATTTTTAGGGGCTGAGCTAGTCGCGGCTGATCCGGTAGAGGGAGAGAGCGAGTTCATAAGAATGCGCGCAGAATTCGGAAAGATGGAGGCGGTGGCTGGTTTTCCGGGGAGTGGGGCGAATGGTTTTAACTGGGAGGCTAGTAGGGAAGGAGGGAGCGCGATTGAGGCTGACCTTTCTCGCCCTCATATGACGATGGCTGATGCGGTAGGAAATCTCTACATCGCGGATAAGGAGTCTCATGCGATTCGCAAAGTCGATCTCAATGGGGTCATCACTACCGTGGCAGGTGTTAGTGCAGATACTGATACTCAAGCGCTCGGAAATGGTCCTGACAGTGGGGTGGCGACGGAGGTGAAGCTCAGTTCTCCGAATGGGCTATTCACGATGCCAGATGGCACAACTTATATCTTAGATACGGGGAATCATAAGATTCGAAAGCTATCTCCTGATGGTCAGATCTCACTCATTTTACGGGATCCTTCAGGGGTGGGAGCAGGGCGAGGGCTATGGGTAAGTTCAGATGAGTCAGTTATTTTTTACTGTACAGGGAATGTGGTGAAGCGTTGGACTCCGAGTGGAGGAATCGAGGTTTATGCGACTGGCTTTCTCGATCTCGCTAATATCGATGTGGATCCCACCGATGGCACTCTGGTAGTGACAGATCGTGATCTACACCGTGCTTATCGAATTGTGGAAGAAGGGGCGCTACCATTTGATGGCACGGCGAACCCAATAGCAGGTAATGGGTCGATAGGGCGCGGTCAGTCTGGAGTGCCGGCCCTCCAGTGCTCGCTTGAGAAGCTGAGAGGAATCGCATTTCGCCAAGATGGAACGTATTTTTTAGCGTCGCAAGAAAGTGGGAGAATCTGGTTTGTGGATTCGGGAGGAATCATCACACTCTTAATCGATGGTGATTCAAGTCGATCTACCCATGCGGGAAATGGTGAGTTGTTAAGCACGTCTGGGAGAAAAATTAGTGAACCACGGGCGATTGCGCTTGCCCCGAATGGTGACCTGCTCATCACTGAGAATGATCTAGGAATTATTCGCCGCGTCACAAACCGTTGTATTCCGTTAGAAATTTCTGAATTTCAGTTCTCTACCACGCCGCTGATTCGGTGGAAAAGCCATCGAGAGGGAACTTATCGAGTCGACCATGCTTCGAGTTTAAATGACTGGAAGCCGCTGATGACTATACCGGGATCAAATGGGGCAGAGACGATGGTAGAAGATTCATCCCCAGATGCGCTGAGGCGTTTTTATCGTGTGGTGGATGTGACTACTCCGTAGTCGAAATGGCCCAATGTTTGACGAATGGTCAAGATGCCTTTAACTTTCAGTCATCATGACGAAATGTTTTTTGATCCGTTCAGCTCTCTGTGTGCTTACCGCGCTGAGCTTCCAATCTTGCCAGACGACGAATCCTTATACTGGAGAAGCTCAACGCTCCAAGGCGGCGACGGGGGCGATCGCTGGTGGGCTTTTGGGTGCTACCATTGGAGCTCTTTCAGGTGACGATAGTAGTGAACGTCGGCAGAAAGCTCTTCAGGGGGCCGGTCTGGGCGTTCTTGTGGGAGGTGGTGTCGGGGCTTATATGGATCGTCAGGAGGCGGAACTACGCCGTGAGTTGCAGGGAACGGGGGTGGGAATTGGCCGTCGGGCAGATGGGATTTATCTGGTGATGCCAGGTGATGTGACATTCGCGACAGGGAGTGCTCAGATTAAGGGGCAGTTTTACCCGACCTTAAACTCGGTGGCGAAGGTGCTGGCGAAGTACGATAAAACTCATGTTGGTATCGATGGTCACACTGACAATGTAGGAGGAAGGCAATACAATTTAGGCCTTTCACAGAACAGGGCGAGTAGTGTGGCTGCTTATTTGCAGGGGCGCCGAGTGGCGAGTGGTCGTTTGAAAATTGCAGGCCGGGGGTTTGATCAACCGATTGCCGATAACGCGACAGCAGTGGGGCGGCAGAAAAACCGACGAGTGACGATTAATTTACTTCCGCTTAATCAGTAAGGCGGATGCCTTTGAGTAAAAAGCCGATCCTGTCAGGTGACGGGGTTGGCTATTTTTTTTGACGATATTGTGACCTAGGAAAATTTGGGGTCAGATGGGGGCTTTTTTATACCTCCTCTACACATGAATTTGACCTTTGGTGAAGCCTCAAGCCCTCTAGCTCTCTCTGAAGAGCATAATTCTTATGAAGATGAGCTAGTCCAGCAGCTGATAAGATCGTCTTTTATGGGTTTACTGCCTTCGGCAAGATGGGATGGAGGTAGTGGAATACATTATTTTTTTGAGCACTCGACACATTCCGTCTGTTTAGCGACGGCTCGGCCAGTAGACTTAGGGGCGATGGGCACACTCTTTGGAGAGTTGCTGAAAAGGGGATGGGGGAAGATGAAGGCCATGCTGCAGAGGGGGAATTACAGTCCTGAGGTGCAAGCGAAGGTGCTCAACTTTTCCTTGCCTGACCCGAGGAGGGGCGCTGACCGATACTGCTCTTATATGGATCCACATGCTCAGCAGTGCTTGGCGATATTTTGGGCTGGAGAAAATCGAGAAACTCCATTTGTGCCGATTGATGAAGTGATATCGTACTTTCTTTCTGAGGTTCCAGAGAATGAAGGATCTGAGCTAGACGTGGTGGGGCAAGCTCGAAAGAATTTTTCCAAGCCTCTGGTGCTTGGAGTAGGAGCGATGGCGCTTCTAATGGGAGTGAGTGCGGTGACGATTACCTCATCATCTGAGTCTGCACCTACCCAGAATCAGTTGTTACCTGAGGGGAATTTTGCGGAAGTTTTGAACAAAAAATCCCCTGATGAAGCTACGTCCCTTTCGCTGGAGAGTGAATTTTCTCTACAGCAGATTTTATTAGAAGGTGAGACGCAGGTGACCCAGTCACAAGATGTGAACTTGTCTTCTTCAGAGGTGGAAGTGGCGACACATTCAATGATTCTGAAATAAGTGAACCATTCCTTATCAATGACTTTAAAATTACCGTCTTTGTGGTGTTTGTTTTTTGTGTTGTGTCTCAATGCTTGGGCAGAACCTACGAACCAGTTTAGTGAAATTAATCTTCAGCGTAAGGGGAGGGTAAGCCTTGTTAAAACTGCCATTGCGCAAAATTTGGCTTATGAGACTGAGCTTGGATATTTGAAAGCAAGAGAGGGAGGTTCTCTTTTATTGAGCGATCTGGTGGAGGTGGAAAATGGTGACCGAGAGCGTCAATTTACCCTCATTGCCAAATCTTCAAAAGCTACTGTGGAAAAAGTAGGTCGAGATTTTGCTCTGAAGAATGGATATCATCCCCTTTCGGGGGCTGAAGTTCAGCTTAGATTACATGGCTCAAATACAATCGGAGCTTCTTTGATGCCCGCTTTGGTTACGGAGTTTTTGAAAAGCGAGTTCAAGGAGCCTCGCCTCTCTGAGCAAAAGAAGGGAGTGGAGACGACTTTGTTTTATCAAACTCCAGATTCTGGAGGCGAGTCCTATGCCGTTCAGATTGTGGCACATGGTTCTAGTACTGCATTTCAGGAGACAAAGACGAATCATGAGGTTGGGCTGCTAGGCGGTTTTTGTGATATCGGAATGGCTTCACGCCCGATCAAAGAAAAGGAGGCTCAGGTACTGATTAAGAATGGGCATACCGACCTGAGAGCACCGGGAAATGTTTTTCCCATTGCTGTCGATGGGGTGGCCGTGATTGTTCACCCATCGAATCCGGTGGATGAGCTCTCGGTTCTGCAGATCGCACAGATTTTTTCGAAAGAGGTGAAAAATTGGAAAGAACTTGGTGGTCCTGATTTAGCGATTTCCGTGTTGAGTCGAGATACTCAATCTGGAACGTACGATACGTTTAAGAGTCGAGTTTTGAAACCTACCGGGAAGTCTCTCTCGGTCTCGAAGTTGGCTCGATTTGAACAAAATTCTGCGATTGTCTCTCGAGTGTCGCATCGCAGAGGGACGATCGGTTTTGTGGGGCTAAGTGCTTTGAATTCGGGGGTGCGAGCTCTTTCTGTGAAGGCGGCAGAAGGGACCCGGGCATTTTTCCCGAGTCGGCTCACTTTGAAGTCGCTTGATTATCCATTGTCTCGTTTGCTTTATCTGTATGCGCCAGAAAAAAGATCAGCTCTGGCGGGGCGTTTGCTGAGTTTTGTAATGTCTGATGCTGGGCAGCGGGTGGTGGATCGGATCGGTCTGGTAGGGCAGGGCTTAGCGACGTCGATTGACCGGGAGCAAGCTGCAGAATTTAAAAAGGCTCTCGTAGAGGATCGTCGTATTCCTGAAGTTTATCGGACTGCGATTGCAGAAGCTGATCGTGAAGATACCGGATTTAACGTTCGTTTCCTGACAGGGAAGGTAACTCCGAATGCGAATTCGGTAAATAATTTGAAGCGCTTGGTGAATCTCTTAGCTGAGCCGGAGTTGGATCGTTCCACTGTGGTTCTGATTGGCTTTGCCGATAGTCGGGGGGAGGCCAAGATTAATGAAAAACTTTCGAAAAAACGAGCTGATACCGTAGCGGAGCTTTTACGTCGTCATGGTGTGCAGCAGGTGGAAACCCGCGGCTTAGGTGAAATTATGCCGGTGGGTGATAATCTAACTCAATCAGGGCGTGCGGCTAATCGGAGAGTAGAAGTTTGGTTAAAACGTAAATCTTGATCGAGAGAGAAGGAGAAGCTTTTTTGACGATCATCAGTATGAATTCAGATCATTGGGTCTTTGAGGATTTTGTCACAATCATCAGTTGTTGGGCAAGAAGGCCGCTCTATAGATCTAAGTAATCCGATGAGTGCTAAATTTCATTTCTTTAAGCCACAGATGCCGAGCCGTAATGAGAAATTCCAAACCCTTCTCAGTCAGTCTTTCGATGATCTATTTCCGCGCATTTCTGAGTGCCGGGATGGCAGTTTGGAATATTGGTTTTCTTCTGAGGAGCAGTCTCGGGCGCTGAAGCAGGCTCGCTTTCTGAACCCTGACCAGATGCGGTTTATTTTAGGAGAGTTGCTGTTTCGTGGGTGGCAGAGGATCAAGGATGAGGTGCGGAGGCAGGGGGCATCCCGGATGGTGAGAAATATGGTGCGTGATTTTAAAGTTCCAAACCCTCGGGTAGATTTAGAACGCTATTTAACCTATCGAGATGACATGGGGTGTCAGCGTCTGGCGATCCTTTGGGTAGAAGATCCAATGGCTTCTTTTGTTCATATCGAAGAAGCGATTGCCTACTTCCAGCCTGATTATCAGCCGCAGTCGCTTTTACAAAATGGCATAGAGCTCCGTAGCGGGAAGCAGTCTCAATTCCAGAGGCAGGTTCTTGTTTCTTTTGAGCAGGAGAAAATCTCGCGCTTATATTGAGATCTTTTATTTAAAGAGGGAGTCTACGCCCATGGCGCTTTTACGGACGAACTTGGGCAGAGCTTTTAGCTTAGCCCTGGAAAAGGCGCGGTAGAAAAAGCCGAGTAGGGTGAGGACGAAGGCGTAGTCCAGGAATCGGTATCCGCGTTTTTTTCTAAAGAGGATCGCGCTAGACCAGAGTAGGGTTCGACGTTTTAGATGAAAGGGGGTGAAGTCGGTGCGGATACGGAAGCGGGCCCGTTTACTCTTAGGCCATTTTGTTTTGTAGGCTTTTTTTTGCGCGATGATTTCGTCTACGAGCTTAGAGTCGTAGCGAGTGAAAAAGTAGCGCCGGGTCAGGGCGATGAGATGTAAGGTATCGGCAAAAAAGTGAATGTCTTCCTCTGGAAAGGGGAGATGTTTCACCTCTTTCAGAAGTTCGGGAAGAAGTGCCATCGCATCTTCGCCTTCCTGTAAAGCTGCATCATGATCTGGGACGAAGAAACGCATGAGCTTTCTGACGGGAGCGATACAGAAGAGGGTATCCCAGTAGATATGGAGAAGTGGTGGGATGCGGACCCGACGGAAGAAGAATTTTTGTTCGGCAAAGGGACGGATGTAATAGACCTCACGCATGAGGCGATCTAGTCCTTCGAGAAAGGGTTTGGCTTCTGTGAGTTGAAGACGATTGAGGGCGGTGTCGAGAGATTCATTGCGGGCAAATAGTGCGAGAGCACATTTGGCATTGAGTTCAATCCATGGTGACCCTGTCGCGAAGAATGAGTAGCGCCGAAAGCGATGCCAGCCACCGGTCTGACACCAGACGGAAATACCGCAGAGGTTTTCCACTCCCTCCATCGCCTGAAGGTAGCGAGTGTATTGAAGCCCAAGGAATGAGGGCAATTCACCGGCGCCTTCGTATTCAGGGCGTGCCTGGAGTTCGAGGATTTTACGCCCAGAGTATCGGAAGAAGGCCTGATTCAGAGGAAGGTAGCGGAAGAAATCTGAGTCGCCCGGTTTCATGGAGAGAATGAAGTTCTCACAGTCAATCCCCTCGAGAAGTTTCTCTAAGGTGCCACGGTGCCAGATTAAGTCACCAAGGCGGTGTGCGCCTACAGTCCAAGTACGAAGAATTGTTTTTTTACCAAGATCCTTCATCCGTGGGAGGAGTTCTTGAAGGAATTCATTGGCCTCCCGGGCAGAGCGGAGGTGGAGTTGGCTACGGAGCTGATCATGGACATCGAGCCCGTCAGATTCACCAATGCGTAAGATGATGCCTTCCACCTGAGGGAAGTGAGCAAAGAAGCGCTGAATGATTTCGAGGTAGAAATTTCGTTGGGCCCTGCGGTCTTGTCCTAGTCGCTCCACGACGGCTGGGCTCAGAGTGAGGACATCTGAGGTGATGAAGATTCTCAGTCCTCTGTTCTGTAGGTCCGTGATGAGGATACGAAAGCGCTCGTTGAAAAAGGAGATGCGTTTCTGGATGGCTTCCTCATAGTATGGGTGAGGGGTAAGGTGACTGATGTCATCTAGGGTGATGGCATTGAAGCCTGCGGCGATGGCATTTTTTGCAAGCTCATCTAGGTCTCGGCGGATTTGTTGCCAGGTGTTCTCGTCTTCCTTGAGGTCATGGAAGGGGATTTTTGACCAGTTGAGACGGCGGCGGGTCACGGGGCGAAAGAAGGGGCCGATACCGTCAATGAGTCGGAGGTCCATTCAGACTGGAGAGGGGTGAGTTTCTGTGGGAGCACTGGTTTTCTGTTTCGCCGGGAGTGAGTTCGAGAGAGCTTCGTACTCCACTAGTTCGAAGGTGCCATCGTGGTGCTCGAGGATAGCGGTGAGGGACTCAACCCAGTCTCCAGAATTTAAATAATGGATGTCACCGACTGTTTCATCGGCGGGGGTGTGGATGTGGCCACAGATGATGCCATCACATTGTCGGCTTTTGGCGTATTTTTGTAGTTGTTCTTCGTACTTTCCAACAAAGGATACCGCTCCTTTGACTTTCGCTTTTACCGCTTTACTGAGAGAGAAGTATTCTTTTCCCCGCTTCGCGCGGTACCAGTTGTAGAGGCGGTTGAAGCGTAAGAGCCATTCGTAGCCGACGGAACCTAGATGGGCGACCCAGGTGTGATTTGTAGAGACCTGGTCAAAGCCATCGCCATGAACTACGAGGTAGTTTCTTCCATCGATGGTTTCATGAATATATTCGTTCATAAATTCGAGCCCGCCGATGCCGAGGGGGAGGAAGCGTTCGAGAATTTCATCATGATTTCCACGGAGGTAGATCACACGGGTTCCTTGTTTTTCCATTTTTTTAAGAACCTGGCGGATGAACTTGGTGTGATCATTCTGCCACCTGCTGCCACGTTGTAGGGCCCAGCCGTCGATGATGTCGCCGTTGAGAATGAGGGTGTCGCAGCGGAGGTTTTTGAGGAAATGGGTGGCTTCGGCCGCTTTGCTGTCTGGCGTTCCGAGATGGATATCGGACATGAAGACGGTCCGATAGGGAGTACCGGATCCTGATGATTTTTTGATGGGGGGAGTGACGGAGGGGCTGGTAGTGACCTCACGGAGGTGAGTTTCAAATGTCTCGACGACAGCGTCCCATCCTTGAGTGAGGGCTTTTTCACGGGCATGGGCACGGAGCGGAGTCCAGCGCCGTAGAGCAAGAGCTTCCAGAGCAGTGGTGATGAAAGCTTCTTCATCCCCGAAAGGAGCTTTGAGCCCATTTTTCTGATGGGTGACGTGTGCTGCGGCAGCTGCGTAGTCGTAGCTTACGGTGATGAGCCCACTGGCCATTCCTTCAAGTAGGACGTTTCCAAAGGTTTCTGTTTCGCTGGGGAAGAGGAGAATATCTGCCGAGGCGTAGTGTGCGGCCAGATCTTCATTCTTTCGCATCCCGGTGAAGGTGATCCAGGGGTGAGTTTTTTCCAGTGACGGACGGGTGGGGCCATCTCCGACAATGACGCAGCAGAGATCCGGGACTCGTTCCCTCATTTTTGAGAGAGTGGTCATGGCGAGATCGAGATTTTTCTCTGGGGCGATTCGCCCTACGATCAGTACGACCGGGGTGGCAGGGCGCGCTCCCCACTGGGTGCGGAGCTGCTCCGTGCGGCGTGCTGGGGAAAAGAGGTCGGTGTCGACACCGCGTCCAAGGAGTTCGAGACGCTCGAAACCTGATTCTTGAAGTCGCTGTTTGACTTCCACGGTCGGAACGAGAGTGCGGTCAGCCTTCGCGTGAATATTTTTCAAATAGGAGACGGCCATCGGCTGAATCCCGCCGAGGTGATAGCGGCTGAGGTATTGATCAAAGTTGGTGTGAAATCCCATCACCACTGGGATGTTCAGCTTTTTACAGCTTTTAACGGCAGAGGCTCCCATGGGACTCTCGGTGGCAACGTAGACGACATCTGGACGGCGTTCTTTCCATTGCTTTTTAAAGCGGAATGGCTTTGGGAGCCCGATTCGGACTTCCTGGTAGCCAGGCAGGGCGAGGCTGCGGAGTGAGGTTTCGTCCTGATCCTGCCCGCTGCCAGCGGTGTGGATGAGGTGGAGCTCATGGCCTCGGTCTCGGAGGCCCTTGACGATTCTTCCAAGGGTCATTGCGACTCCGTTGATGTCAGGGAGGAAGGTATCAGTGACAATATCTATGCGCATGATTCTCTACATGTTCCCCTGAGTGCTAGAGGAAGAACGATGAAGAGAGGGAGGGAATGGTGTGACAGATTTGTTTCAGTCCTTAGAAGATTTTAGGAAGAGGGAAGAAAATAAAAGAGACGATATGCTAAAAAAGATGACTTGAGTCTTTGCGCAGGAACGGCGAATAAGAGACCTTGATATTTATCACATACACAGACAAAAATTTATGAGCGATATTTTCATGATTCTCGGGTTTGCCCTAGCGGCTTACTCGATCGTAGCGAATGACTCCATTCAGACCTTGGGGACTTTCATTTCTTCAAATTCTCACCGCCGTTGGTGGGTTCTCTGGATTTTTATCTCTGGAGTGATGGTTGTTTCGGTAACTTACGGCTGGTGGTCGAGTGGTACGGGTGATCCGTCTTTTGGCCGTCTAGGAGCGGAGGGAAAGAATATCCCTTTCCCGGAGGAGTTTTCCTGGCTCTTTGTGCTGCCGCCACTGTGTTTGGTGATTTTGACCCGCTATGGCATTCCTGTGAGTACTTCTTTGCTCGTTCTTACTGCTTTTAAAGGGTTGGTAGGGGCTCAAATGGGAAAGGATTCGAAAGGGGCAGAGAAGCTTTTTGCGAGTATGATGGAGAAGTCTCTCGTAGGGTACGCCATCGCGTTTGTCCTAGGGTTGGTCATTTTTATGGCTGTTTTGGCAGTCTTTGAGCGTAAGGTGAAAGCCGAAATTGATTCAGGAGAAACACGAAAAGTGGGCTCAGGATGGGTTGTTTTTCAGTGGGCTTCGACAGGGTTTCTTTGGTCCATGTGGCTGGTGCAGGATCTTGCCAATATCTTCTGCTATCTCCCGAGATCCCTACAGCCAATGGGGATTGCTCTGGCGCTCACCGGAATGGTGCTCATGCAGGGTTATATTTTTTACCGTGGGGGCGGGAAAATCCAGAAGGTGGTGCTGGCAAAGACCAATACGATCGATGTGCGTTCCGCGACTTTCGTAGATCTTCTCTATGGCCTCGTGCTGCTCTTCTTTAAGATGGATATTTTGAAAATCTGGCCAGCCAAGATGCCGATGAGTACGACTTGGGTTTTCTTGGGACTTCTTGCTGGGCGAGAGGTTGGCCTGATGATTCGCCTCCGTCACCGGACTGGGAAAAAAGTCAGCAAGCTCATTTATGGCGATGCCGGAAAGACCTTTATGGGCTCTGTGATCGCTTTTGCACTAGCTCTTCTTTTACCTCTATTAGTGAAGCCGTTGGTTTCTGCTGAAAAGGAGGAAAAAGAGGTCCCAGTTCTAGAAGGAGATTCCGCTGAACCACCGTCAAAACCAGAGAATTCAGAATCTTAGGGAATATTCTGGCAGTAAATTCATCGAGTGAAATTCATTTGCCTTCTATCGCTGAAAAAACTAATCACTCGCGGATACAGCTTATTGAGCTGTGTCCATTGTGACAAAAGCGTCACACACCTGAAATCGTGGTGATTTCGTGGTGTGACTATTTCGTCACTCACCTCACGCAACACGGTGACCAAAATGACACATAAGAAAAACAAATTGATCGGCGCTCTCGGCGTTCTCACTCTCGCCTCTAGCATCACCTCTGCTACTGCAAGCGAGGGTGATTGGGCGGAAACAATTGGGAGCCTAGGAACACTCTATAAAGATAAGTCGAATCCTATTATTCAGGAATGGAAAGTCTTTGGCCGTGCTCACTACCAGTGGAATTATTCTGATGGAGATAATGGAGGACTTGATTTCGATGGAAATGGTGGAGAACTTCGTCGATTCCGCTTTGGAACATCAGTGAAATTCCTAAATGGCTTCAAAGCAGGTGCTCGCCTTAATATTGAAAAGGGCGATTTTCGAGATACTTCGATCGGCTACTCTAGTTTCGATGAACTTTATCTCTCCTATAGCCGTAAGGATGTTTTCGGTTTGGATAAAGCGGGGATCACCTACGGGCGGGTTAAGGTGAGTTTTGGTGGTGAAGAGCATGAATCTTCTAAGAAAATCAAAACGGTAGAGCGTTCTAATTTGAATAATTTCTATGCTCCAAGACGCGCAACTGGTGTCATCTTGACGGGAAGTAAGAATGATATCGATTTCACTGCGGGAATCTACTCGACGGATCGCGATCGTGAAACTTTGGCTCAGTGGACTGGGAACAAGGCCTATTATCTCAGCGCTGAGTTTAATGCTTTGGGCGGTGATTTCACTACGGATTTCATCTACGTCGATGCTGACACAGGAACTGACGGAGTTTTTGAATATGATTGGGCTACTTCCATCTCTTACGAAACCGAGATTGGAAACGTCGACCTTTTCACTAATATTACCTACGGCGATACTGGAAATGAAAATGTCTATGGGGTGGTAGTGATGCCTTCCGTTTACATTATTCCAGATAAGTTAGAGGCTGTATTCCGTTATCAGTGGGCTCACTCGAATGGGGGTGCTGAAATTCGCCCTACCGGCAGCCGTGGCGTTCGCCCCGTAGCGGATAGAGATGGAGTCGGAATCGCAGCGGGTGATGACGATCACACATTCTATGCTGGTCTGAACTACTACATCCTCGAAAATCACGCTAAAGTGATGATCGGAGCTGAATATGAAGACCTGAGTGGTCCTGCAGTCGATCTGGAGGCAACAACTCTCTGGGCTGCTTTCCGGATGTATTTCTAAGCGTTCATCGCTAAAATAATTCTTTTTCTTGATCGATCAGCGCTTCCTCGAAAGAGGGAGCGCTGATTTGCTTTTGTGACGGATCTGTCAAACTCAGAGCTTAAAAGCATATCCTGCCACGTTCTTATGTGACAAAACAGTCACACAGGAAAATTATCGAGAGTGGAATTCATGCGTATCTTGAGTGTGTTGTCACCAAGCGACGACTTCAATTGATACCTTAAATTATGAAATACACCGCTCTTCTTGCTCTCGGAGCAATCTTCGCAGGATCCGCTTTTGCTCAGGAAAAAATCGTGATCAAAGGTTCCGACACCCTAGGTGCTAAGATGGTTCCTCAGTTAAAGGAAGCCTACGTGGCTGCTGGGAATAAAGTGGACTTTGAAATCGCGGCTGAGGGTTCCTCACAAGCCTTTTCCAGCCTTCTTGCAGGAACTGCTGACATCGGCATGTCCAGCCGTGATGCGAAAGATAAGGAAAAGAATGCTTTCACAGCGAAAGGGCAGACTCTCACTGAGCATGTTGCTGGCTTTGATATGATCGCGGTCGTTACTAATAAGGAGAACGGAGTGCGGAAGCTCACTGTGAAGCAGATCGAAGGGATCTTCACCGGAGATATCACCGATTGGGGTGAACTTGGTGGTAAGCCAGGGAAAATTTCGGCTTACACCAGAAATACAACATCTGGAACCTACAAGACTTTCCAAAAGCTTGCTATGTCCAAGCGTGACTATGGCTCTGGTACTCAGAAAATGGCTGGTAACGAGCAGATCGCGACTGAAGTCGCTGGGAACATCAATGGTATCGGCTACGTCGGCCTCGCATACGCCGGCAAAGAAGGCCTTCGTGCGGTAAAAGTAGACGGCGTTTCTGCTAAGCCTCGTAATAAGGACAAGTATCCTCTCGCTCGTAAGCTTTTCTACTACACTGTTGGTGAGCCAACTGGTGAGTCCAAGAAGTTCCTCGACTGGGCCATCAATGACGACGAAGCTAAGAAAATCATCTCCGGCGTCGGGTTTATTGCCGTTGACTAAGTGGCTTACGTTTAACGGTTTACATTCATTGTGACGAAAATGTCACAATCGGCGCATCTACTTCGAGTGGATGCGCCTTTTTTATGCTGCAGCGCCAGCTATGGTGCCCACCTCAACCACGCGCATGGCGACACATTTTCAACGAAAAGGCCGTAAAATATTAGGGCTCGACCTCCAAAGCTGGATTAAAAGCTTCTTTGGCGGGAACGCGGCTATTTCCATTGTTATTCTTTTTCTGATTTGTCTCTTTCTCATTCTTGAGGCTGTTCGCTTTTTTCCCCAGCATCATGATGATCTGAAGCTCTTTCGACGCTCTGGCCAAGAGTATGTCGACCATTTGATTAAAGAGACGAAAGGTTACACTGCATTGGTCAGCATGACTAATCAGGCCTACTACCGAGAGCTTGATGAGCAATATGGGGTAGAAAGAGGGATTTCTAATTCTTTCGATGCCTTTCTGGATCCTATTGAAGACGAAGGGGATGATCTCATCGGCGAACTGGAGGAGGCCCGCGATAGCGAAGATGCGGCAGCCATTTCTGCTGCGGAAGCGAAGTGGAAAGCCTTTATGGCTGAACTCGTGGAAGAGGTGGATCGGGCGGAGATCGATTCCTTCGGTCGTCTTGATGATTCGTCCTGGTCTGCCCTGAAGTCAGCGATGCTGGAGTATGATCCCATCGAAGAAGAGCCTCCAGCATACGTCATTGCTGCTCAGGAAAAGCTCACGGAAGGAATGTCCCAATTTGAGGCAGCCCGCAGCCAGGTGCTTTCCGCAGGGGATACACTAAAAAGGCTCAAAAGTGAATTGGTCAAAATCGCGTCCAAGGTCAAAGAGGATGCAGTTGCTGATAAGTCAGCCGCTGCCAGGAAAGCGGCTCTTCTTCAGGGTGCGGAGGTGGTTGAGGATCCAGAGAAAAAAGCGGAGCTGTTGAAAAACGCTGAAGCAATCGTGATTCGCGATGAATTCCCTTATGCTGAGCGAACTCAGGTTCTTTTGGATTCTAAGCCTAGGCACGAGGAAGCGGTAGCTGAGCTAAAACAAAAACTTAGTGCAGCTGTAGCGGCTCTGCCTACTCAGCTCGGTTCGCCGGAAGCGATGAAGCTCATCGGTCAGGTGAAAGAGGGGTATCCTATTTTTGAAGAAAGACTCACTAGGCATCAGAAAAAAGCCAGCGCCTGGGAATGGGATGAGCCTGTGAACTTTTTTAGTTCGACGATGCGTTTCTTCTTCGGTGCTCACTGGGTGACTAATAGTTCATGGCACGATATTTATGGTATATTGCCACTTTTGAATGGGTCCCTTATTATATCTATTGTCGCACTCATCGTTGCGGTGCCGTTTTCCATTGGAGCTGCGATTTACGTCAACCGGCTTGCAACCTCTCGTGAACAAACACTCATCAAGCCAGCGATTGAGCTGATTCAGGCGATTCCTTCGGTGGTCCTTGGTTTCTTCGGAATTATGGTTTTGGGAGAAAGTCTGCGTGATTTGAGTCAGGTCGGTTTTCTTTCCTGGATTCCAGGTTTTCCGATGCAGGAGCGTCTTAATATTCTCAATGCAGGATTACTTCTCGCTCTCATGGCCGTGCCTACCATCTTCACTCTCTGTGAGGATGCTCTTAATAATGTGCCGAGAGCCTTCAGTGAGGCCTCTCTCGCGCTCGGCGCCTCAAAGCTTCAGACGGTGATTCGGGTCATCTTGCCTGCTGCTATTTCTGGTATATTGGCTGCCGTGTTGCTTGGTTTTGGCCGGGTCATCGGTGAGACCATGGTGGTGCTGCTTGTCGCGGGAAATAAAATCTCGCTCCCTGACTGGTCCGCTGGTCTGGGTGTACTTACTCAGCCTACCCATACCATGACCGGGATTATTGCCCAAGAAATGGGGGAAGTTACGGAGGGGACTTTACACTTCCGCGCTCTTTTCTCTGTCGGACTCATCTTGTTCGTCATCTCTCTCCTGATTAACATCGCGGCCCAACGCATTATCAAACGTTTTAGTCATGCCTGAACCGTCATCAAATCCATTCGTTCCTGCAACGAACAAGCGCAAGATCAAGGATCGCGCTGGGACTATTATCTTCGGCCTTTTCACCTACTCGGTGCTGATTTGTGCCCTCTTTATTTTTGGGAAGATTACCTATGATGGCGCCCCGGTGTTGTTCAAGGCCGAGGCTCCGTTCATCAATACTGAGTTCCT
>CALGMJ010000076.1 GCA_937958875.1 uncultured Verrucomicrobiales bacterium | reverse complement strand
AGACAAGTCACGGTCAGCGCAGGCCAAGCGATCAAACGGAGATACCGGTAATCCAGCAAAGCGAGAAAGATCATGCCTACGATTCCAACACCCAACCAAAGGCCTTGTTTCGTCAGCAATTCATATTGATCCTCGCTCATGTCCCACTTCGCACTGGCACTCGCAAGCATGACGAGTCCCAGCGTGAGCAAGGCACCGACCGCGAGGCAGAGAAAAATGGGAGCTCCTTTGATCATGGCTCAATCAATTTTTTAGCGTCCAGGAATACGGAGAGAAGCCCCGAGACGAATCTTCCCCGCATCAGTGATGCCATTTAAACGCATCAGCTCCTGGCGGCTGACCCCATAGCGCTTTGAGAGACCCCAAATAGTGTCCCCTTTTTGAATCGTATGAGTGCGTCCAACTGGAATGACAGGTTTTGGCTCAGGTGGGCGCTGAACCTGAACTTCACGATAAGACGAAGCACGATAGTGATCCACTGGCTCAGGTGAAGATGAACGTCTCTGACGAGGAACCAAAAGAACGCCTTGATCAACCTCTGGAGGAGCACCTTTACTCTCAACGAAAACACTCGGCTCAGGTGACTCGATGATATTACTATCTGAAAGCTGAATACCCGGACGCTCCCTATTTACGTAGGTAATAGGAGCATCGTGGATTGAAAGATCTGGGTTAGAAAAATTGTCATCATTTACCGGAAGAATCGTAGCTCCGGCCCCGGCAATTGATTTATTTCTGGGGATATTGATCTTAATCCCGGGAGACAATTCAATCTCACTATTGATGCGTTTAAGCTCACTGGTAGATACTCCCTTTTTTGCGGCAATTTTATGGTAATTATCACCATCCTCGACGAGATAATGCTCAGCTCCCGGAATCAACTCAGGCTGAATCTGAGTCTTGGCAACCTCCGCGTTTGCAGCAAGCTGGGCCTGCTCCTCTGAAGTCCATTTATTGTGAATCCAGATCCCGGCGATGGCAGCGACATGGAGTAAAAGAATGACCACAAGTGCCCGAGCCGCCCCTACGCCTGGGATCTCTCCCATGTCTTCGGGTTCAACCGTTGTCGCGGCACGCTGGACACGCTTCTTTCGATTTCGAGTTTTATTTGTCACCGCGCGCAGAACACGGAAACCAGAGGCAGGCTGCCTCTTGACTTGTAGAGTTGGTTTGGACTTCATTTTAGGTTGGGTGATTTTTTAAGTGAGGGCTTGGACCGCCATGCGGAAAGCATCGCCGCGATCTTCATAGCCACGAAATTGATCAAAGGAGGAGGTGCCAGGAGAGAGGAGGACGACCGAGCCTGGTTGGGCTTTTTTGTGAGCGAGAGTGACAGCTTCGCTTAGAGTTTCTACCGCTGTCGTCGGAATGATTTTTGAAAAAAGTGCGGCCAGGTCTGTTCCGATTTCTCCGAAGAAAATCGCTTCTTCGACCTTCTCACCAAGGAGCGAGATGAGTGGCTCGTAATCGAGCCCCTTTTGCTTTCCCCCAGCAATGAGATACGTCGGTTGACTCTGCGAACGCAGAGCGGATTCCAAGGCGTGAAGGTTTGTCGCTTTAGAATCATTGAGATATTCTACCCCGTTCACTTCGCGAATAAATTCACCACGATGCGCAGGTGGCTGATATTCGGCGAGAGCATCCTTTTCTGGCACTCCAAAGAGCTCCGTCACCACGAGAACGGCAGCATTCAGATTCTCCGCATTATGCAGACCTCTTAAACGAGTTGCCTTAATGGGAATAGCTCCCTCTTCAGCCGTAAAATCGATTCGTTTCCCCAAGACACTTCCGAGTTCCTCCCCATCTCTCACAATGATCGGAGTCTCAGCGGTAGCCTTTTCAAAAATTCGAAGCTTTGCCTCACGATACTCTGCTACCGACTGATAGCGGTCCATGTGATCAGGTGAAAAATTTAACCAGACAATCGCGTCCGGCGCGAAGTCGACTGTCGTTTCCAACTGAAAAGAACTCAGCTCCAAGGCCACAACTTCAGGAATGGCGTCCTGAAGTACAATCTCAGAAAGAGGAACGCCGTAGTTACCACATGGAGCACAACTGCGCCCTGCCGCCAGCACCAACTCATTGACAAGCTCCGTAGTTGTTGTCTTCCCATTGGTCCCTGTGATTCCGATGACAATTCCATCATAACAACGCCAAGCGAGTTCCACCTCTCCCCAGAGCTCTCCGCTGCCCTCTGCAAAAGCCTGCACGAAGTCTCCTCTTGTTTCAATACCAGGACTCACTACGACAAGATCAGCAACTGTCGCGCGCGCTAATTCTAAATCAGCCTGTACGGCACCTTCAACTTTACGTGTGTCATAGACCGTCACCGTGGCACCGCAATGCGTCGCAAGAGCAGCAGCGGCACGGCCACTACGTCCTGCGCCGAGCACGGCAACATTTTTTCCGGTGAGTTGAAGCATGTTAGAAATTGTTAGAGAACTTTCAGAAGAGCGAGCCCCCCTAATGCAAGGAGAGCAGAAATGATCCAGAAACGAATAATGACCTGATTTTCATGCCATCCGCGTAGCTCGAAATGGTGATGAATCGGAGCCATGGCAAAGATACGCTTCTTACGTAACTTGAAGCTCCCAACCTGTAGGATCACGGAAACAGCTTCCATGACAAAGATACCGCCAATAATGACGAGAAGTAGTTCCTGCTTCGTACAAATAGCAGTCATCCCAAGGGCACCTCCAATTGCGAGAGAACCGGTATCGCCCATGAACACTTTCGCCGGATGACAGTTATACCAGAGGAACCCAAAACCTGCCCCTACGAGCGCAAGCATCACGATCGAAAGCTCAGCGAGATTCCGGTTATGGAAAAGATGCAGGTATTCAGCCGCTGGTTCCGTTCCTGAAATGTAAGCAATAAGCCCATAAGCTCCTGCCGTGGTAATGGTGCAACCAATAGCGAGTCCATCAAGACCATCAGTAAGGTTCACCGCATTTGAAGTCCCCATGATGAGACCTACAAAGAATGGTATCGCGAGAATCCCTAAAGGAATGACAAAGCCCCAGAGTGGGAACCCAATCGAAGTCACCGCAACTTCTGTTTCTACTCCGTGAGCATTATCAGGAGAATAAAAGAAGTAATTCGCCGTCTCAGGATGCTGCCAGAGAAAAATCCCAGCCACCGCTCCAATGAGGGCCTGCCAGAAAAGTTTCGTTTTCCCACTGACACCGTCTGAAGTCTTCTCAACGATTTTTTTATAATCATCGACAAAACCCAATAGACCGAGACCAAGCATGACACTGCAAGTTACCGCGACAAAAGGATTAAGCGGATTCGTACAGAGCAGAACAGCGACCAGCACCGTTCCTAAAATCATGATTCCTCCCATCGTTGGAGTGCCCGCCTTTTGCCCATGGAGTTCAGCGAGTTTATGAACCTCCTCCGCCGTCCGGATAGGCTGCCCCACTTTCAGTGAGATCAGCTTCCGGATCACTCGAGGTCCAAGCACGACCGAAAGGACAAAAGAGATCGTCGCAGCTAATCCAGCGCGCACTGTGATGTAGCTGAAAAGATTTAAAAATGAAAATGTCTCTGCCCAAGCTTCGCCAGATTCGGAAGCGTTGAGCCAAAATTTATAGAGCCAGTAGAGCATTGTTAGGGGTAATTCGGTTCGGGGTAAGCTTGATGCATCACGCGCTCGATCGCAGCTGCGCGACTTCCTTTAAAGAGCACGAGATCTTGCTCTTTCGTATTTAATTTCAGCCATTCCGCAGCAGGAGCAGCTTCTAAAAAGAGTTCTACTTTTGCGCCTGCCTTTGAAGCGCTATCGACCATTTCTTGGGCCTCAGCTCCTACTACGAGCAGTTGGTCGATCTCCTTCTGCGCGACTAATTCGCCAAGGTTCTGATAGGCTGCCGAAGCATGCTTACCGAGCTCAGCCATCACTCCGAGGCAGGCAATACGCCTCCCCTGGCATGGAAGATCAGCCAGCGTTTCCACCGCTGCAGTGACTGATTCTGGATTAGCATTATAAGTGTCATCGATCACTTGAATCCCTTCAAAATCAAACTGACGTAGACGACCACTCGTGAGCACAGCGTCAGAAAGACCAGCGGAAATTTCATCCAGGGTAAGCCCAAGTAAATGACCGGCTCCAGCTGCGAGCATGGCATTATTCACCATGTGCTTTCCCGTCACCGGGATCGATGCCGACACACGACCGACACCATCAATGACAAGATCAAAGCGAGAGCCATCACCATCTGTAGTAAGATTCTCCGCTCGCACTGCTCCACGGCCATTCCCTACTGGCAGAACTTTGCCAGCGGTACGATCTTTATAGTATTCTACAAAATCACAATTAGCTGGAACAAGAAGAGTCCCATTCGTGGTTAAAGCCCGAGCAACCTCACCCTTTTCATCCGCGATGGCCTGACGACTCCCCATGTTTTCAATATGAGCGGTGCCTACATTCGTGATGATACTGATGTCAGGTCTCGCGATCTGACAAAGTGGGGCAATTTCACCAGGATGATTCATCCCCATCTCAAAAATCCCAACCTCATGTTCAGCATTCGTCGCCAACACAGAAAGTGGAAGCCCGATATGATTATTAAGATTCCCCAAAGTGGCATTGACCGAAAATTTCTGGCTCAAAACAGCCTTCGTCAGATCCTTCGTAGAGGTCTTACCGTTCGAGCCAGTGATCGCAATGACAGGAATATCTAGTTCAGCACAATACCAGCAAGCGAGACGCTGCAAGGCGATGAGAACATCCTCAACAACGATAACCGGAACACCTTCAGGAGCAGCTTCAGGACGATCAATCACCAGAGCTGCCGCTCCCGCATCTACTGCTTGCTCCAGAAAATTATGAGCATCAAAATTCTCACCCCGCAGAGCAAAAAATAAGGCATTAGAAGGAATCGAGCGAGTATCGGTGGAGACGCCACCAGTAATCAACACCTCTTCCCCACCCTGAGGCAGGGAGGCATTCATGGCTTCCGCTAAAGTGCTGACTGAATAATGGTTCATGGTATTAGTCCTCCTCTCGTTCTTGACGCCGCTTCATTTCGCGCTCTTTCCGGAGCTCTTCCCTCTTACGCTCGCGCGCCTTGGCAAAGATCTGAATGGCCTTCCTAGCTTCTTCACGATCATCGAAGAAGGTGCGCTTCCCATCAATTTCTTGATAATTCTCATGCCCCTTTCCTGCGATCAATACGATGTCTCGAGCTCGAGAAATCTCGATCGCTTTAATGATGGCCATCTTCCGGTCTGAAATCACCTCAAACTTAGCATCAGCCATACCTGCCACGACTTCATCGATAATTTCACCAGGCTTTTCAGTACGAGGATTATCAGAAGTCACAATACTGTAATGACTGTGCTTTGCGGCCGCAGCTCCCATGAGTGGACGTTTTTCCCGATCCCGATCCCCTCCACAGCCAAATACGGTGATCAGGTGCGCCGGATTGAGTTCGAGCAAAGTTTCACACACCTTTTCCAAGGCATCAGGAGTATGTGCATAATCCACGAAGACCGGTGCCGCTTCTCCACCAACACATTCCATCCGCCCCGGCGTCTGAGGCAGGGTGGCGAGATGCTTAATAACATCACGAATTCGCAATCCCAAACCTGCGGCAGCTGCTACGGCAGCGACGGCATTGAGCACATT
>CALGMJ010000075.1 GCA_937958875.1 uncultured Verrucomicrobiales bacterium | reverse complement strand
GATCAAAAACACAAATTTTCTCTCAGGCTCGATATTCTAAAGCGAGTTACGTGGTAATTATTTTTTTTCCGATGGCATTTCGCCAAATTTCACCGGGCCTATTAATATCTTTCCTCTTTTGTCAACAAATCCCCACCTATCACCAGATATCACATAAGCTAATCCCTCGGAAAAAAATCCAGCATCATCCCAAACAGCCTTAATCGCAACTTTTCCTGAAGAGTCAAAGAATCCTACTTTATCAGATTTTTTAAACCGGCCCATCCCGTCTCTAAAAAAACCATCTTTTAGGTATCCCAACTGCTCGTAAACGTAGGGTTGGACAATTTTGCCCTTTGAATTGATTACGCCAATTTTACTTTTTTCCTTAACGGCGGCTAGACCATTTTGGAACAGCATCCTTCTGTTTTGCATCTCTGTTTTCCAGCCTTCTATATTCACAGGGCATTGATGAGAAAATTTTGAAATGTCTCGTCCGGAGGAATCGATAATCAAGGCCTGTTCTTTTTCTCTGTATGCAATGGCTTTTCCGTCCGAAAAGGGGAAAGCCATAATAAATCCATCCGCAACCATTTCACCTTTTACTCGCGAAAAATAACCCCATTTGTTCCCCGAACGAACTACAGAAATTCCATCACCTGCATATTCCAGATCAATCCAATCATACATAGGGGGGACTACAGTTTTTCCAATTTCACAATCAAACAGCCCCCACTTCTCATTTTGAAAAACACCTAAGCAATTTGTCGTGTCATCAGCCCGGATGCTCAAACTTGGTCCATGATCTCCTGGTGATAAGATATTGTCATAGACAGCATCTAAAATTACTTTTCCATCCATATTGGAAATGAGTCCTACTTTTCCGTTTGAGCGCAAAATTCGATAGGGATAGGGTCTTTCCCATTGAATTTCGTTTTGATCAATCTCCTCGATTTTCCCCTGCTTGGTTTGAAAAGATTTTCCGTCACTTCCTTTGAATGCTGTAAGCCAAGAATTTTCATTGCGTAAGAAATATGAATAAGGCTCCACATTGTTCACTAGAACATTTCCTTTGCGATCAATGGCTAGATAAAATTTATCGAAGTAAGTTTTATTTACCGGGATCAGGCAAACACCGTTTTTAAACCGAGGTGGTGACGGATAAGCCTGAACCTCGATTTCTCTGAGAAAAACGAATAGAGTAACAAAAATCCAAAGTAACTTCTTCATTATTTTTGAAGAATGCCTGACAAGATTTTTGACCTCAAGAACTTGTTCTCTTCAGACAATCATATTTTCACATAATATAAATATATAGAATCGCCCCCAAGCTGTAGGAAAGCAACGGAGATTTCTGCAGGGTTTCCAGTCATATCCCGCTACGACCCAATTATTAGAAGTAAAACTAACCCTCAGGGGAATCTTCTGCAGTGACCTTCTTGCAAAACAGACGCTCGAAGTACTCCTCAGCAAGCTTCCGGCCTTCTTCGGTAAAAGTCACCGACTTATGTTTGCCAACTGTATCAGAGATGAAGCCTTTCTGGTGGAGTCGCTCGAGAGCATCCCAATCATGACCTTTCCACGCTCGCCATGGAAACTGTTTCCCCTCTAGAAATGAGGCAAGGAAGAGAACCCCTAGGACGGCTTCGTCGATGTGTTCAAGATCAGGCTCTTTTATGGGATTAGGATGGTTTGAGCAAAAGGGCTCTATCAGCATTTCGCCTTAGTTTCCTCAGTAACTTTACTCCAGAACGACGTTTTGCGGTAATAAATTCCATGGAGCGCTTTAAGGAAGGCTGGGTGTTCTTGTTGAGCTTGCCAGCTTCAAAGTCACGCCCTTAGCCCCAAATTATCTGTTGCAACATTCCTTCGCTACGCAGAGTAACGAGGCGCCTCTCCGTGACAGTTTTGTCACGATTCCTTAACCCTTCTGGTGAGCAATCTTTTCTTAGAAAATGTGCGTCAGCCTATGTCTCGATTTTTTCTAACCTTTCTCGGTATCTCTACTCTGCATGCCGCTCCGATGAAGCTCTCCCCCTCTCTGTTTCAGAGTTCAGAGTTTAAGCAGAGATTTGTAGGGAGCTACGGATTTCTGCCTGAAGTGGAGCCAAAGGTGGATCGAGAAGAAGGTCTCGTCATTGCAGAGCTGAGCGAGCTCCTTTCACTCTCACGCTTTAAACAAGCGGAGAAACGCTTACTTGATTTCATTGCCGAACGGAAAAATCCCACTGATCCAGAAAAGGAAGCCAAGGGAGTTTCCGCAGCGCTTATTTTTACGTTAGGAAATCTCTACTTCCAGAATGGACGCATCGATGATGCTGAGAAGGCTTATAAAATCGCCATTAAACGCCACGAAGCATACCGCCGCGCCTACAAGAACTTAGCGCTGCTCTACGCCAGCAATAACCAGATCGAGAAGGCGAAACCAAACCTGATGAAAGCGATCGCATACGGTGATGCTGACCATCGTACTTTCGGCCTTCTCGGGGTGGCTTATCTGAAGGAAGAAAAAGCACTCGCCGCAGAAGCAGCTTACCGTCAGGCCTACCTTTTGAACCCCATCGAAAAGGATTGGAAGCTCGGCCTTGCCCAAGCACTTCTGCTGAAGGAAAGCTGGAACGAGGCTGCCTCCATGCTGCAGACGCTCATTGATGAGAATCCGGACGATGCGCTGCTCTGGAAGCAGCAGGCGAACTGCTTCATTCAAAATGAGGACATCACTCGAGCAGCAGAGAACTATGAAGCTCTTCGGCTCAAGGGCCTCGCCGATGAAGAATCACTGAATCAGCTAGGGGATATTTACTCCAGAGAAGATCAACCGCTACTTGCTCTGGGGGCTTATCTCAGTGCAATGAAAGAAGCGAAAAGCGTCAACATTTCCCGCTCACTCAAAGCAGCGAAGTATCTCCTCCAGCTTGGTGCACCCAAGGAGGCCGCTCGCCTCACCACAGAAATGAGAAATCTCGCCGGGGGAACGATGACTACCGAGCAAAATGTGTCTGCCCTCAAGGTGGAAAGTGATATCGCAAAAGCTGACCAAAATCTGGAGTCTGCTACTGAGAGCCTTAAAAAAGCGCTTGAGCTCGACCCAGCCAATGGGGAGGCACGAGTCGGCTTGGCGAAACTTTTCGCAGAGCGTGCGGCGGAAGAAGATAATTCGGATTTCAAAGTAGAAGCGAAAAGCTATCTGAAAATCGCCCTTGATGACACTGATCCACAGGTTGCCTTCCAGGCAAATCTCCGCTTTGCCCAAATGCTGGTGAAGGATGGCCGCTACCTCGACGCGCTCCCAAAGCTCGAGCAGGCCGTTCGCTTAAAAAAAGGTTCCAAGCGCTCGATCGAGCAATACCTACGCCGCGTCCAGCGTGCTGCTGAGCGAGAAAAGGCGAAAAAGGAACGTGAAGAACTCCTTCGCGAAGAAAAGAAAGCTCAAGAAGAGAAAGAAAAAAGCTGATGACAATTCTGCGGTATTCTCTTCCCCTGCTGATGGCAAACTCCCTGTTTGCTAATAAAGCCTTGGACCTACTTGATGCTGAACCAACTCAGCCAGGAGAGATTTATCAGACGATAGGCGGAGTGGCTCCATCAGCTAAAAGCCCCATCGAAAAACCTCCCCCACCTCCAGAACATCCCGCCCCACCTGAGCGCTGGCCGAAGGAAGTCAAACCGCTCGTGACCTATGAAATGGTACGAAAAAACCCTTACCTTCAGGAAATCGCACTACGAGGAAATTTCGACTACCAACTCCATTCGGGAAGTGAGGCTCAGGACTCCGGCCTTCGCCGCTCTCATCTTGGAATCGCCTTACGCGCTTTTTACGATCTAGAAATTGAAGCTGACGCCGCTTTTGACAGCTCCGGTGATTACCTAGGGTTTGAAACCCTACGAGCGAAGTACGCTTTCCATGATAAGCTCGCCCTCTCGGTGGGAAAATTTCGCCCATCCTTCTCTAGTGAATACAGTACTGATCCCTCCCTTCGTTGGTTTCCAGATCTGTCACCCCTGCTGGCTCAGCTCGCTCCCGCGAGTAGCCTCGGCGCCCTTCTCGAAGGGCAGGGGTGGAAGCTAGGCTACTTTAGCGGCGACTCAGATCGGAATATTCCAGACATCGACGGGCGCGGATTTCTCCTCGCAGGCCTAGAACACCGTGGGTGGCATCTCGATTATATCCATAACTTTGACCGTGGCCGGAGCGAAGCGATTCCCCTCGCCTACCGCCATTTGTTTTCCACCGGAGTGAAGGTCAGCTCTGGTTCCTATGACTTCGCCAGCGAGTTTTTCCTCGCGAAGGGAGATGAAAACACCTCGTGGGGCGTCACCTTACGCGCTGCCCGCTGGCTCGTCCAAGACGCCTTCCGCTTAGTAGGCAGATACCACTACGCCGCCTCTGATCAAGCAGGCGGTATCCTTTCAGGATTTGGCGTTGCTCGGCCAATCTCTGATGTTGGTCAGCCATTCCAATATAATACCTTCAGCACCGCAGACTCCCTACACTCCTTCTATCTCGGGGTGAACGCGCACTTCTTTGAGGACAATCTCCTCTGGGGAGCAGGACTGGAATACCGCACTCTTAGCGGAGCTGATGCTAGCGCAGATCTCGACTCGTGGAACTGGAGCACTCATGCCCGGCTCGCCTTCTAATAAAAAATCTAACACTATGAAAAAACTCCTACTAACTCTGCTAGCCTCAGCCTCCTTTGCAGGACCAGCAGCGGCAGTTTACTTTGATACAAATGCGTTTGGGCAATCGCTCAATGGCTGGAAGAAAAACCGGACGGCTCTCTACAGCATCGACAACAATACATACCGCACTCATGTCCCCACCCTAAGTCCAACTCCGGGCGGCGGAATGTTCGTCTCCACTCGGGTAGACCACCGTCCTCGCATGGGAAAACTCATCTCATCCTATCTGGAGCTTACCTTTAGCCCGCAGGGCCATCTCATCACGGGACAAATCCGCCTCTCTCTCGATGGCAAACGCATCACTACGGGCCAGATCGAGCGCGAGCCGAATGCGGTCGAGCCTCCAGCTGATAGTGAAGCCCCCATCATTCCAAATGCAGAGCCCTGGAAGACGCCAGAAGGAACTCTCGTCGCAAGTCTCTTTAAAGCTTATGATGCTGAGATGAATAAACTTTCGAAAACAGAGGGCGCAGGTAAGCAGGACATCTTTGCCCGCATGTTCGGCAAGAGCTTTGATCATACAGATCTAGCGGCAGCCCTCCGTCATAATCTAAATTTCGTACTTAAAAACGTACGATAAATAGAGTTCCTCACCCGTTCCCTACAACGCACGAGCTCTCTGGTAAATTTTGCCAGAGAGCTTCTTTTATTTTTTACCGTTGATCCGGTTGATGCGAGACCGGACGAGAGTTTCTGGAAATACCCCCACCTGAGCCTTCAGCAAGATTTCAAAATCTGACTTCGCAAAATCAAAAAGTTCCCCTAGCCAGTCTGTGGTATCTACCCGCGCTAGAAGCTGGGTCTGATAGGCCGCCGAGGCCACTTCTCCATACGCTCTCCAGTGCCTGATACTTTTTTCCAGGTGAGCAACAGCGAGCTGACGGGATGTCTCCTTGCCATGAACTCGATAACGATGAAGCTCCAGCGCGGCGCGAATCTTATCCGCATAGTATTCTGCTAAATAAGCGAAAGCTCTCATATCGGCTAGAGATAATCTAAGGTCGCGCGATTGATTTCCACTCAGAATATTGAGACCAGCCAAGGTCTGCTCCGCTAGCTGGTCTAACTCATCCGCGGCCTGCACTGGAGTCACTCCCGACTGGTTCGGATTTTTCACAAATTCTGGAATGCTGAGTCCGTAGCTTTTGAGAGGCCCAAATTCGATAAAATGGTCTAGCGAATGGTAACCCTCTTTCTTAGACATACAGGTCTCGATCGACCACATGTGATCCCAATCTCGCCAATGGTAGCGATTAACCGCAGGCACAATTTGAGAAGCTACCTTCCAGGTATGATAAAGGGTGTCCGCATCTACACCTGGGAAACGGTTCTGCAGTTTCGCCTGAAAAAAAAGATCGTCCAAACTCGGGTCATAAGCGAGCCGTCCCCACATCAAAAAACGATACCAATGTTTATCGATCTCAAGTTCACGAGGATTTTTGGGCTCTTTACTCATGAATTCCCGACCCCAGACATAGCCATCAGAGCCCATGTAAAATCCCGCTAACATTGGTTCCTTGGGAAGATTCGAGAGAAACGCTCTCACGTAGTCAGGATTCCCCCAGCGGAAATGAAAAATGTCATCATTTCTAAGATTCATCCAGCAGCGGAGACCACGCTGGCTAACATCGCGAGCTAGTTTTTGTTTATAGAATGGAGGCGCCTCAAAGGAGTAAAGCCGCGCTCGCGAATATTTAAAACTGATGTCACAGCGCTGCGGGTATTTATTGATGAAGGGCTCCATCATTTTCCCGACTCCGCTATACCAAACGCGGTGAATGAAATCGAACTGACGCTTTGGCTGCTCCTTAAGTGCGTCTTTAATTCCCTCGCCATAGGTATTCCATAGCCAGCTGATGGGAGAATGCTCCCCCTCGAGGTCATTATTCATGTTCTCGCCTGCAGTAACTCCGAAGCCTTTCAGATCAGGATAAGTCAGCACCATCTGCTTCATGCTTTCGCGGAGATATTTGATCGTCTCAGGATTCTTCTGACTATCAGAAATGCCGTACTTCCCTTCCGCTCCGTGAAGCCAGATATTCCAGGTGATAAAATAAATATCGATGCCACGCTCGCGGGCATAGCGCATGACATACCGCCAGTGAGCGATCTTTTCATCCATCGTCATGTGCTTCACCACGCGATAGAATTTTGGATTCTGGAGCTTTTCCTTCCGATATTGAATGAGCATGTGAGAATCCATCTCATAAGTCGGCACCGCCACATCTGGAATGGCGACTTCTGGGTAATTCTTCAGCTTCACCATCGTAGTGAAGGGATGATTACTCCAGAGAGTGAGCACATTATAGCGATGCTCTGCCATGCGATCGAGAAATTGATGCCAGAACTCCCGCTCCCATACGACGGGGATATTTTTTACCGCTGAAGTACCGGAGTCATCATAGCTGGGACAGCGCGCATCGAGAGGAATATTCATCTTTAGCCCTCGCCGAGAGATTGAAGGCGAACGTTTTTTTGAGGGTTCTAGCCCTAAGGTCAGGCTCTCAGAAAGATCAAGAACGCCATACATCAGTCCATGATCATCACCTCCAGAGACAAGCCAATCTGCCCCCTCTTTCTTGATCTCAAAACCCTGCGCTTTCAGAGATGATTCCCTCTTCATCTTCACTTGGACTTCGGGGTGAGCCTCACGCATTCGCTGGAGCGCAAAGGACACCATCGGGCCTTCTTCCTCTCCGTGGCTCAGAAGTAGGAGACTATGGAGACAAATGAAGAAAAGGAGAACACGGCTCATCATTAATGACATGGATCGTTAAAAGATATGCCCACATGATTTTAACGTCTGCGCCAGCGAAAAGACCTCAAATTCTCAATACGAGTGGCCAATTTCTCAATTAGACCGATCTCGTGCGTAGACAAGACCACCTTCTCTACCTCAAGATTAGGGAGATGGAGCGCTACATCCTACTATTCTTCTTATTCACCCTCGCCACCCTGGCAAAAGCTGCAGAGGCCCCGATCACCTCAATCGCCGAGCTCAGAAGCCTGAGCAGAGAGGAAGCAAACGAAAAGCGAGAGGTAGAAATCGAAGCACAGATCACCCACGTGACTCCGACCCGCGACGGCGCTCACCTTCACGATGGCGAGTTCGGCTGCTACGTCGCGCTTCAGACAACAGAAACACGTGAGCTATCCCACCGTGCAGGGCAGCGCGTCTTAGTAAAAGGAGTCACGAGTGCGAGTTCATTTCACCCCCACATCGAAGCCCTATCGATCGAACCTAAAGGCGAACCTCCCCTCCCGAACCCTGAGGAATTAAGTGCTGAAAACCTCTTTCTTCCTGAAATGGATTGCCAATGGATCACCACTCGCGGACAGGTCCTGAAAGGAAATTTTGATCAATTCACCGTCATTCTCACCATCCAGGCTTTAGGCGAAAAAATCGACCTTCACCTCCCAAACACACTCGAAAGTAGTGGCCTTTCGAAGAGTCTTTTCGACGCGGAAATCGAAGTCGATGGCGTCCTCATCACCGAGTACGACGAATCGAACTCACTCACCGGCCGCCACATCGGCGTGCCCTCTGCTCAGTTCATCCGCATCCTTTCCGAAAAGCAAAAAAAGGAGATCCCACTCATTGATCTTGCGACCCTGAATGAAAATGAAACTCCCAGTGCAGGCTCTATCCGAACGCGAGGAATCATCACCTACCGAGACGATTCCCGCGTCATCCTGCAGGACGAGCAGCGCGGACTCCTCGTGCGCACGACCGCTCCCTGCCCATACGAGCGTGGGGATAAGGTGGAGGTGATCGGTCTCGCGTCTACGGAAGCCACCAGCATACTTTTCAAAGCCCAGTCATTCTCTTTAATCGAGTCTACCGAGCTGCCAGCTCCGACGCGTATTTTGGATCTTGGAAAAGTAGACCGTAGCGTCATCGACAACACGCTCGTCATCTTCACTGCCGTCATTCTCGAGAAACGAATCGCGGTTAATGGGGCCATTATCAGCGCGGAGGCGAATGGTAAGGTCTTTCAAATCGGCCTACCCGTCTCATGGACTGAGCTAAAAAACGTCTCTCCTGGAGCCACTGCGGACATCACCGGAATCTTCCAACAGGCCACCTCCGGTGCCACTGCTCCGCTTAATCCCATCGACCCCGATGCCTTCCAGCTCCTCGTCAGTGATAGCGATGACATCGTCATTTTGAAGCGACGCGGATGGTGGACTCTCCGGCGCTTCCTACTCATCCTCGCCCTGATCGGCAGCATCCTTTTGATTGCCCTCACCTGGGTTTGGCTCCTCCGGAGAAAAGTTGCGGAGCAAACGGCCACCATCGGAGCACAGGTCGCACAGGAAAGCTCCGCTGCAGAAAGGGAACGAGTCGCCCGTGAGCTTCATGATTCTCTGGAACAAAACCTCGCTGCCGTCGCTCTCCAAATCAACAACTGCCTACGTTTCTTCAAAAACGAAAAATACGAAAAGCTAGGACCCGCTCTCGAAGTCACCGAAAAGATGGCCAAGGCATGCCAGCGTGAATCGCGAGAGGCCATATACGACCTTCGTGGCAGCGATGAAGAATCCGCCGCTTGGCGAGACGAAATGCTTCTCTCAGAAGCCGAACGCCTAGGAGCAGAAATTAAGTTAAAAATTAAAGGGAAGTCATATTCCCTGGATGCGGACGCAAAACGGCAAATTCGCCGTATTATCAGGGAAGCGACCTACAATTCACTCCGCCATGGAAAGGCGAGTGAAATTCGCGTTGAATATCTTTACAATTCTGATCAATTCACCGCTCGCATCATCGATAATGGCTCAGGCTTTGATACTCAAGGCCCTAGGCCCGAAGGACACTTCGGTCTAGCCGGCATGGAAGAACGTGCAGGAAGAATCGGAGCGAAATTTATCCTCGAAAGTGAGCCAGGATCTGGCACAACTGTGTCAATACTACTCCCGGTTAATAAACGACCAATCTCTCCAGACCATGATTAAAGTTCTCCTGATCGATGACCACGTCCTTGTCCGTATTGGCCTCAGCGGCGCCATTGAAGCAACTGACGAGATGACTCTCGTAGGCCAAGCCGGCAATAGCCTCCAAATTGTCGAACAATACGAAGAGCTTCAGCCTGATGTGGTGGTCATCGATTTCCGCATGCCTGAAGAAAATGGCGTCGCAGCTACAAAACGCCTCCTCTCCGCCCATCCTGGAGCCCGTGTCCTCCTCCTCTCTGTCTATGAAGGAGAAGAAGACATCTGGCGAGCCGTGAAAGCCGGTGTCCGTGCCTACGTGACTAAAGGTGATGATACCGAAGAACTTCTAGAAGGGATTCGCACCGTGCATGCTGGCGAGGCATACTTCCCTCCGAAAATTGCTGATAAAATCCGTAAGCGTTCCCAGAGAGCCTCTCTCAGCAAGCGGGAAGCCGAAGTCTTGACCCTCATCGTGCAAGGCTTACGAAATAAGGAAATCAGTGATCGCCTAGGTATCTCACTCGGCACCGTGAAGCTTCACACCTCTAAGATCCTTGATAAACTAGACGTCAATGATCGTACCCAGGCTGCAGTCATCGCGGTCCATCGAGGTATCGTGCACCTGGATGACTAAGGAGAGAACTCTCTGATCCTCACAGTAAAAGCCTCCCTTTTTCTTTGTTACGCACTACCGCATAAGGTAGTGCGTAATTTTTTTCTCATTTTCTCTGATCAGGTTTGGGGGAATTTTGCCATAAGTAAAATGACGAGAATAATTCTTCTCTCATTCTCGTCTCATGTTTCACCAGCCTGATCAACAACATGTCGAACTCCCCAAAATCCCGACCACAGCCTGCTCGCCCCCGCGCACTCTTTTGTGCCCCCCAATTCCCAGTGCATCAAGACTGCTGCCCGCACCCACAGAGCCGCGCCGCCCTCAAGAAAGAACACTATCCGAATAAAACGCAAAATAGTTTGCCAAAACTCTCCCAACGTATTTCTATGTCTTAATGACCAACAGGAGTTTCAAAATTCCAATAAGTCATTCAACAACAACACACTCCAATGACATTCATTCCAAAAATTCCACGTCGCCCAAGACGCCGCCGCCCGAGCTATACCACTCCTCCAGCAATCACGACCCCTCTGCCAACACAGCCTGTGACAGAGCAATCTCAGATGGTAGTTCCACTCCCTTCCGCTGATCTCACACAAGGGAATTCACGGTCGATACCGCAAAATTACAGCCCACCATCTTAAACAGGGTCCCCCCCACCCGTTTCTAGCTTATAAGATAGCCTTTTCACCCGGGGTCCCTACACAAGGGATAAATTCAGAGCAGAGGCAGGGCGAAACCTTAGGTAATCAGTGGTTTTTAAAACGATTTTCAAAGTAATGGGGATCGCTCTAGCAAGATTTTAGTCTGGATTACTCCCTTGTGTAGGAGCCCTGCCTTTTCACCTCTTCGTAAATCCCCTGAGATCTACGAAGAGGGGCCGCGCACCATCGACTGGATCAAATAACGAATTTCATCCTCGATATCATCCGGGCTCTCTACCAGTTCGGCTACGGTATCACGAAAAATTTCACGAAATCGTCCTCGCAGACGGAAAGCGGCCGATTTCGCAGCACTTTCAGAAAGCTTCAACTCCTTCCCTGCTTCTGACAAAGAAAATGAGGTTGGATCATCAATACTAGGGCGCAATACCCTAAAGCGGTCTTCCTTTCCTGATTTCTGATATTCCTTTCCCAGCGTCTCCCAAACGCGACCAAAAACAATATTGGCCCACTCTCGGTCAAAGAGTGAATCCGTAGGCTCCTCATCCACTAGATCCAGCTCCTTCCCCGGACCATCGATCGAAAAGTGCTGCTTCCCCCCCGCTCTCTTTTGGCGGCTCTCATTTCGATACTCATTCTTAAGATAATTCTTCACCGAAGTCAGAAGGAATGAGCGAAACTTCCCTCGATGACGATCCGCGTGGCGATAAATCTGCTTCTCGATCAACATCGCAAAGAATCCCTGGCATAAATCCTTTGCCTGCTCAGTATTCCCACAGCGACTGCGGATAAATAAGAACACCGGATCATGATAAATCTCACAGAGATTTGTGAGAGACTTTGAAACCTCTTCATGAGACTCCTGAGACGAACCCAGAATACGCGTCCACTGAGTGGTAATGAACTGACCCTTACTTTTTTCTGCCATCGAGTCCGGTTATACTGAAGGAAAAGACGCTTTCTGTCGAGCGAGTGAATTTTCTTCCCTCTACAGCACCTATTTTCATGCTCCCCGTCATTGCCTATCCAACAGATTTTTCCATATCATATCTCATTTTTTCTCGTATGTTCCTCGGGATGAAAATGCTCCTCGCCCTCTTCTCCCTCACCCTGGGATGCTTTGGAATGATTCCTTCTGATGAATATTTTAAAGTAGACACCATCGTAAGCGGCTTAGAAGACCCCATGGAAATAGCCGTCACTCCCGCAGGCTACCTTTTTGTAATCGAGCGTAAGGGGGCCGTGAAACTCGTCGACCCAGAAACCGGCCAGATCCGCACCGTAACTCAGCTCAAAGTGCAAAGCCGTGAAGGATCCTACGCTCGCGAATGCGGCCTTCTCGGAATCACTCTTGACCCAAATTTTGGCGAAAACAAATGGGTCTACCTCTACTACTCTCCTAAAAAGAAATCCCGCCACCAACTCTCCCGCTTCACCTTCGATGGTAAAACTCTCAAGGATGAGAAAATCATGCTCAAGGTCCCTCAAGATCCTGAAAACGCCACTTGCCATGAAGCCGGCTCCCTCACCTTTGGCCCCAAAGGTCACCTCTTCATCGCCACTGGTGATAATACCTGCCCATTTAAGTCCAACGGCTCCTCCCCCATCGATGAGCGTAAGGAACGCCACTGGTACGATGCTCAACGTACCGCCGGAAATACCAATGATCTTCGCGGAAAGATCCTCCGTATCATTCCTCAACCTGATGGAAGCTACACCATCCCTGATGGGAACCTCTTTACGAAAGGTACAAAAAAAACCCGCCCAGAAATCTATGTCATGGGCTGCCGTAATCCCTACCGCATCTCCGTTGATCAAAAAAGTGGCTACCTTTACTGGGGAAAAATAGGCCCTGATGCCGCTAAGACCGATGATCGTGGACCACGTGGATATGATGAAATTAACCAAGCCCGTGAGGCAGGACACTTCGGCTGGCCCTACCACATCGGTGATAACATCGCCTACGCTGAATATGACTTTGAGAAAAAAAAGATTGGCCGCAAATTCAGCGCGAAAGCCGCCCGGAATAGATCACCGAATAATACCGGCCTCAAAAAGCTCCCTCCCGCTCAACCCGCCTTCTGGCACTACCCACGCTCATCCGCCTGTGCCGGCCCAGTCTACTACCACTCTGACTACCCCGACTCTGCGAGTAAATTCCCCGAAGCCTTCGACTCCTGCCTCATCGCCTATGACTGGACTAGTAACTGGATCCGCCTCATCAAAATGGATCAAAAAGGAAATATCGTCTGGAACGAACCTTGGCTTTCAAAGCACCGCTTCGTCCACCCAAACGACATGGCTCTTGGACATCGTGGCCAGCTCTACCTCCTTGAATATGGCTCAAAGTGGTATGACGGCACAGATGGAAAGATAAAGCGGATCACCTACAGTGAGTCAGCCCAGACTGTCAGCGTCCCTAAAAGCGACCCCCGTATGGCGGGCCTCCCACTCGATCACCCAGGTTCCAGCCTCATCAGCCAGTCCACCTGTCTCGCCTGTCATATGGCCAAGGATAAATCCATCGGCCCTTCCTACCTTCAAGTCGCTAAAAAATACCATAACGCCGACAGCGCCACCATCGAAGAGCTATCGAAAAAAATCCTCTCCGGTGGAGTCGGAATCTGGGGAGAACAGCCCATGCCCCCTCACCCACAGCATAACTCAGAGGAAACCCAGCAAATGATCGAAGCCATTCTGAGAGTGAAGTGAAGTTGAGACACACCTCCTTCCACAACCCCCAGCAATCTGTTCGGCAGAAAATACCATGTCCGCGCAACTGCTTAGTCTGGCAATACTGCCAGCGTTGCTCTTTGTGGTAGTCTATCTTTAGGGCACTTCCGAAAACTCTGTTTGTAGCGGGAAACTCAGATTTCGAAAATTTGGAAGCCCTCAAGCCTCTTCATTTTCTTAACTAAGCTATTGTGAGGTGCCAATTTTGAGGCTTTGTGAGCGTGATTTTTCGGGTTCTGGGTTCGAGAAAACTCTTCTGAAGCGATTTTGCGATGAATTTCGACCTTAGCTTTTCAAGAAGGCGTAGCGGTCCATATTGTAGACCAGATTGCAGAGGCTGTTGTGCTGGCTCGCTCGCTTCAGGCCGATACTGCGGACGTAGTCCATGCCCATCTGCTTCATCCGGCCAAAGACGTGTT
>CALGMJ010000074.1 GCA_937958875.1 uncultured Verrucomicrobiales bacterium | reverse complement strand
AACAAGAATGAGCTTAAGATCAAAGACATCAGCTCGAAACAGGGCTGGATATCGAATCTCCAGAGACTGTCTATCCTCGGCTAGAGAGAATGAGAGCGGCATTTGCCGGTCTTCACCCGGCTTCAGATCTGCCCGATAATGCCCTGAACCATATTTTTTCGTACGCCTAAGATTAAACAGCCGCAGCTCTGCATTCTGAGCTAAAATGGATTCCTCTGCTAAAAAAGGGCGATGGAAGGACACTTTGATCGTATTTTCAAAAGTCGATATCTGCCTAGGGATTGGCAAGGAAACACCCTGCTCTACGGAAGCTAAGCCGATCTCCTTTTCTGTGGTCGGCAAATAGCCCGAAATCCCAAGACCGACCGCATACAACTGTCCCGTGTGAGGGTGGACGGCAGCATTCAGCGATGGGAAATCTAATTGCAAAGGCCAGCGATATGAAAAACTGAGCCCCTCCTCAGGAGTCGAGAGGCTAAAAATACGCCCATCCCATGACATCTGTAGAAATGAGGATGAAAAATCTGGAAACGCCTCATTTTGGGGCAACTCCACGAAGGCAGCCCCTGAGCGGTTATGCTGGTATGGGTAGTAAAGCAGAGGTTCCGCCACCGCAGTCTGTTTCCGATGATTACTCGGCTCGTGACCGAAGTAGGGCACCTCATCAGCTGCCGGAATGGTATAGATCGGAGTGCTAGGCACATGGTGTCCCTGCTGATCTGAAGCAAAAACAACTCCGTCCTGGCGAACCCCCACGTATGGCATCCGCAACCCATCACCAATCACTCGCGCCCCCACCCCATCAGATGAAACTCGTACGATACTCCCCCGATGTAGAGAATTTTCCCGCTCTAGCCCCTTCGCTTTTGGCGAAAGGATCCCCCCCTTCGCCACATAGAAATCTCCATCTGGCCCGATCGCAAGCGAAGTCGAATAATCTCGGGTGTGAATACTCTGAATAACCTGATCAGAAACATTTCGAAACTCATCAATCACACCATCACTATTTAGATCTACGAGTTCCGTAATCTGATCTCGTCCTAAAACGTAAACCTGATCATCCTCATTTACTTCAATGGCCATAGGCTCAAAAAGGCCTGTCGCGACTCGCCTCCAAACACTCCGTGGCTGATTAAGCGCTTCAACTCTCCAGATATCGCCATCCAGCGTACTCACCAGCCCAGTCCCATTTGAAAGAAAAGCTAAATCAGTTGCACGGACAGGGCGGGGAGAATCCGGAAAGGAAAGATTTCTAATACGAAACACGCCCCTCATCTCAAGCTTTGCATTTTCAACCTGAAACTTCTCTGGAAATCTTGCCGTGGCCATTCGGACCTGACGCCTCAAGATAGGCTTCTTGGTAACTTCACCAGAATTCACATACCTCATCTCTATGGCCTCAAGGTCACCTTCACCCTGAATCTCCACACTCCGAATGAAGTGACATTTTTCATCTGCCGAGACAGACTCTGAATATGATCGCCCCTCTCGCTGGTAGTTCAAAACTACGGTGTCACCTGATAAGATAATGCCATCCCATCGCCCGTGCTCCACCGGAAAGGGCCCTATCGATCTGGGCTTCAGCGGTGACTGATCATCGACATTTGTTAGTAAAATTTCACCTCTTAGTCTAGGTGCCCGCTTCGCCTTAGCCTTCTTATCAGGAAAGGACACCGCAGCCATCGAGTCGTAAGTAAGAGGAGGCTGACCCGGTGGCGCTTTCCATACCACAACCCAGCGAAGTTGATCTGGATCAAAACAAGCCCAACGATCGTCATCGCCCAGAGGCACAATCACGCCCCTCCTGATTACCTGCTGATGCTCCCCTTCTTTAAAAACTAATGCCGTCCTGAGAAAAGGAGTCTGAGGCTCCAGAAATCCAGCATCGGAATCACTCTTCTGAGTTAGGGGAGTCGTTTGAGCAAATATCAAAGCTGTCGAAGCAAGAGCGATGATACCGCAACAAGCCCTCCTCATCACCAAAGCCGTAACCAAAGAAAGGGTAGGAATCATGACGATCACTCTAATAGAATGATCGATGATCCAAGAGCGTAAATCTCGAACTTTAATCACTCTGTAGGCAAAGCCAGCCTAGACCACAGATCTCCCAGATCCGGCACATCACCAAATTTCTTTTGAAGCTTTTTAATCTCATTCTCGATTTTCGGAGTCGTATGATTTTTATCTAAAAATTCTGCGCCCCCATGTGCGGCGTACACTTTTTCTGCAAATTTCGCCAAAGCTTTACGAGCTTCGAGATACTGAACCGCGTCTGGCTCTTCCCGCAACTCCTCCTCCAGCTTGAGTAGGAATTCACGAAATTCTCCTTTCACACCACAAGTCACCAGAAGATGACGAGTAAAATAAAGCGCCTCCCAAGGAGCCAATCCCGCATGACTGTCTAGCCAGGGGCGAAAACGAGCCTCAAAACGATCGACTTCATCTGAACGGAGACGAGACATACTATAAAGATGCCGTGTATAAAGCCAGATCATGGCATGCGTCCCGATATGACTTTCCGGCATACTTACATTCCCATCATATGGGAAATATGTGCCTAAATCACCAACTTGGTTCACTGCTTTCGCCGCCCGGTAGCGATGACGGTTCTGGGTTCCTGCAGCCATAAAAAAGAATCCTCGGCCATTTAAAGAAACATCTTCCCGTGGAACAAAAGCATTTACTGTGAAAGCCCCGGCACAACGCTTCCGGTCTGAGTTATAAAAAGCACTCGCTCCTCCTGAGTCATTCCCAGCGAAAAAGACCCACTTTTTCTCTATCGGTAAATTGAGAGCCATGTGCTGCAAGCAGTCGTCAGCGTGGCGTAAATTCTTATCATAAGTCGCACTTCCATCGAAGTGGGCCTCCACCGAAACTCCAAGCACTGTTCCCGTAATTTCAGCTCCTTCCTGAAGGAATTCGAGCGTTTTTTGGTGACCTTCATGGTGACCAGTCCAAAATACCACCGGAGCTTTTTGCCCTTTCACTAAGGTAGTCGGCAGATAAACGTAATAACTTGATTTCTCCCGAGCTTTAATGGGGCCTTGAAAGACCCCCAGTCCACCTTCAAAGCCCTCTTCTGGTAAGTCATCAAAAGGCTCAAAATCTTGATCGTCTCCTTTCGGCAAATTTTCCAGATCAGGCTCTTCCTCACTTCGCTCTGGCACATCGTCCGTGAAGTAATTTTTTACGATCAGCTGGTCCTTCGCCACTAATGCTGAAAGCGGTAACGTCACCGTCGCCCCATCACGCTTGGTCAAAGTCACTTTTCCCCCACTGAGTTCAGTCGCCTTCGCCACTACCTTGGTCCCTTGCTGAGAAGTCCATACCCTGAGAGAAGTCTCAGCGTGAGCACTCAACAGACATGCGACTGCGAGTAAAGGGATGAGAAAATCATACAACCGTGATTTCATGATATAAGACCAAACACTATCGCCACCAAGTGTCAACTACAGGACCACGACTTTCATTCCCCTTCGCGAGCACGAAAAAACGGGACCTTCATTACGAAAATCCCGCTACTATTTAATACCGTAGAGAAAGTTACCTATTTTTTGGAAATCTTACTATTCCATTTCTTGAGGTTAGCCTCCTGATCCTTGAAGAGAGCATCCGTGGAATCAACAACCTCAATATCTTTAATTTTATCACCCTTAGCAATCTTGTTCACCACGTCCTGCCCCTTCGTCACTTTTCCAAAGACGGTGTGCTTTCCGTCTAACCATGGGGTGGCATTGTGAGTGATGAAGAACTGAGAACCATTCGTGCCAGGGCCGGCATTTGCCATGGAAAAAATACCTGCAGTGTCGTGTTTCAACCCCTTCACAATCTCATCCTTGAATTTGTATCCAGGACCTCCCCTCCCAGAACCTTCAGGACAGCCCCCCTGAATCATGAAGTTTGGAATAACTCGGTGAAAATTCAGACCGTCATAATAATCTTTCTTCGCAAGATTTAAAAAATTCGCCGCTGTCATCGGAGTCTTAGAAGCATAAATAACTCCTTCAATATCCCCTTTGTCAGTCTTGATGACAATATTGATGTCTTTCACTTCCGCAACGGCAAGCGAAAGGCTCGCCGCAAAAATAGTCAGTATTGCTTTCATAAGTGGTGTGAAAATGAACTCGGATAATATCCCCTGCAAGGGAATTTCCCGATTTAAAAAATGATTAACCTTTCTCAAAAGCAATCTTCTTAGCCTCAAGATCAGTCCAATATTCGATAGTTACCTTACACTTTTCCTTCAAATCACGAAAGTGGTAGGTCCTCTTATCGCCACTCCAAGAGGAACCATTCTCTTTCAGAGTTTCTCCTCCCTGCTCCACCTTAATCGACTTAATCATCGCAGCATCTCCGACTACCAGAATCCCACTGCCAAAGGAATTTTCACCATTGATCTTTAGGCTCACTTTTAGCCCGTTGAAATCAACAGCTTTCCCACCATTCTTGAGCATTGCCGTCTTTTTCTGACTCTTCGATGCCGTTACAACCTTCACCGTCCCTTTCACCTTCGCCTCGTTTTCTTTTCCTAGAAAATTTGACTTCTTCAAGACCGAAAAACTCGCCAGAGAACGCTCTTTATTTACCTTTGAAAAAGGTCCCATAGACCACCCAGATTCTTCTGTTTTGAGCGACTTTTCATCCACCTCGATAATATTTTCTCCCTCAATGATAAAGCTCAAGGTCACCCCAAATTCATACCCCATGGGCTTCACCGAGAAATCAGCGCTCTCAGGCAGACCCGCACCTGCAGTGGTCATAATATGCTTCGCTTTCTGGGCAAAAGCCGAGGATGCGATTAGGAATGGAAGGGAAAGGTGTATGAACTTCATTCCGAATTCTTAAAAAATCAACAGCCTTGCTCAAGGCCAATTAAACGCCGCGTTCAGCGAACAAAAAAACGGTATCCCTCATTTCTGAAGGACACCGTCTTTAAAAAAGGAAAAATCGTCTTCAGCTTAGCTGATGAGATCCGGCCAGTCTTCGGTGTGGAAGAACTCGCCCTCAGGCTTATCAGTGCGCTCGTATGTATGAGCACCGAAGAAGTCACGCTGCGCCTGAAGGAGGTTCGCAGGAGTGCGCTCGGCACGGTAAGCATCGTAGTAGCTGAGTGAACCACCAAAGGAAGGAACAGGAATTCCGTTTGTGGCTGCAAGAGCGACCACTTCACGCCAGTCCTGCTGACCGTCGTTGAGAATCTTGGTGAAGAAATCAGCGAGCATGAGATTTGTAGGAGGAGTATCTGCAGTGTAAGCCTCGGTAATCCGGTTAAGGAAACGTGCCCGGATGATGCAGCCACCACGCCAGATCTTAGCGATTTCGCCAAGGTTCAGATCCCAGCCCTTATCGGCTCCGACCTTGCTGATAAGATCAAGACCCTGTGCGTAGGAAACGATCTTAGAAGCGTAGAGCGCGTTGCGCACTTTCTTCACGAGGTCTTCCTTGCTCATTTCGAGATTGAAATCCCAGTTGCTTGGTCCTTCAAGAATACCAGAAGCGACTTTACGCTGATCGCGCATGGAGCTCAGGATACGCGCCTCGACAGAACCCGCGATGGTAGAGAAAGGAACAGCCTGCTCCACAGACCCCATCACCGTCCAACGTCCGGTGCCCTTCTGGCCAGCTTTATCGACGATGAGGTCAACGATGTCTTTTCCGGTCTCAGGATCCTTCTGCTTGAAGATGTTTGCCGTGATCTCGATGAGGAAAGACTCAAGGTCGCCCTCATTCCAATCAGCAAAGATATCAGCGAGCTCCTCGTTAGAAAAACCAGCTGCTTTGAAAATATTGTAGGCCTCACAGATAAGCTGCATATCGCCATACTCGATGCCGTTGTGAACCATCTTGACGAAGTGGCCAGCGCCACCCTCACCGATGTGAACCACACATGGCTCACCATCGACCTTAGCAGAAATCGCTTCGAAGATTGGCTTCATCACTTCCCAAGTGGACTCAGGGCCACCAGGCATGATGGATGGGCCTTTGAGAGCGCCTTCTTCACCACCAGAAACACCCGCTCCGATGAAACGGAAACCAGCCTCGCCGACATACTTGTCGCGACGCTCAGTGTCAGTGTAGAGAGAGTTACCACCATCGATGATGATGTCACCTGGATCGAGAAGAGGCATGAGATCCTTGATGACGTAGTCCACAGGAGCACCTGCCTGAACCATGATCTGAATCTTACGCGGAGTAGCGAGGGACTGGACAAAACCTTCGAGAGTTTCCTCACCGACAAGGTTGCGACCAGGGTTTTCCTCGATGAACTCAGTCATCTTAGAGGTGGTGCGGTTATAAACCGAAACCTGGAAGCCGCGGCTTTCCACGTTGAGCACGAGGTTCTGACCCATAACGGCCAGACCGATCAGTCCGAAATCACTTTTCTTTTCCATGACAATAATCCGCTCAAACGCGGGGGAGCGGCTTTAGCGGTCCGTAGCCCGCTTGGCAATTCCAATCTATCAGACAACTTTCCAGCCAAACTCATTCCCATGATGAATCCGGCTCATTTTGCGACTAATTAACCTCACCTGCGCGATGATGTGGTGCAGTTCGATAGTAGAAAGATCCATTGGGCTCAAACACATTGAGATTGAGACGCTCCCAGCGATCATCGAGCACCTCAACGGGAGCTGAGCCCAGGGGCACATCTTCCCAAATCCTAAGGTCACGGCTCCGCTGGAGCGCATACTCGAGCTGAAACTCAGAAACTGCCTCATCTCGACGCCGGAGAAAGGACACCATAGGGGTCCCCCCTACCGCCTCGATCGAAGGAGTGAGATCTTCCGCCATCTCCGCATCTGGCTGAAGAGGGTCCGTTCCTCTCAAAAGTTCCTCCTCATTGGAAAGTCCATCCCCGTCTGCATCAGAAGTCGGCGTCGACTCAAAACCAGTAAGACCTGACTCCATCAACGCTGCAGTGATGCTACTGCGCTCATCCACGATGAGATTTCGCACCAGAATCAAATCTACACCACCCCGAGCATAGAGTGAATCTGCGTCGCCATCGCCATCAAAGTCGGCGATCGAAATCTTCTGCCCTCTAGAATTTCCGAAATCTCTAGGAAGGAAGTAGTTTCCGATGAAGTCATAGAATCGACTGAAAACAGGACCAATGGAACTCGGCTCGATATATTGATTAGAACCTGCAATATTGACCATGCCGTCACCGTTAAAGTCGATTTCGACAGGATTTAAAATAGCTCCAATAGGCAGAGGCAATTCTCTGCTTAAAGACAAATCTCGCGGGTTGGACCGATCAGTGATGACACGATTGAAACGCAAATTCACCGGATTCCCAAGAGCATCAGTATCCATACTAGTCGTATAAATCATCTCGTCACGGCCATCCTCATCAAGATCGAGAAGATAAAAGGCAGGTTCTCCAGAAATAAGGCCTAATCCATCTCTGATACCAATACTGACATTAGCGGGATAATAAACGATATCTGCAATCCCTCCGGAACCATCATTGAAAGCAACAGCGAGCTCGACACAGGGAATCGCTTCACCAAAGAGTCCTCCACTGGGCTCACAGTCTTCAATTCTGCGACCAAAATAGGTGACGTAGTCAGGAGAACCATCTCCATCGATATCTCCAATCGCATGACCACTGAGCGATACCGGATTTCCAAACAAGTCGCTACCAGAGACGTTAGAAAGTAGAGGGCGCATCCCCAGAGCCAATTCACCTTCGACATTCTCCCGCCATCCCCCTTCGACGATCGCATCTAGA
>CALGMJ010000073.1 GCA_937958875.1 uncultured Verrucomicrobiales bacterium | reverse complement strand
GGTCGCGATGGATAACACCAAAAAAGAGGTTCTTTACGAGCTTGGCCTCATTTACACCAAGGCTGGACGTATGGAGGAAGCGATCGATGCGTTTAAGCAGATCTACGAGGTTGATTACGGTTACCGTGATGTCGCGGCCCGGGTTGAGGGATCATATAGCTAATCACTTTCCCAACATTTCAGATTTTTTACCAAACGCCCCTTCAGCGATCTGCTGAAAGGGCGTTTTTTTTCAATCGCTCACCGGTGAAATGTCGGGCAACTTTGCCCCGTGAGTGCTGAGTGGACCTTAGTGATGGAGACGAGCGTGCCTCAGGCGACTTTGTTGTTAGCCTGTGGTGATGAGGTTGTGAGCGAGCAGGCTTTTGAAAGTGAGCGTTCTCAGGAGGTAGATCTCTTTACTCCACTCGAGGCTTTGTTGTCCGAGCTGCCTGAAGGTGAAAAGTTGTCCGCGGTCGTCATCGGGACGGGCCCTGGGAGTTACAATGGGGCACGAGTTGGGATTGCGACGGCGCAGGCTATCGCTCAGGCTCACGCTTGCGGAGTGGCTGGGTTGTGTTCGTTTGAAGGAGTATCTCAGTTGAGAGATGATGGTTGGGCCGTGGGGGATGCAAGACGTGGGTCTTACTTTTTTTTGGAGGTGAAAGATGGGCGTGTGATCGGGATTCCAGAGTTGGTCGGCCCAGAGGAAATGAGCGATTGGCTTTCTAAAGCGAAGGGGCCTTTTGTTACTTTTGAAACAGGAGATCGGATGAAGCTCTTTCCTGATGTTGAGAGTGGGACGTCGGAGGCTGCGCTACTTTTTCGGAGCTGGCGTGCGCGGTCTGACGAGGAGAGAGCTGCTTTATTTCAGAAAGATTTGGAGGCTTACTATTTACGCGCTCCCCACATCACGAAAGCGAAGCCTAGAAAGAAATAATGCCGATGTCGTACGAAGGTTTTAGGGGATTCCAAGATTCGTTTGATAGAGGGTGATAATCTTCTTTGCTGCGGACTCCCAGCTATAGGCCTGTTGGTTTTCTAGGGTCCAGGTAGAGGGGGATTCATGAGTAGAAGGTTTTTTGAGGATTTTAATGAGATGATGGGCCATCTGTTCTAGATCCCAGTGGTTTGCTACAAGGGCGTCTGGTAGAATTTCGGCGACTCCAGATTGTTTCGAGATGACGCATGGGATGCCATACTGGCTTGCCTCTAGTGCTGAAAGTCCAAAGGGTTCGCTGACTGAGGGCATGCAGTATGCGGTCGTCTTAGCGAGAATTCCCTGAATCTGGGATCGACTCAGGAATCCTGGGAAAGTCAGCTTTCCCGTGAGTTTTAGAGCTTTTCGATGTTGTTCGAGGTCTTCTCGGTGTTCTCCATTACCAGCCATAATGAAGTGTGTATCCGGGACTTCTTTCAGGACTCGATGAGCGATTTTTAAAAACGAATGTGGTCCTTTCTGTCTCGTGAACCGGCCTAGAAAGAGAACGTACTTTGTCTTTGTTCGTTTTTTAATAGGGGACGCTGGGAGTGGGTGGGTGCCATTGTGAACATGGTGAATTTTTGAGGCGGAGATTCCGTAGTGCCGGATACAAATGTCACGAGTGTATTGGCTGACAGTGATGACGAGATCGGCGGCTTTCATCGCAGCTTGTTCGATCTGGAAAGTGGGATCGGAACTATTAGGGCCATTCCGGTCATAACTTAACGAGTGGAGATGAAGGACGAGCGGTTTTCCAGAGCGTCGCTTAATTTCAAGCCCTGCCTGAAAGGTCATCCAATCGTGGGCATGAATCAGATCAAAGGGAAATTGTGGTGCGAGAGTTGCGGCATTCAGAGCATACCTTTGGGTCCAGTGACAGAGATCCTGTCCATAAAGTGGATTTTGCTGAGAGGTTTTGGATGGTTTTGCCGGACAGCTTAAATATGGAGCGTTGGAGATCTCACCACATCCGTTAATCCAGGTGATATGCCTATTGAGAGGAGAATCGTCAGGGAGTGGAGGTGAGGCATCGTCAGACATCGAGCTAGGAAGAATCAGATGAACAGAAGCTTCTTTAGCCAAGGCTTTGAATAGCCCTTCACAGGCAACGCCGAGGCCTCCGCTGATGTGGGGGGGGAATTCCCATCCTAGCATTAAAACATTCATGTCTTTCTATGCGAGATTTGCCTACCATCTCAGCTCGATGCACTATCGTGGTCACGATCATGGCATCAGGTCTGCTTAAACTCGTAAGAATAAGGTTATGAACACTCCCTCAGAAGAGCAAGGATTCGAAAAAGAGAACTACATGGAGAGCGGGCGAGCCGCAGTTCAACATGAGCTATTTCCGGGGCCTTTAAGTCAGCATGAAGTCAAAGGGAGTGAGGCAGTGCTCACTTGTGAAAACATGGTAAAACTACGCTTACGGGCGCTTAGTGCCGAAGTTCTGCATCTTAGATTTGCTCCAGATGGGCACTTGGGGGATGATTTTTCATATGCCGCGTTGCCTGAAAATTTTCCAGACCAGCCTGAGCTTAAGGTTGAGGAGGATGAATATTCTCTCCGTTTAGCGACAGAAGCTCTTACCGTGCAGCTTAGTAAGAAAACGCTGTTGGCAAAAGTGACGGATGCTGAAGGCCAGGTTCTCAGTGAAGGGGAAAAAGGATTCCACTGGGAACCAAACCGAAAATTCGGCGGGAATATCGTGAAATATTCCCGACGTATTCAGCCTAGTGAACATTTCTACGGTCTCGGAGATAAGTCTTGTATGCCGAATTTACGGGGCCAGCGGCTTCAAATGTGGGGCTCGGATACTTATGCTTATGGGCAGGATACGGATCCTTTGTATAAAAATATCCCATTCTTTATCGGGCATCACCATGGAAAGGCCTACGGTATTTTCTTCGATAATACGCATCGATCGTTGTTCGATTTTGGTAAAGAACGCAGTGAGGTGTGTTCCTTCTGGGCGCAGGGTGGGCATATGAATTTTTATTTCATCGCTGGGCCTCGGGTCGCCGATGTGGTGAAGCGGTTTGCTCAGCTTACAGGGACGCCTGAACTACCGCCTCTCTGGGCGCTGGGTTATCACCAGTGTAAGTGGTCTTATCGGACTGAAAGTGAATATCGTACTTTAGCGAAAGGCTTTATGGAGCACCGTATTCCATGTGATGCACTTTATCTCGATATTGATTACATGGATGGCTTTCGCTGTTTTACCTGGAATAAGACGGCCTTCCCAAATCCTCCTAAGATGATTCAGGAAATCCATGATCAGGGATTTAAAACGGTGTCTATGATTGATCCCGGTATTAAGGTGGATCCTGGCTATGAAATTTACGAGCAGGGGATTGCTGGTGATCATTTCTGTAAGCAGATGGATGGGGATGTCTACACCGGACAAGTTTGGCCAGGGGCGTGTCATTTTCCAGATTACACCAACCCCAAGGTGCGAAAATGGTGGGAGACGCTCTACCAAGACATGGTGCAGAATGATGGCGTGCACGGCTTCTGGAATGACATGAATGAGCCTGCTGATTTCAATGAAAGTAAGACTTTCCCGCGGCATATTCGCCACGACTATGATGGGCATCCGTGTTCACACCGAAAGGCGCATAACATCTACGGAACCCAAATGGTCAGGGCGACGCGCGATGGTATTGCCCGCTATAATGAAGGAAAACGTCCCTTTGTGATTACTCGTTCAGCATACGCTGGCGCGTGGCGTTATTCTTCGGCCTGGACTGGGGATAATATTTCAAATTGGGAACACCTCAAGATTGCCAACATTCAGTGCCAGCGTCTGAATCTTTCTGGTTACACCTTTGTCGGGTCTGATATTGGTGGTTTTTTAGAGCAGACAAATGGTGAGCTTTATACCCGCTGGATTCAGTTAGGGATCTTCCATCCCTTCTGTCGGACACATTCCTCTGGAGATCATGGGGATCAGGAGCCTTGGTCTTTTGGGGAACCTTACACCTCAATTGTACGAAAATTTATTGAGTTACGTTACCAGCTCTTACCCTACCTTTACACAGCTTTCCGTCAGCATGTGAAGACGGGTGCCCCGATGTTGCGATCCTTGATCTATCTCGATGATACCGATCCCGAGAGCTTTTATCGTGCAGATGAATTTGGGGTTGGGGATCTATTGCTTACTTGTCCGGTGACCGAAGCCGGGGCAGAAGGCCGCTGGCTCTATCTACCGAAAGGGGAATGGTATGATTACTGGTCTGACGAGTTGATCGAAGGTGGCGAAGAGTTTTTTGCTAAGGCTCCGTTGAATCGGACGCCACTCTTTGTCAAAGCTGGGGCACTGCTTCCTCTTGATCCAGTGCGTCAGCAGAGCTGGGAAGAGGTGGATGAGCCGCAGGCGTGGCATCTTTATGTGCCAAAGGATGGAGCGGAAGCTGTGGAGTCACAGCTTTACCAAGATTCAGGTGATCACTACCAGTATCAGGATGGCGATTATTATTTAGCTGATTTTCTCTGTGAACGTGAGGGCGAGATCGTGACTCTCAGTAGCCAGATTACGGGAGAGCGTGAAGGACCTCGAGCTCATCTTCATCTTCATGGCCTTAAACAAGAACCAAAGAAGATCACCATAGATGGGAAAGAGGTGGTTAGTGCAAATTGTATCGACCTACCTCGAGTCTTCTCGAAGCTCGTGATTCAACTTTAATTATTTGAACTTGAAGCTAGTCGGTAGAAGCCGGTAAGGCCAGTTCGTGCCACTGCTACCGGTCCAGAAAATCCAGCTGGGAGAAGATTTTCCCCGCTGGTGATTTGTGTTTGCGGAGCAAGATCCCAGCTGTTTAAGGAGGTTGAAAATTCGATTCTAACAGGTTCTCTTAACGGCTCATTACTTAGCATGAGAGAGAAGCCATTTTGATTCTCTTGCCAAATTTGCTGGGGTGCATTTGCGGCGTCAAAGCCAAGGGCAAAGACGAGTTGATTATTGATGACTGAGCTTAGGGTGAAATCTGTGGAGGGGACATTTTCCACGCCATTAAGAGCAGCCCAAGCGAGATACGGATCTACCACTGGGGCAGTGACAAAGCCTCGTGCCCTTATGTTACCGGTGATGGAGACAGTGGCATTGATGTTGGACCCACCAAGGCCAGCTCCTTCAATGACAAAGTCGTTACTAATATTGATGGGGGCTTCAACTAAGACGTCAAAGCCTTCTCCAGACGGTGTCAGTGAAATCACTCCTTCACCGGAGAGCTGCTGACTGGTGTCTTCTTCTGAGAGATCTCTATTGACCGAGCTTGCAATCCCAGTGCCTGTGATCAGACCTGAGTTTAAGGTAATGGCATGTTGGGATGCATCAAAAATACCTGTTTGGGAATCTACTAAACCCGGCGGAGAGGTCGTGACGAGGGTTGCTCCCAGATCTTGAAGTGAGAGATTGATGGTCGAAAAGATGATCGAGAATGAAAAGGTGGTATCAGATCCTTGAAGGTTTGCCCCGGTGATCGTGAACTCGCTGGTAGTGGCATTTGCTGGATCCACATTCAGGACGGCATCGACGGTTCCGGTGACATTTGATTGCTCAGTGTCAGAAAGTCCAGCTGCCTCCACCCTGATCGAAAACACATTCGCTCCGTCTGTTTCCTCGGAAATAGTCAGCTGAGTCACATTTGGTGTCTGGCCCAAGCAGGGGATAGAAAGGGCCAGAAAACCAATTGTTGAGAAGTATTTCATAGGAAGGATCTTAGCCCGAAAGCGTTCAGTCGCAATCCTTCAGTGTATCTGTGAAATTAACGGTTTGGTTCTGCGAAGACTCGAATGAACTTTTTCGGGAGATCGTCTGTGGGGATTTCGAGAACCTGTTCGAAGCTTTCGTCTGAATTCATGATGAT
>CALGMJ010000072.1 GCA_937958875.1 uncultured Verrucomicrobiales bacterium | reverse complement strand
AAGAACAAAAATAGATTTGTTCTTTATACACCGTAGTTTACAGAGTAGTAGAACTACTAGAACATCGCAGTCTAAATTAAGGCCCCTTGTGATCCTGTGATTTTCTGCATTCCGACCAGAATCACAATTATTCTATGACTTTAATTTCGCTGGTCCTGGAATTCGAATTTTAGAGGTGATTCCTCGGAGCCCACTCGATCTCTTGGATGATGATATCCCTGCTGGAACAATCATTAAGGAGATCAATGGGAAGCCTCTCGCGGCTGGAGGAAATTTCTACCAAGTCCTCGACCGTCTTGCTAATGAGCGGACTTTATTGACCCTAGCCCTGCCGGATGGAACTGAGCGGGAGGAAGTCATCTTGCCCATCACTCTCGGCCAAGAGGCGGAGCTTCTCTACCAACGTTGGACAAAGCGGATGCGTGCGAAAGCGGAAGAACTCTCTGGCGGAAAGATCGGTTGGGTTCATATCCGAGGGATGAATGATGGTGCATTTCGGGAGTTCTTTTCCCGCGTCTTCGGATATCATGCCGATAAGAAGGCGCTCATCGTCGATACTCGTTTTAACGGTGGGGGCTGGCTTACCGAGGATCTTACCACCTTCCTCTCTGGGGAGAGATTTTTGAAATTCTATCCGCGTGGTCAGGGGAATATGGGTGGGGAGCCTATCTTCCGATGGAGTAAGCCCTCAGCGGTGATCATGAGCGAGGGGAATTACTCAGATGCCCATCTATTTCCTTATGCGTATTCTGCGTTGGAAATCGGGAAGCTCGTTGGCATGCCTGTTCCTGGAACGGGGACTGCGGTATGGTGGGAACGCCTGATCGACTCGACGCTAATCTTCGGGATTCCCCAAGTATCGACCATCGATAAAGAAGGACGTTATCTCGAGAATACTCAGCTAGAGCCAGACCTTAAGGTGGCGAACACGCCGGAAGACCGCGAGCAGGGCAGAGATCGTCAGCTAGAAACAGCAGTCAAACACCTCATGAGTCTCCCAGAGGAAAAGCCATGGCCGCTTCCGAAGAAGTAAAAGAGAAAGTCGTTTGATGTTTTAGCTAAAATAGCTAAAATGATGATGTAGATCAGAAACCATGACGACTATCCCCGCAACTGATGCTAAGAATAAATTTGGAGAGCTTTTGGAAGTGATTCACAAGGAGCCTGTCGAAATTTCCAAGAAAGGACGGGCGGTTGCGGTCATGCTTTCGATAGAATCTTATGAAGAAATGGCTCTAAAATTGCGTGAATTAGAAAGTCCTACCGACTTTTCATGGCTTGATACCTTGAGAAAGAAAGCCAAACACTCTTCTGAATCTGAGCCCCTAGATGAAACAGATTACGACAATCATTTAGACGAAAAATACGGGCAATGAAGCGTTTATTCTTCGATACCAACATCATCCTTGACCAACTCGACTCGGCTCGTAAGGGGCATGCTGATATGCTTCAATTGGAGAGACGAATGGAGGAAGTTGGAGCGCAGCCTCTCTGTGCGTGGCACAGTCTCTCAATCGTTGAATATGTGAGTAGAAAACTCTATTCGAAAGAAACGATCTACCTTGTCCTCCGTGGCCTGATTGAGAATTTTAATATTCCAGAAACTGGAACCGAGGAGGCCCGAGAAGCATTATTGTATCTTCATAATGACTTTGAAGATGCGATGCAAATTGCCTCTGCCAAAGCTGGGAGCGCGGACTTAATCATTACCAATGATAAGCTAGGTTTTATGAATAGCCCAATTCCGGTGGTGACTCCTGATGAGTGTCTTAAATTGCTCTCAAGATAGGGGGCGAACTACGCATCTTTAGGCCTGCCTAAGAAAGGCATTGGACTAGCTCAAAATCCCGTGGCGGTGGAGTTCGGCGTAGATCCACCAACAGACGGCGAAGAGAGCTGAGCCTAGAAGTACGAAGAGGACTGTATTTCTAGCCTGAAAGCGGCGCTCGTTTTGCATCTGGCGCTTCGAGTAGGCGTGGTAGAAGACTTTTTCCCGTTCCCGGTCGCGAAGGCTATCGGGGGCTGGCATCATGGTGCGTTCACGCTCGACTTCCTCTTGGAGCCGTTGGGGAGCGCTTTCGATGTATTGCTCAAGGCTCTCGATTTGAGAGGAGATGAGTTCCTCTTTGCTCGGGATATTTGGGCGTTTTGATTTTTTTGCAAAGAAGGCCATGAGGGTATTTTTTCTACTTAGCGAGGTAAACGATCAGGGCGAGGCCGCCTAGGATGAGAAGGGGAAGGTTGAAGGCGAGACCATTCATGAGGTTGGTGTGGAAGTCGTCGACACGGCTGCCATGAGACGTATTGCCGTGGAAAATCCCAGCGCGGCGGGAGTTTGAAAAGTAGGCTGTTGCTTGATCGAACTCATCGTCCGCCTTATCGACGGTAGAGATCGCTTGGTCGAGGAACTGGTCGAGTTCGTCTTGTTCGATGCCTTCCGGGGAGAGCTTTTCGATTCTCTGGACGTGAGCCTTGAAGGATTTTCGGGTCGCTTCTAGTTCATCGAGTTCTCGTTTACTTTCCTTAGCATCGAGCTCGATGGTAGTGATAGCGCTGGTGAGTTTCTCGACGACTTCGATCTGGATATTGAGGAAATCCTGCTTTCTCAGTTCGCGTGCTTCCCGTTCCAATCTTTGCCGTTCAGCTTCGAGCTTCTGGGCATGCAGCATTTCGATTTGCTGCCGAGCTTCTTGCATTTTTCCCTCGAGCTCTTGGGGGAGTTGATCTTCGTCGAGCGCGTCTGCACTGACTTTGAGATTTTGCTTTCGCTGTTCCAGAGTAGGCATGAGTCCGTCGTTAACTAGGTGATGTTAACAACTTACCTCAGAATAGACCAGCGATTTATTCAAGATGTCTTGACTTCTTTAATTTCTGAATGTTCTTGCGACTTAAATGGCTGGGCATACCACCGCCACGAACGGCGGACGAGAGACTTAAAATCTTCTAAAATGAGGTAGGCTGCGGGAATGAGGAGGAGGGTGATGGCGGTGGCGAAAAGAATGCCATAGCCGAGGGAGATGGCCATAGGTTTGAGGAACTGTGCATGGAGGGCACGGTCAAACATAAGAGGGATGAGGCCAGCAAAGGTGGTGATGGAGGTGAGTAAGATGGGACGAAAGCGCTTCACTCCCGAGATAAGAACAGCCTCTTTGAGCTTCATGCCTTCGGCTCGTTTTTGGTTGATGAAATCAACAAGGACGAGTGAGTCATTCACGACGACACCGGCGAGGGCCATGATGCCAAAAACGGAGAGCCATGAAGGAGTGACGTCCATGACCCAATGCCCAGCATAGGCACCGATGACGCCGAAGGGAACTGCTAGAAGAACGACAAGAGGTTGTAGCAGTGATTTAAATGGAATGGCTAGGAGAGCATAGAGGGCGAGCATGAGACCTCCGAAGAGCCATTGGTAACGGCTGCCGGTTTCACGATCTTCCTTGATGTAGCCGTCCCAAACCCAAGAGAGTTCGGGAGATTGGTTCACGATGGCGGAGATTTCTGATTCGATCGTTTCTGCGAGGCCAATGACATCAGTCTGGGCCGACTTCGGCTGGGCGGTGACGTAGGCGATTTGCGCGCCATCCATCCGCTGAATATTCCCCGGAGCAGAGACGAGTTCGGTAGTGGCCACGGCTGAGAGGGGGATCACGGAGCCATTTGGTGCGGTGATATTGAGGGATTCGAACGTTTGGAGAGACTCGCGTTTTTCACGGGGGAGACGGACCATGACACGGATTTCTTCACCATCGCGCTGGATGCGCTGGGCTTGTTCGCCATAGAAAGCCTGCCGAATCTGGCGAGCGAGAGTCTGCTGAGTGAGGCCGAGTTCGAGGGCGCGGGGCTTGAGTTTTAGGGCGAGTTCTTTTCGGGTTTTATTTTGGTCGGCATGTGCCCACTGGATTTCTTCGTGTTCGTTAAGGAGAGTTTCGATGGCTTCGGCGATGTCGCGCTTTTGTGGTGAGTCTGGTCCGCGGAGTTGAAGTTTTAGCGATTCGATTTCTTCTCCGCCAGCGGAACGCCCCCCATAGGCTCCCCGGATTTGAAGGGTGCGGGAGTGTTTGATTTCACCCACCTTTTCCCGCCACATTTTGCTGATTTCCTCATTGCTAGGTCCGGGCTGGCTGCGCTGGCTGGGTGGGAGAATTTCGATAGCGACAAAGCCAGTTTCGGGGTCGGTATTATTTCCCCAGCGGCTTCCAGTGTTACTCATAATATTTTTAATGAGTGATTCTCCACTGGCATCACGCAGCTCTTCCTGGAGTTCCTCGGCGCAGGCAGTGATGTATTTGATCTGTCGGTCCGTTTCCTGAAAAGGGGTGTTATCGAGCATATCGAGCCGAGCCCGGATGATGTAGCGCTCGATTTTTGGAATGGCGACGAAGCCAAGATGCCCACCTTTCTGCACTCCAATGGCGGTGAACGCGAGGGCGATGAAAATAGCAATTGTGCTGTAGCGGTGATTCGAGGCTAGCTGTAGTAAGGGGGCGTAGAATTTATCGACAGCACGCTCGAGTCCATCGGCGACGCCCTTCTGGAAACGTGAAAAGAGACCGAGTTTTTTCTGATCACGATGGGTGCGAAGATGTTTCAGGTGTGAGGGTAGGATGAACTTCGACTCGATGAGAGAGAACAGAAGCACCGATCCTACAATAGGTGGGATCTGAGTCGTCCAGCTGGACCAATAGCCTTCAAAAAACATCAGGGGGACAAAGGCGACGATGGTGGTGATTACTCCGAAGGTCACTGGAGTTGCCACCTGCTTGGTCCCCAAGACCGCCGCGTCAATGGGAGTGAGGTCGTCACGCAATCGAGAGTAAATATTTTCCCCAGTGACGATGGCGTCATCAACGACGATTCCGAGTACGATGATGAAGCCAAAAATGCTCATCGTATTCGCCGTGAGACCAAAGTAGGGCATCAGAATCAGGCCTCCAGCGAAGCTCACAGGGATGCCGAGCACGACCCAGAAGGCTAGCATGGGACGGAGGAAGAGTCCTAGTACGATAAGCACGAGTAATCCGCCCATTGCCAGGGAGCTGATGAGGGTGGAAATGCGGCCACGAATGCGGATAGACTCATCATCCCAGAGCACGAGTTCTACGCCCTCGGGGAAGCGATTAGCGGATTGTTGAAGATATTTTTTGATTGCATCCGAGATTTTGATGGCGCTTTCGCCCTGTCCTTGAAGGACGTCAATCATGAGCGCGGGTTCGCCGTTGAGGCGCATCATTTGGTCGAGTTCCTCAAAGCCATCTTTGATCCGGGCAAGGTCAGAAAGCTGGAGCTGGGCACCGTCTTCTGCAATGACGACAATTTTTTCAAAGTCTTCACGTTCATAAGCCTGCCCTCCGGTGCGGATCATGATCGACCCCGAGGGCGTCTTGATCGATCCTGCAGAGAGCGCCAGAGACGAGCGCCGGATGGCATTGACGAGATCTTGAAAAGAAAGTCCATAGTCACGCAGTTTCTCATCGTCTGCCTCGATAGAAATTTCGGGTGGGACATCTCCCCGGAGATCGGTTCGGGAGACTTCAGGGAGTTCCAAGATGTCATTTTCCACCCGCTTTGCGACTTGATGAAGGTCTACCCGAGAAAGATCTCCGGTGACGCCGACAGTGATGACTTCTCGCCAGTTTGAGCTATTCGGGATGGTGATCCGGGGCCGTTCCGTTTCTCCGGGGAAGGTATTGATTTGGTCTAGCCGAGATTCGATTTCATCCTGCAGTTCTTTTAGGTCGACGCCATCTTCGGCACGCACGCGGATTCGGGCCGATCCTCGGTTGGCATTCGCTTGAAGTTCATCGACTCCGGGTAGGTCCTTCAGCACCCGTTCGATAGGGATGACAACATGTTCCTCGACGTCTTTCGGGCTACCGCCGAGGTATTTCATGCTCACATTGACAAAGCCAAAATCCCGGCTGGGCTGCACCTCGAGCGGGATTTTGTTGAATGCCATATAGGCTCCACCGAGTAAAATGGCCACCATGAGAAAGTTGGCGGCGATGTCGTTTTTGGTGAACCAGCGAATCATGTGAGTTTACTATAACGGCTCGCTCTCATTTGTCCTGTCAGTTAGGCCAATTATCTGATCTTGCCTTCATAAAAAAACGCGACTCCACATGATGGAGGCCGCGTTTTTGTGAAATGGGAATCTATTGCGTTCTACTTCTGATTGACGCGGGCAAATTGCTTCAGGCGAAGGCCGTTCAGGGCGATAAAGCCGGAGGCGTCATTTTGGTTGTAGGCTTCCTCCTGTCCGCCTTCCATGGTGGCGATGTCCTCATCATAAAGACTGTTCGGCGAACGGCGGCCTGCATTGATGACATTGCCTTTGTAGAGCTTCAGGCGGACTTCACCGTTCACTGTTTTCTGAGTCTCAGTGACGAGAGCCTGGATCGCCTCGCGCTCGGGAGCGAACCAGAAGCCATTGTAAACGAGCTGTGCATATTTGGGAATGAGACCATCACGGACATGCTGTGCATCACGATCAATAGTCAGGGTCTCAAGGTCCTGGTGAGCGGCGAGTAGAATAGTGCCACCTGGAGTTTCATAGATACCGCGTGACTTCATGCCGACAAAGCGGTTTTCCACGATATCGATCCGGCCGATGCCGTGCTTTCCGCCGAGATGGTTGAGAACACGCATCACGCCGTATGGGGAGAGAAGGGTGTAGCCATCCTGCTCACCCTTGATCTCAAAGTCGCCTAACTCAGAGATGTAGTCTGCCAGATTGTCGTTCTTCAGGCCGATGATGTTTCCTTTTTCGAAGAGGCACTGGATATATTCGGACTCATCAGGAGCATCTTCTGGAGAAACTGAGAGCACATACATGTCCTTATCCGTTTCCGTAGATCCATCATACCAAGTGTCTTCGAGCGCGCCGGCCTCGAAGGAAATGTGGAGAAGATTTCGATCCATGGAGTATGGTTTACTCTTGGAGGCCTGCACATCGATGCCGTGTTTTTCACAGTAAGCGATCATTTCTGCCCGGCCGGGAAATTCCTCACGGAAGGAATCGTCACGCCATGGGGCGATCATCTTGATGTCTGGAGCGAGGGCATTGAGCGAAAGTTCAAAACGCACCTGATCGTTCCCTTTTCCAGTCGCTCCGTGTGCGATGGCGTCTGCACCTTCTGCGATAGCGACATCAAGCATGCCCTTAATGATGCAGGGGCGGGCGATGGAGGTGCCTAAGAGGTAACGACCTTCGTAGACCGCGTTTGCCTGAAACATGGGGTAAATGTAGTCCGCCGCAAACTCTTCCTTAAGATCGCCGATGTAGCATTTAGAGGCCCCGGTAGCGAGAGCCTTCGCTTCCAACCCATCCAGCTCCTCTGCCTGACCCACATCAGCGCAATAAGCGATGATTTCCGCATTATACTTCTCCTTGAGCCAAAGAAGTAGGACTGAGGTATCTAATCCACCCGAGTAAGCGACGACGATTTTCATACAGGCGAGGGATAAGGCCGGGCCTCGAGTTTGCCAACCGGAATTTTTTACTCTCTGGCCATCAGGGGAAGGGAGGGCAGATCCATGGTTTTTTTGTTCAAAGATTCTGCAATGAACTCCATCTCGGTAGTGAATATTGAATCGTCTTTTACGAGAACCATCTATTGATGGTGTATTGAAGCTCAGGTTTTATATGAGTATTTAAGAAAGTGTGCTAGAAAATCGGCGCTTTGAGCAAGGATCGCAAAATTCTCCACATAGACATGGACTGCTTTTACGCAGCCATCGAGGTGCGTGATCATCCGGCTCTGGCGGGTAAGCCAGTAGGCGTAGGTGGGAGCTCAGGAAGGGGAGTCCTCACCACGGCAAACTATGAAGCCCGACAGTTTGGTTGCCATTCAGCCATGCCTGTTTTCAAAGCAAAGCAGCTTTGCCCTCATATTATCCTAGTGCCAACGCGGTTCGAGGCATACCGGGAAGCCTCTCAAAAAGTGCGCGAAATCTTTTCCCGCTACACCGAACTCATCGAGCCACTTTCGCTGGATGAAGCTTACCTCGATCTATCACACCGCCGGGAGTCAGGGGCAGCCTTAGCTAGAGAAATCCGGCGTGCGATTTTCGAGGAAACACAGCTGACCGCCTCCGCCGGGATTGCTCCGAATAAGATGATCGCAAAAGTCGCCAGTGATTGGAACAAGCCGAATGGACAACTCGAAATTCAACCCCATGAAGTAGCATCCTTCATGCGAGGCCTGCGGGTCTCAAAGTTGCATGGTGTCGGTGAGCGTGGGCAGCAAGCGCTTGCGCAGATGGGGGTGCAAACCTGTGGCGAGCTTCAAGAATTTAGCAAAATCGCGCTCGCTGAACGCTTCGGAAAATGGGGGCTGGAGCTCTACCAGCGAGCGCGAGGAATAGATGAACGTGAAGTCTCTATCGATCGGACTCGGAAATCACTCAGTAAGGAGAGAACCTTCTCTGAGAATATCGAAGATCTCGCTTGGCTGACTAATGTCATGCACAAGCTGCTCAAAGAAGTGGAACAAGCAGTCGTTCGAAAAACAGATCAAGAGATTAAGTCTCGTGTCATCAAATTAAAATTCGCTGACTTCACCCGCACCACTGCTGAAAAAGCAGGTCAGCTCATGGAAGAGGCAACCTATGATGAGCTTCTCAAGATCGCCTGGCAGCGAGGTCATGGGAAAGCAGTGAGGTTATTAGGGGTCGGGGTTCGTTTTGCTAGCGAAGAAGATCAGCTGGATTTGCTGTGAATTCATTAAAATGATGTGGGATCATTTTTCTTTTCACTTTGAAGCAATTTTTCATTGCACCTAAACATCCCATCCCTTAGCAATTCGCCCGTCGCCACGACACCATTGATGCGGGTATAGCTTAATGGTAAAGCTCCAGCCTTCCAAGCTGATCATGAGGGTTCGATTCCCTCTACCCGCTCCATTTTTTTCTTCCGTCGCAGGCTCCGCAACCAGGTTTCAAAACTCACCTGTCTTTGCAATCCAACTAGAAATCTATCGCTCAAGGCTCTATACTGATGCGAATGGGGAGTGACGGTTCTTCTGGATGCGGGATCTGAGAAGATGTCGCTGGTTTGCACAAAAAAAGACGACCTCGTAACGAGGCCGTCTTGAAAGGGATTGAGAGAATTCGTAAAAAATTAACGACGACGGCGCGCTAGGCCTGCGAGTGCTCCCAGCCCAAGAAGGAAAGTAGAAGATGGTTCTGGAACGACTACGAAATCGAGGGTGGCGAAGTTCTGACCTGCAGCGGTGAAGTTTAGCGCAGTGGGATCAAAGCCGGCGGGAGTGCTGGCGACGGAGCTATATACAGAATATGGATTATCTACGGTAATTTCTGTAATAAGTCCTCCTATTTGATCGGCTCCATTGCCTGCGTCTCCTGCTACATTGACTCCAATTAATCCATTTCCAGGACTAAAAGCGAAGTCCTCAAGTTCTGTGCCGGCATCGTAAAATTCGTTAAGGCTAAAGCTAGTGTTGGTGCCTAGAGGAGCGTTGAGTAGTGATGTGATATCATAGAGATCAGCCTGATCATTGGCGGCAAACCAATCATTTGAAGCCAGTAGCATTGCGGCAATAGAGAAAAAACCATTACCATCGGAAACCGAAAATCTCAAGGTTCGGCTGGTAGGTGGGCCACTGGAGAGCGCGCCGCCAATTGGGCCGCTAGAAAGTTGGAAATTGCCATTTGGGCTCGCGGTGTTTGCTGTGTTGAGGATTGTTGGGCCAGCTCCAGTTTCAGCGAGTTCCTCAAGTCCTGCAATCGTGCGAGCATCGTCACCCGTATTGAAGATGTCATAATTTCCATCGTGGAAACCTGCTAAAAATGGTGCGATGGCAACATTTCCGTTCGTAGTCACAGTGACATCGATCAATGTAACGGCTTGAGATGAGGTGATTGTGGCTGCAAGAGTCAGTGCACCTAAGACATGGGTAGTAGACATAGTCATAGGTATATATGAGTTTTTTTTATATGACTAATTCCCATTAAACTGCATTTTTTTATTTTAAATAAATGGAATAAATTCAGCGGCGAGGCATCAACTGCGATGTCTTCAATATGGGCAGTCTTATGGGGCGAGGTCCTATCGTGATAATGAGGCGAGGAGGTCGTCAGTCAGAATGGGCATTTCGACTGAAATGTGAGCCGTTCTTCGGTAATGGGATGAGTGAAACTGAGCTCACCAGCATGGAGTTTCATTTTTCCGGGCGCGCTGCCGTTTCCGTAGAGCGGGTCATCTAGGATGGGGATGCCAAGACCGTTCGGGTGCGCCGAATGCACGCGGAGCTGATGAGTCCGGCCGGTGATGGGGTGAAAAGCGATCCGGGTGAGGCCGTTTTCGATACCGATTTTTTTCCAATGGGTGGTGCCCATTTTTCCATGGACTTCATCGTAGATTTGGTGGGGTCGATTCTCGATATCGAGACGAAAGGGAAGGGTGATCGTTCCTTCGTCACCTTCGAGTTCGCCCTCTAGGAGGGCGAGGTAGTGTTTGTCTGTTTCACGATTTTGAAACTGCAGTGAGAGGTGGCGGTGAGCTTCGGGGGTTAATGCTAGGACGAGCAGGCCTGAAGTATCCATATCAAGCCGATGCGTTGCCGGTTGCTCGATGCAGCCAGTGAATTGCATTCGTATTCTATGGGCAACGGAATCAATTTTTTCTGGTCCACGTCCGGGGACTGAGAGGAGTCCGCTAGGTTTATCGACGACGACAATGTGGGTGTCTTGATAGATGATTTTCAAGGAAAGAAGGCTGCGTAGATATTGGCTGGTGGGCTCTTCGTTTTCTGATGGCTGGTAAATGTCACAATTGAAAAGAGATCGATTACCGTCTGAGGTCAGATTAGCCCTTACCGCGCGTTTTTGTGCGGTGCGGTTGTGCGTTTTTTTCGATAAATTCGATTACTTTGCCTGCGACGTCGATGCCAGTAGCCGTTTCGATTCCTTCCAAGCCGGGTGAGGAGTTGACCTCCATAATGACGGGGCCGTGGTTGGAGCGCAGAAGGTCGACTCCGGCGAGGTTGAGCCCCATGATTTTCGCGGCTCGAACGGCGGTGGAACGTTCTTCAGGTGTGATGCGGACGATCTTTGCGGAGCCGCCACGGTGGAGATTAGAGCGGAATTCTCCGTCTTTCCCCTGACGTTTCATGGAGGCGACCACTTTTCCTCCAACGACAAGGCAGCGGATATCTGAACCGCCTGCTTCTTCGATGAATTCCTGCGCTAAAATATGGGCGTCGAGACCTCGAAAAGCTTCGATGACGGATTCGGCAGCTTTTTGAGTTTCAGCTAACACGACTCCGACGCCTTGAGTGCCTTCGAGGAGTTTGATGACGAGAGGCGCCCCACCGCAGGATTTAATGAGGTGTCCGGTGGCTTTCGAGTCATGAGCGAAGGCGGTGACCGGAAGACCGATGCCCTTGCGAGCTAGGAGCTGAAGGGAGCGGAGCTTATCCCGAGAGCGGCTGATGGCGACAGATTCATTGAGCGGGTAGGTGCCCATCATTTCAAATTGTCTTACCGCCGCGGTACCAAAGAAGGTGTGTGTGGCTCCAATACGAGGAATGACGGCATCGAACTCGAGGGCTTCATCGCCGAGAAAAATCTGCGGGCCAGTCGATTTGATCGTCATATGGCAGCGCAGGTAGTCAATCACTCGGATATCGTGCCCTCGTTCTTCCGCAGCAGTGACCAAGCTTTTGGTGGAGTATAGTTCCTTGCTGCGGGAAAGAATGCCAATTTTTAGAAATCTCTCAGAAGACATAGGTTTTGCGTGTCGGAATTAACGGGCGGCTCAGGCTTGTCAGTAAAAAATGAGTTACGGATAAATTTCGATATGATCAATGAGGCGGACGGCTCCGTAAAAGCAGGCCGTTGCGAGGGTCGCTGGGGCGGTGAGCTTTGAAATGGGCTGAAGGGTGAGATGATCAACAAGTTCGAGGTAATCGATGGAGAAGTCCTCCGGCTTTTCTTTTAAGAGATGATGGCGAGCGGCCTCGATATAGGTCTGAGGATTTTGTTCCCCAGTCGTTACGAGATCTCGTGCGGCAGCGAGGGCTCTTTGAATTCGAGGAGCATCTGCTCGTTGCTCCGCGGTGAGTTTTCGGTTTCTGGAAGAAAGGGCGACGCCATCATTTTCCCTCACGGTGGGGTGGCCGATGATTTCTACCGGAACATCAAGGTCGCGGACCATGCGGTGGATCAAGGCCAGCTGCTGAAAGTCCTTTTTTCCGAAGATGGCGTAGTCAGATTGGCAGATATTGAAGAGTTTGAGCACGATCGTTAAGACTCCATCGAAGTGCCCTGGGCGAGTGGCGCCACAGAGATGCCTACTTAGTAGGGAGTCAGTCACGATGACGGAATGATCTTTCTGATAGAGGGAGCCTGCCTTCGGGATAAATGCGACATCGACACCTTCCTGCTCGCAGAGAGCAAGGTCTTCTTCCAGAGGCTGTGGGTAATTTTCTAAATCTTCCGCGCGGTCGAACTGAATAGGATTCACAAAAATCGAGACTACCACCGTGCCTTCAGGGCCTACTTTTTTTCGTGCCGCCCGCAGAAGTTCGAGGTGGCCTTCATGGAGCGCTCCCATCGTGGGGACGAGGGCTTGGGGGGAAGGTAGTTTTTTTAGGGCAGATCGAACATCGGCCACCGTGGCGTGTCTCTGAAGCATGAGTCAGATTGTGTGTCGGACTGCCAGCGATGGCAAAAAGAGTTTTTCAGTCTTGGATGGTTGACGCCACGGCTCTAGCTCGACATTCTATCGTCAGAAACATCACGAACTCTATGATTTCCCGTATCCTCAAAATCACTGCCGCGTTCATCGCTCTCCAATCGGTTGCTTTTGGTCAGTCTCTCAAGATTGCCACCGTTGATATGGAAAAGCTCTTTAATGACTTTCACCGCACTAATGAAGTGCAGAAGGAAATCAACATTGAGCGTGCCCGAATCCAGAAAGATAATAACCTCCGTCTTGCCGACATTCGCTCCATTGATGACGAAATGCAGAAAATTCGTGAGCAGCTTAAAGGTGATCTCGGGGAAAAGAAAAAGCAGGATTTAAACCGTAAAGCTTCTGAGCTTCAGCAGGATGGCGTGCATAAAGAGCGTGAGCGCACCGAGTTCCTCGAGCGTCGTAACAAAGCTCTCAATGAGAAGATGCGGAAGCAAATGCGTTCCATTCTCTTGGAAATTCAGGAAAGCGTCAGTGAACTCGCCAAGGCTGGAAACTATGATTACATCTTCGATAAGTCCGGCAATACCAATCAGGGCGTTCCCTTCGTGCTTCATGCGAAAGAAATGGCTGACCTGACCGATGATCTCCTGAAGGACATCAATGCGGCCGCTGAGAAAAAGTAAGGTTCTTTTCCCTTAATATAACGCTGATAACGCCGGTGGCCCTCACAGCATTAGAACTTACGGAGCTGGTCGATGCGCCAGCTCCTTCTATTTCGGGAACTTTCCATGGAGTCTCCTCACTCGATGAGGCCCAGCCGGATCAGATCAGTTTTCTGGGGAATCCCAGATATGAACCTCTTCTTGCCGAGACAAAAGCGGGGGCTGTCCTTGTGCCTCCGGGGGACTGGACGGCGCCGGAGGGATGTTTACTGATCACCGTCGAGAATCCCTCTGCTGCTTTTTCTAAAATCATTGACCAATTTCAGCGAGACGCTCGTCCTTTCGAGCCCGGTGTTCATCCTGCGGCCTGGGTTGCTGACGATGTTACATTTGATCCTGCCACCGTCATGGTGTCCGCAGGGGCGATCGTGGAAAAAGGAGCTTATTTAGGGCCTGGTACCGTCATTGGCGCAGGGGCGACTGTAGGACGGGGTGCTAAAATTGGAGCCGA
>CALGMJ010000071.1 GCA_937958875.1 uncultured Verrucomicrobiales bacterium | reverse complement strand
GCTGCGGTCGCTCGTGAAAAGCGTCTTCGTGAGAACGGTCTTGAGCCCATTGCGCTCTGGTTGATTCTTGTCTGTGGAGTTTTTGTCCTCGTAGGGGGCGCGGTTCTTGGAAAGGGCGGAAGCCTTCTTGGCTATGGTGAGCTCGTTAAAAAAGGTTATCTTCGTGCCGAAGCTCCTGGTGGAGGTCCCGTCGTCCTCACTCCGATTCCCATTCTTCAGGCTTACCGGAAGGAAGGGGCCAAGCTCTATTCAAAGTGTACTGGTTGTCACCAGGCAAATGGTCAGGGTGGAAATGGAATCCCTCCTTTAGCTGGATCTGAGTGGGTCACTGGTAACACCCAACAGCTTTCTCAAATTATCATTCACGGTCTTAAAGGGCCAATCTCGGTCGCAGGGTCTTCCTACACTGGAAACATGCCCGCAATGGGCGATGGCCTTGGTAAGAAGGAGCTTGCCGCGCTCATGACTTTCATTCGGAGCGAGTGGGGCAACAAAGGTTCATTGGTTACTATTGAAATGGCAGAAGCAGCCTTGAAAATTGCCAAAGAGAATAGCAACGGTCAGATGGATGTTAAAGTGCTTCAAGAAAAGCACGATAAGATGTTGCCGGGGGCAGAAGTCGCCGACGAGGCCTTGGTCGATCCAGAAACTTTTGAACTGCTCGATGAGCAACCCGCAGAGTAGTTAATATCTACTTGAATTCCTTACGAACAATCGCATTCACAATAGCACGATGAGCGCAGACAGCCACGATCACCACGACGATCACCATCACGTTCTCCCTTGGTGGCAGAAGTATCTTTTCTCCACCGATCACAAGACGATCGGGATTCAGTATGGCATCACTGCGGGTTTGTTCCTGCTTTTTGGATTTTTCCTCATGATTGTGATGCGTTGGAGTATCGCGTATCCTCATGAGCCACTTCCAGGTTATCTTTCTTGGATTTTCACTGATGCCTGGGAAGCACGTTGGCTTGCTGATGGTAAGGTGACAGGGGAGACCTACAATATGTTCGGTGCCATGCACGGAACGATCATGGTTTTCCTTGGAGTTGTGCCTCTCGGATTTGGAGCTTTCGGTAACTATGTGACTCCGCTTCAGATTGGTGCACCCGACATGGCGTTTCCAAAGTTGAACATGTTTTCTTACTGGATCTATCTCGTTGGTGGACTGATCATGTGTGGTAGTTTCTTCATGGAGTCTGGCGCAGCGAAATCTGGTTGGACAAACTACTCTCCACTCGCTGGATACGCTGACCGACATATCGTCAATCAGCTCATGGCGGGTCAGACTCAGTGGCTCATTGGCCTGGTTCTTCTCATTACTTCTTCTCTGCTTGGTTCGGTAAACTTCATTACCACCATCATTAACCTCCGAGCGAAAGGGCTCACTTGGATGCGTCTTCCTTTCTTCGTTTGGGCGATGCTTGTCACTGGTTTCCTCCTTCTCCTTGCTTTCCCACCACTTGAAGCGGCTGGCATCATGCAGCTCATGGACCGGATGGCTGGTTCCTCCTTCTTCATGCCGACTGGTCTTTATTCCAAGGCTGATGGAGTGCTCGATATTTCAGGTTCAGGAAGTCCTCTTCTTTTCCAACACCTTTTCTGGTTCCTTGGGCACCCTGAGGTGTATGTGCTTCTCCTTCCCGCGATTGCTTGTGTGGCGGAAATCATTCCATGTCATACTCGCAAGCCATTATGGGGATATAAGCCCATGGTTTGGGCGGTTATCATTCTCGGCTTTCTTTCCTTCATCGTGTGGGCTCATCACATGTATCTCACCGGAATGGGACCTGTTATTTCGACCTTCTTCCAGACGACCACGGTTTTGATTTCGGTGCCTTCCGTGATCTTGCTCACCTCTCTCTTGATTTCACTCTGGGGTGGTTCGATCCGTTTCACGATGCCGATGATTTGGGCGGCAGCTTTCTTGCCTATGTTCGGGATTGGTGGTCTTACCGGTCTCCCCCTGGCCTTCAACTTGGCTGACCTTCACCTGCACGATACTTACTACGTGATCGGGCACTTCCACTACGTGGTTGCTCCAGGGATTCTCTTCGGTCTCTTTGCGGGTGTTTATCACTGGTATCCGAAGATGACAGGTCGCTATATGGATAATTTCCTGGGTCACCTTCATTTCTGGCCTTCCTTAATCTGCATGAATTTCCTCTTCTTCCCGATGCTCACGCAGGGGATGGCAGGCTTCCACCGCCGTTGGTATAACGGGGGAGATGCTTACCTCGAAAAAGGAGCTGAGGGCGTGAATGTCTTTGGACTCACCGTATTGGAGAAAATTTCTCTCAACGAGGTAATGACAGCTTCTGCGATTGCGATGGCGATCTTCCAGGTGCCATTCCTCCTGAACATGGTCATTAGTTACTTCTGGGGTAAGAAAGCTGAAAGCGATAACCCATGGGAAGCAACAACGCTCGAGTGGGCGACCCCAACTCCTCCGGGACATGGGAACTTCACTTTCGATCCTGCCGTTTATCGCGGACCTTATGAATACAGCCGTCCTGATCACGACGAAGATTTCTTCCCACAATGGGAGGAGCCAAAGCGTGATAAAGCTGCCCTAGCTAAAGAGGAGCCTTCCAAAGATGAGGAGACTTTCGCTTAAGACCTTTTACCACGTATAACGCTTTACTTTCTGATCCATGGAAATCCCATTTGTCGTTAACGCCCGGAAAGACACCGGTCTCTTCAACTCGAAAGTCGCTATCTGGCTCTTTCTCGCTTCTGAGGTTACTCTCTTTGGCGGCTTGTTCTCCGGTTACCTCTTCCTCCGTCTCTATGCCGATTATCCTTGGCCGGAGCGAACCCTTCCGGTCCTTCCAGGATTGATCAACACGTTCATCCTGATCTTGTCTTCGGTTACGGTTGTTTTTGCCTGGGCTGCACTAAAATTGCGGAACTGGCGGAATTTCCAGATCAACATGTGGATCACTCTGATCTGTGCCACTCTTTTCATGGTGCTTAAGAGCATCGAGTATAAGGCGAAGTTTTCTCACCAGGCGGTTCGCATCAAAACTGAGGATCATTCGGTCAAAGACTTTGCAATTCTTGAGGGTCACTTAAATAAAGCTGAAGTTAAGGACGGCAAGCTCGTCAAAGCTAAGAAGAATGAGGAAGGCGATTACTCAGACAATGCCTTCTATGCGAACAAGATCATCTTCAAAGCAGACGAAGTCACCTTCACTCTGACTCGTCATTTTTATGATGATTTCCTATATGAAATCGTAAAGCAGGCTGGCGAGACCAAGTTCGAGCTCGTCGAGGACTACATGCAGGTCATCATTAAAGAAGATGGTTCTCGTGAAGAGGAGGTTCTTGTTAATAAAGGGGAGGAGCTTTCTGCTCCTGCCATCGAAGCTGCTGAGGAATACTTCCTCGGTCGTCGCTCCGATGACGCTAAACTCCGCACTCGTTATCTGAAAGCGGCCTTCGCGCAAAGACGTGAAGCTGGCGATAAGCGAGCAGGATGGGAGATTGCCCAGTCGGAAGAGTTTCTTGCTCTGCAAGCCGAGCAGAATAAGGAAATCAAACTTCGTTCCTTCTCTGCGCCAGCGACGATGACATTCAAGGCAACCGAGCCCGTGATTCTGCATCTTGACCCAAGTGTGGTTGTCAGCCGGAGTGGAAACCAACTTCGTCTTCGTGATGACACTCTCATCGGTGGCGAGCTTCTGGATAGCTCCATGTTCCTCGCGGTTGATGGGATCGATTTTCGCTTCACCGCGCAGCGTGCTGAAGAGAAGGGCATCTCCGCTGAGTCAGCGATCGAGAAAAGCTGGGTGCTGAAGCAACCTGAACTCAAAAAAGTCTGGGATGCCCACCAGGAATGGCTCCGTGCTCATGTCGAAAAACTCGATAAGAAGAGTGATGACAAGGGCCTCGTAGGGGAGGATCGCTATGTCCCGACCGAGAACGAGAAGTATCGCGTCAACTGGGACCAGATGGTCGCTTATCACAGGCTCGGATACGAGGGGATTTATGATCAAGCTGCTACTGACGAAGGAATTCAGAAGCCAGGTTGGATCGAAGGTTTTGCGGGTGCTGATCACTACGATGAAGAGATGAGTAAAGCCTTTGTGAAGGTTACCATTCCTCGCGAAAATATTGGTTTTGAATCAACTTTCACGCCGCGTTGGAATACCTACTACGCCATCTATTTCACCATCACTGGGCTTCACGGTTTACACGTGATTGGCGGGATGATCGTGCTGGGCTACTACCTCTTCTTCGGACGTAAGATGTATGAGAGCAATCCTGAGTGGCTTGCCAATCGCGTCGAAGTCGGTGGTCTTTTCTGGCACTTTGTTGACTTGGTCTGGATCTTCCTCTTCCCGATCCTCTACTTGATGTAATTCTCCGGTAACTGAAACGTTCCTCAATTTCTAATTTTTCCTATTATGGCTGGTTCTCCTGAAGAAGTTAAAAAGGCAGTAAAGGCATTCACCTTTGTCGGTGGAATCCTATTCATATTCACCATCGTTACGGTGGCTGTGGCAACGGTGCCTTGGCTTGATTTCGGCGGTCACGGATTTGATATGGTCGATTGCGTGATCGGTCTCTTGATTGCGACTTTCAAAGCCACCTTGGTGATGTTGATTTTCATGCACTTGAATCAGGAGAAGCCATTGATCTACCTCATCTATGGGATGGCCATTTTAATGGCGATTTTCTGCATGGGTCTCATCGGCTGGTCTAAGAGTGATCCCATTCAGTTCGGGAACGAAAAGAAGGCCGATGGATTCTATAACGCTGAAAAGGCCGCCACTGACGTGCATTGATTTTTTTCTGAATTGAAGCCACCTTCCCACTATGTCGATCAAAGGATTTCATCTCATCTTTATTTCCATCGCGGCGCTGTTTTGCGGTGGCTTCGGAGTTTGGGCTCTATTCTTTGATTCACAAAGCGCAGGGCAGGGGATTCAAATTTTTGGAGCGATTACGCTCTTAGCTTCATTGGCTCTCGTGGCCTATGGGATTCATTTCTATCGCAAATCGAAGAACATAATCGTCTAACTTTTAGATCATGAATTTTCTCCTTTCACTCTTAGCCTGCACCACTTGTGCAAATTCCTTTAAACACGCAGGCGCGAATGCTGCTGGCTGGTCTATCGCAGTGATGCTCATGATCATCGTTCCGATCGCTTGTGCGGTAGTTTTCTTTATTGTCCGTATTGCTCGTCGTGAGAAGGCAGGACTCGATCCTCGCTACATGGATGACTATGTCGCACCCCCAAATAACTAAGCTTTTATCATTATGAGTTGGTCAAAATGGCTCGGAATTCCCGAGAATTACTCTGAGCACGGTGGCAGTGTTGATCACATGATCGACATCGTGCACTGGTTCATGTTCGCCCTCTTTATTGGTTGGACAATCTTCTTCTTGTTCTGCTGCTGGAGATTCCGTCAAAAGAAAAACCCTAAGGCGAGCTATCATGGTGTTACGAATCACGTTTCAACTCACCTTGAAATTGGAGTGGTCATTATTGAAGCAGTTCTGCTTCTTGGTTTCGCTTTTCCTCTCTGGTGGGATCGGACAGATCGTTTCGATGAGGTCCAAGAGACCGATCCAGTGCGGGTGCGGGTGATTGCTTACCAATTTGCGTTCAACTACCACTACCCTGGTGCGGATGGAAAGTTCGGTCGTATCGATCGTCACCTTGTGAACAATGTTGGTGATCCATGTATTGATCCTGATGATCCAAATGGCTGGGATGATTTTGTTGCTCCAAACTTGAAGCTTCCTGTCAACCGAAACGCGATTCTCCAGGTTACCTCGACGGACGTGATTCACAATTACTCCATCATCCCAATGAGAATTCAACAGGATGCCATTCCAGGTCGTGACATTCCGATGTGGTTTAAGCCGCTGAAGGAGCTCGAAACCTATGTCGTCTGTGGCCAGCTTTGTGGCGAACAGCATGCTAACATGCGAGGTTTCATGGAAGTCGTGAGTGAGAAGGCATACAATAGCTGGGCTACGGAGCAGAGCAAAGCAGCTCTCGATAACAGGGGAGTTCAAGAGGCAACAGTTGCTCAAAACTAGCCCTGCACTCTTGCTAATTTTTTATAGAAACCCGCATTTTACTGAAATGCGGGTTTCTTGTTTTAACGATCTAAATTTCCCGACAAATGAGGATACCTCTTCTTTGCGTAGCAAAGTCAGCGCGAGCGAGCGCTAAGGCTTGCCACAGGGAGATTCATTAACGAATACGCCCTTAATGCGGCTTAGAAGGTGATTTTTTCGCCATTATTTTGTGCGCTGCGATAGATTGCCGTGATGAGTTCGACTGATTTTCGAGCTTCGGTAGCGCTAGTGGAAGGTTCACGACCTTCGGCGATGGCAGTGACGACTTCTTCGAAGTTTCGCTGATGTTGGTAGGTGTTGATGGCGGTGGGATCATTTGCTCCGAGGCCAGCCTCTTGCCCTTTCATCAATGTTGATTTGATTTCGGCATCTTCTGGCTGTTCGTTTTTGAAGTCCCAGATTTCAAAGGATTCGTCGGCGAGGAAGACGGAGCCTTCGGTGCCGGAGAGCTGAACGCGAGCGGGGTGGCCGTCCTTTGACCAGGTGCAGGTGGAGGCTTCGATGACGCCACGTGCGCCACTTTCAAATTCGATCATGGCTACACAGTGGTCCTCGACTTCGATCCGTTCGTGAGCGAGGCAGGCGGTGGTAGCTTGCACGCTCTTTACGGGACCAGCGAGGTAGATGAGGGCATCCACGGTGTGGATGGATTGGTTCATGAGCGCGCCGCCACCATCAAGGGCCCAAGTGCCGCGCCAGGCGGCGGAGTCGTAGTATGCCTGGTCACGATACCATTTAATATATGCGGAAGCGGAAGCGAGGGTGCCGAATCGGTTCTCGTCGGCCGCTTTTTTAAAGGCATCCATGCCGGGGTGGAAGCGGCGGTTGAGGATCGCAGCCAGAGTTTTGCCGGATTCTTTTGAGGCGGTGATGAGCTGGTCAATACGCTCGAGGGTGACTTCGAGAGGTTTTTCAACAATGGCATGTTTGCCTGCTCTGAGTGCTGCGAGGGTGCAGTCGAGGTGGGCCCCGCTAGGGGTGGCCACAGTGATGATGTCGAGTTCCTCGTCTGCGAGGAAGGCATCGAGATTATCGTAAGCGGTGCCGCCGTATTCTGAAGTGAGTTTTTCTGCGGCTTCGAGGCGTGTAGAAAGGACTGAATGAAGGGTGCCACCAGTCATGTCGGTGATGGCTTTGGCGTGGAAGTTGCCGATCATGCCGGCTCCGATGATTCCAAATTTCATGGTGAGGTAGGGATTTGAACCGCGAAGAGGCGAAGAGGCAAAGAGGAAATTTTAAATTCCCAATCCTGCTGTGCTAACATGGCAAATGCGAAAGAACCGTCGGTGTAATTTCACGGGTGAGCGGAGGGAGCTGGGGTTCAAGTTAGAACCCTATTTCTAGGTGTTATCACTCTCGCAATTGAGTGATCGCGGCGGCCATGTCTGGGGCGCAGAAGGTGGAAGAACCTGCGACGAGGACATTAGCGCCTGCGGCTGTTGCGATGGGGCCAGTTTCGGCTCCGATGCCTCCATCAACTTGGATGTGGAAGGAAAGTCCTTTTTCTTCTCTCGCTTTCACGGCAGCTTCGATCTTGGGCATGACTTCAGGCATGAAGGATTGACCTCCGAAGCCAGGGACAACGGTCATGGCGAGAAGGAGGTCGATCTCTTCGAGGTAGGGTTCGACGGCGGAGAATGGAGTGGCTGGATTAAAGGCAAGCCCTGCTTTCACGCCAGCTTCACGAATTGCTTTTAAGGTACGAGAAACGTCGTGATCAGCTTCTGGCTCTACGTGAACGGTAATGAGATCTGAACCAGCGGCGATGAAGCGGGGGAGGAAATGATCCGGGCGAGTAATCATGAGGTGGACATCGAGGAAGACGTCATTCGTTTCATGGATGGCCTGGATAATGGCAGGACCAAAGGAGATATTATCAACGAAATGTCCGTCCATGACATCGAGGTGCATCCAGTCAGCGCCGGAGTTGATCGCACGAGTAGTTTCTTCCGCGACTCGACCGAAGTCGGCTGCGAGGAGGGAGGGGGCGATGATGCGGTCAGTGTGAGTCCAATTCTTCATGGGCAGAGTGATAAACTGGTCTCTGAGTAATGGCCCGAAAATTTTTTAGGCAATCGTGCCATGTGCGTCTCGATTTTTATTTGAGCTTTGAGATGGCGCAGAGGTCACCTCTGGGCCAATCCCATCTCCTGGCAGCACCGTGATGTGATAAGCCTGTGGCTTTCTTTCCAACGATGATTGCCGGATGTTTCCTTCTGCTCCTTCCAGCGGAGCGGGTCTTCGTGAATGGTTTCTTTTCTTCAATTAAATTGAAGAAACTGTTGAGTAAATACGACTTAGAGAGCAGGAGGTAGCTGTATTCGCTTTAGAGTGACTGAGTGATTTGCTGACTCCATAAGGTTACTTCTTCGAAAACAATTTTAATATTATCAATACCATGAAACTGAAATATATAGCACTGACTCTAGCTGGTTTAGCTCTACTCCCAGCTTGTAAAGAAACTGTCGAAGGCGTGAAAAAAGATGCTGAGGCTGCTGCTGAGAAGACCGCAGAAGTAACGAATGAGGCGGTAGAGGGAACTAAGGAGATGGCTACGAAGGCTTCTGAAGGGGCGAGCAAGGCTGTTGAGGGAGCTAAGGAGATGACCAAAGATGCGAAGAAGGTCATGGATGATAAGGCTACCGCTGCGAAAAATGCTGTTACTGAAGAGGCCAGAAAAGCCAAGGAGGCTGCTGAAGCTAAAATGAAGGCAGCCAAAGAAGCGGCTGACGCACAGATAAAGGCTGCGAAGGATAAGGCTAGCAAGGCTGTTGAGGGAGCTAAAGATGCAACTCAGAAAGCTGTCGAGGGAGTGAAGGATTCGGCAAACCAAGCTGTCGAAGGAGCTAAGGGTGCTGCGGGTAAGGCTGTCGACGGGGTGAAGGATTCAGCAAATCAGGCTGTCGAAGGAGCTAAGGGCGCAGCGGGTAAGGCTGTCGACGGAATGAAAGATTCTGCCACTAAGGCTGTTGATGGAGTCAAAGGTTCTGCGAATAAGGCCGCTGACGAGGCCAAGAAGATGACCGAGGGGGCTAAGAAAGCTGCGAGCGATACTAAGAATGCAGCTAAGAAGCAGGTTGAAGATACCAAGAAAGCAGCAGAAGATCTTAAGAAATCTCTCATTCCTGGAGGCGCTAAGTAAGTGGTCCTTGAATGACAGATTGTTCTAGCCAAAATTGCTAAGAACTTAATTCAGCCTTCGTTTTTCTTCGGAAATCGAGGGCTTTTTAGAGTCAGGCAAAGGCGTTTTTTCAGGCTACTGCCAGATCTTTGACTTTAGGGCTTCACCAGCTGCTTTTGCTTCCGCTGTTTTCTTACTGCTGCCGCTGCCTTTTCCGAGAACGACCCCGTTCCAGGTTACCTGAGAAATGAATGTGCGATCATGTGGAGGACCATGCTGTTCGATGATTTCGTAGATCGGAGCTTCAGGCGTAATGCTTTGAAGAATTTCCTGAAGTTCACCTTTGGTATTCCCCTGTGCTTCGTCAGGATTCAGCTTGGTAAGCTCGTCATCGAGTAGCTTTAAAACGGTTTTTTCGGCAATCTCGATCCCCCCATCTAGGTAGATGGCGCCAAAGAGTGCTTCCATGGCATCAGCTAGGTTGGAGGGACGATTTCGGCCTCCACTTCCTTCTTCTCCTTTGCTTAGGAAAAGTTGAGCTCCAAGGTCGAGCCGCTGTGCAGCGCCAGCAAGAGCATTTTTAGAAACCACGCTGGCGCGAAGTTTTGTCAGAGGGCCTTCCTGACATTGGCCGAAGCGGTGAAAAAGGTGATTACTGATTACGAGTTCCAAAACAGCGTCTCCCAGATACTCAAGTCGTTGGTTATCAGGTGGTGCGGGGCGAATCTCAGATGATAGGCTCGGGTGCGATAGAGCCTCCTTTAAGAGTTCTTGATTCTTAAAGGTGTAGTCTAGTTGCTCCTCGATACGACTCACTTCCGCAAACATTGCTCAGGATCTAACAGCTGGGAAGGAGGAAATTAGGTCAAGTCCCGTTGAAGTACGATTTTGTCGAAAAAGCTGCCCTTCAGAGAGGGCTGAGCGGCAAGATATTGGGCCAAAGTTGTTTTTCATCGCTTGACCCTGATGCGATTCCTTACTTCTGTGTCTGTCATGCAGCGAGTGCTACTGAAATCCAAGCTTCACCGGGCTATTATCAAACAGGCTGATATTGATTATGAGGGAAGTATTGAAATTCCTGGTGATTTGATGGATGCCGCTGGTTTCTGGGAAGGGGAGCGAGTTCTCGTCACTTCGATGACAGCGGGGGGGCGGCTTGAGACTTACGCTCAGCGTGGGCCAGAAGGGACAGGCAATATTATCATGAACGGAGGAGCGGCTCATTTGATTAAAAAAGGCGAGCGAGTTACCATCATGTCTTTCGCTATCTCGGATCAGCCGATCGTGCCGCGCCGTCACGTCCTTAATGATGAGAACGAGATTATTAAATCTTCTGGCTGCGAAGAGGCGTAAACTCAGAAAAAGTCCTTCTTTACAAGCCTCATTCCATCCCTACATTCCGCTCTCCCATGCTCGATATTTCGATTAAGCTTGTGATCATTGCCCTCGTGGTGGTCTGTGCTCTCCTCATTCTTCTGATCCTTATGCAGCGTCCTAAGCAGGAAGGTCTCGGAGCCGCCTTCGGCTCTGGGATGACTGATGCCGCATGGGGGGCTCGCACGACTGATGTGCTTCAAAAAGGAACAGTTTACCTTGGAACAGCCTTCTTTGTCTTCTGTCTCGTCCTTTCCATTCTTACGAGTAAACGGAATGCGATCGAAGGCCGTCGCGCTGATGCGGAAGGGGCTACAGCGGCCGCAATTGTCGCTCCTGCCACTGAAGAAACTTCAGTAGCTGATGAGATCGATGAATTCGAAAAAGCGAAAAAAGCTGAGCAGGAAGCCACTGAAGAGTCCACTCCAGCTCCGGTAAGTAATGAAAATGCAACTCCAGAGGCAGAAGAGAAAGCTCCTGCTGAAGAGACTCCTGCACCCACTGGTGAGTGATCATCAGGAATCATTAATTTTTAAAGAAAGGGTGCGCCGTAAAAGCGCGCCCTTTTTTGTGAGCCAAGCCGTGCTAAATAAATTCTACGATGAGTGAAGAGCTTCTTCCTGCCTGGGCGCGCGATGATGCCTTTCCCTTAAAGCCTGAAGATGCGCCATACGGCTGTATGGATCAGCAGGGGAAGAGTGAAAGCTTTGAAAGCCTCTCGGAATTGAAGGACTTTCTAGCGGCAGGGAAGTCGAAGCTTGGCTGGATCTGGGTGCCTGAACATAGCCGACTCATTGCCCCTGAGGAGTATGATGGCTTTGATAAAACTCTTCTCAAAAGACGTACGATACTCGCAAGTGATGATCAGGATGCGGCTAAACGGACTTTGTTGATTCTGGGGGCTGCTTTCCTGTGGGCACTCTATGCGGCGGTTCAAAATCAGGCCGTGTGGTCTTCTCCTTCGCTGGGACTGGCGACGATTCTGTTACTTGTCCTAGGGGTGAAGCCGTGGTGGGAAAGCCGTCAAACTCTGGCCTCAGTTTCTGCAAAAAATGTTTCAGTGAAGGATGAGATCCCTGAAGCCCGTTTCGAACTTTGGCTGGGTATGCAAAAAGTATGGCTCACGCCGATTTTTCTGGGGCTCCCTCTAGCAGTCTATGTGCTTCAGCTTTTTGACCCTAGAGCAATCTCAGATGCGGGGCTGATTAAGGCGGCTTATCATGCTGGTGAGCGTTGGCGGCTTTTTACGGGACCTTTCTTGCACGGGGGCTTACTTCATTTGGTAATGAATGTTTCCGCGCTCTGGTATTTAGGCAGGCGTGCAGAAATTTTGGCACGCTGGCCTCATCTGGCGCTTGTCTTTTTCCTTTCTATCCTAGGGGCAGGGTGGGCCACCGTAGCTCTTATGCCGGAGAGTAATTCCGTGGGGATCTCGGGAGCCGTTTCGGGCTTATTGGGCTTTTTACTCGTTTTTGAAACCCTGCACCGTCCACTCGTGCCACGTTCAGCTCGGCTGAATTTAGTGGGAATGTTGATCCTCATGGCTGTGATCGGGACTCTCGGGTTTCGTTTCATCGATAATGCCGCTCATGCTGGCGGACTCATCGCAGGGGCTGCTTATGCCGCGATTGTCTTTCCTAAGTCTTCCTCACCACATCGTCCTGAAATTCTAGGCCGTGATCGCATCATGGGGAGCGGAGCTTTAGTGCTTTCGATTCTCTCAGGCCTGCTTGCCTTCATCGTCATTCTCGTCAAAAAGTAAGTATGCTCCCTGACCTTCAGACCGCTATCCCTGGACCTCAGTCACTTGCTCTGGCGAAGGAACTCCGCGAGCATGAAAGTCATAATGTGACTTACATTGATCCTAGTTGGCCCGTCTTTTGGGAACGGGCGGAAGGGGGCAATGTCTGGGATGCTGATGGGAATCGTTTTCTCGACTTCACGAGCGCTTTTGGAGTGGCTGGGCTAGGACATCGAAATCCCGAAATTGTCGCTGCACTTCATACTCAGGCAGACCAACTTCTCCACGGGATGGGTGACGTTCATCCTACTAGGTTGAAAGGCGAACTCTGCCGTGAACTCTCACGCCTGACCTATGAGCGATGGGAGGGGGCATCAGGGAAGGTGGTGCTTTCGAATTCTGGTTTTGAGGCCATCGAAACGGCGCTCAAAACGGCGCGGATCGCGACAGGGAAGCCAAAAATTATTGCCTTTGAAAATGCCTATCATGGCCTCGGGTATGGGAGTCTTTTAGGAACGGATTTACCCAAGTTTCGTGGACCGTTTGAAGATCAGCTTGCCGATCTGACGGTGCGGCAGCCATACGGTGAATTCCATCCGCCTTCAGAAGCGGAAGCGGCAGAGATTGGGGCTGTCATTATCGAGCCTATCCAGGGGCGTGGTGGCAAGCGAGTGCCACTTCCAGAGTTTCTCAGACAGTGGCGGGAGTGGTGTGATGCTCACGGAGCATTGCTCATTTTTGATGAGATTTACACTGGCTTTTGGCGCACGGGAAAGCTCTTCGCCTGCGAGTGGGATGGTGTCGTGCCAGATCTCATTTGTGTGGGTAAAGCGCTAAGCGGAGGATTTCCTATCTCAGCCTGCGTGGGGCGGGCTGAAGTGATGGATACCTGGCCCGTCTCGCCTGGAGAGGCCTTACACACGAGCACCTTCTTAGGGCACCCAGTTGGTTGCGCCATGGCTCTAAAATCTATTGAAATTTTACAGCGCTCGGAGCTGTCTGAAAGCGTGGCAAAGGCTTCGGCAATGTTAGAAAAAAAGCTCCGAGCTTTTCACCACCCCGCTGTTCGTGAAGTTCGTGGACGAGGTCTCATGTGGGGAATGGAGTTGGATCGGCACGCAGGTCCATTACTTGGACAGCTTTTGGGAGAAGGGCTCATCATGCTCGCTGATGGGCCGGAAGGAAACGTGCTCGCTTTTACACCGCCGTTTCACATTTCGGCATCAGAAGTCGACCATGTGCTGGAGCGTCTCGCAGTTCTGCTTTCTGCTAGGGCTTGAGGACGAGTTCGGCACTCACTCCGTCGTGGTCTGAACCCAGGTCAGAGGTGACTTTGAAATCCTTTTTTTCAAAATCCTTGCTGTAGAGGATATGATCTAACATGAGGCCGAAACAAGGAATGCTGAAATCCATAAAGCGGTTCCAGGTCGTCAAAGTATTCTCTCCGAGAGCACAATTTGTGTAATCGAGATTCTTGATTAAGCGTTGGTATTGGTCTCCCCAGGGCGTGGCATTGAAATCACCAGCTAGAATAACTGGCGTCTCTGTATTTCGGCACAGTTCTGTCAGTTTTTCTAAATATTGCGCATTACTTGCAGAGGCATTTTTCCCGAGGGGAGGGACAGGATGAACTCCAAAAATAGTGATGGGTTTTCCCGCAAAATCGATCTCTGCCTTGAGGATAGGCTCCCCGTATTTTCCTCCACTCAGGATGTCTTGTTCTGAAATCGGATGACGGCTGAGCAGGGACATGCCAAATGCGTCTTCACGTGGTCGATGGACTTGATAAGGGTAATCAGGAAAATTCTCTTTGAGCAGTACGGTAAATGCCGGAGTCATCTCTGAGAGCACGAGGAGATCACTTTTTTCAGATTTCAGATACTCGATGACCTCTGAGTATCGAGAGTTCGAGTGGAGAACATTCAATGCGGTGATTTTGACCGTGTGTTCGCTCTCCGTTTTAGAGTGACTGGGCCAGCCTAGAAGAGGGGAGAGATGAAAGAGGGCGATGGAAAGGATGACACAAGAGGCGACAGTTTCCTTCCGATATTTAAAATACCAACACAGCAGGAGGATGGGGATTTGGGCAATCACAACCTGAAGCTGAAAATGGCTCAGGAGATCAAGTAACCAGTGCCAGTGATTAATGAATGGGAGTAAGACGATGATTCCACACCAAGTGAGAGCACTCACCACGGAGGGCTGAAGACGCGGCCATAGCTTCATTAAAGAAGTTAACGATTACAAAACTCACCCTCGTCTTTCATTTCTCTTAAATCTACGGATTTTTCCAAAAGCATCGACAGCGATATAGTCAGTCAGTAAACGGGCTGTATGTTGATCGTCACATCATGGCTGGTGCTCCTGATTGGGTTAGGTCTGAGTGGATGGTATTTCTGGATTCGGAGTCGGGGCTCCTTGCGTTACTGGATTCGAGGCTATGACCAGGGAGAAAAGTGGCTTCTTGGTAAAACCTTACCGATGTCCTCCACCGCAGATGATCGGCGAAACTTGCTCTCAGCGGTGAATGCTGAAGTCCGGACTCTTGATCAGCGTGTCACCACCGTTGTTCGGCAGTGGGATCACCAGGCTGAGACTCTTTTTCTCGGAGTTATTCTACGGGAAAAGCTCGAAGTCGCTGCGCCTGAGGGATTCGAGCTCAAAAAATGGGAGCCTAAAAAAGTGGTTCGGCTTTCTGGTGACAATCGGCTGGATGAACGCGCGCAGAGTGAATTGCTTGATGACTTTCTCGCTCGTAAAGAGCTGTCTCTTGTTCGTGAAAAGCCAATGCAACTGACAGGTCAGTCATTTGTTCTCTACCAATGGGAAATTTCTGATGGGGAGGTAGAGAGTTCCTCGGAAGCAGAAGAGAAGACGTTTCAGCTCCGGGATAACTTTGTTCTTCCCGTGGTCGGATTGATCGTAACCTTGGGTTTACTCGGCACCCGCGAGCCTATCCTTTTTGCAATGGGCGTCTGTCTCATCGTATTTCTTTCTGGTGTCTGCAAATTCATTTTCCTCCACCAGCGGGCTGATGAAGCCGATGAGGTTCATCTGCAAAACTATTAATAAAAAGTGTGGGCATAGAGAATGAAATCTCTATGCCCACGAGTTGTTTGTTTGTTTTTTCGAATCAGTTACAATTCGGAAATGAGGTAAGAGCCCTGTTAAAGTTACGCCCATTTGTTTTGGGCGAGAGGAATGCGACCCAGGCCAGCTCTGGCTCCCAAGGAAGAGGCCTGACGAAAAGAAGAGAAGCCTTGGAGCTGGGGTCACAATCTTATTCATGAAATTCTTTAGGCATTCGGTGTTTGGGGCTCTGATGAGTGGCTCTCATCTTTGATGTGAGGGATCAGGATTTCGAATTTAGTAGGTAAGAAATTTTGGGTTGCCAAGGGAATTAGGGGTGAAGCCTCTTAAATCACTCGATTCTCATCATGATTTAGAGGTTTTTTTCATTCTAATTAATTTATTAGTAGTAAGTTGTGGAATGATTGTTTCTGTCTGGTGTTTTGAATTTCTTTCTTGGCTAAGAGGGAGAAATGACGACTTGTGAAAGGTTTTTGACAATTTATGACTAGTTAATCGAATGGATTTGGGGGCTTTTCCGTGACGTGTGGTCCTAATTTTAGAATGAAAATTCGGGTCGGTGTTGGGTTCGAAACGAGGAAAAAAGTGAATGTCGTTCTAATCCAAGATCGGTCTTATACTTGCCTGCGTCAATTCCCTCTCACACACTGTGTGCAGTTAAATTCTACAAACTATGTTCAAACGTATCGCTAATCTCTTTAAAGGCTTCCTGAATCTCTTCGTGGGAGGACTCGAAAAAAAGAACCCCGAAGCACTTCTCGCCAACGAGAAAGAAAATCTGCGTAAGCAAATCACCGAGTTTAATAAAGGGCTCGCGGGTCACGCGGGGCTCGTCGAAAAACTCGCTTCTCAGGTGAAAAAGCTCGATAAGGAAGAGCAGGAGCTCCGTGCAAAAACAGCTGCTAACCTAAAGGCTGGAAATCGCGAACTCGCTGCACAGTATGCTCTGAAGCTGAAGGCAATCGATCAGGATCATGACGAAGTCAGAGGTCAGATGGAAGAAGCGGAAGCTCGCTATAAGGAATTGGTGAAAGCCCGTGACGTTAGCGTGAAGGAAGCGAAGGCTCGCATTGAGCAGCTCTCTCGTGATCTCGATGGCATGAAGGCGACGAAGGCGATGGCTGAACTCAATGAGATGGCCTCCGGAATGGTGACCGACATCGGTGGCTCTGGAGACACTCTCAATCGTCTCGAAGAAATGGTCGAAGATGAGCGCACTCGCGCTGCTGGCCGAGCCCGTGTTGCGAAAGATCAGATCGATATGAGCGATATCAATGCCAAAGAGGCTGAGAATGATGCTCTCGCAGACCTTGCTCTCGCAGAATTCGCTGCTGAGCAGGGGATCGAACTCGAGTCTGGTGCTCCCGTAGACTCGCCTCCCGCTGAGTCGACGAAGTCATCAATGGGCCCTGAAAGCGAGTCCGCTTAGTCTTAGTAATCTTTTCTAGTATGTATCGTACGAAACGTGTCGTTATCTGGCTTGTGTTAGTTCTTCTTTTAGCGATTGGGGGAGCTTACCTCTGGTATGCTCTTCAGCCTAAGGTGGAAGAAATTCCTGAACCAGCCCTGCCGGAGCCCACGTTTGACGTCCCTTTACCGGAGGAGGAGGGCGCATGAAGAGACCACTGCCGCCTTGGGCGACTGAAGTCATTACTCGCTATGCCAGTGGTTCAGCTGGCTGCTTTGTCCTTCATGGAAATGTCCATGACCGGATGTATCTCCCAGTAACCCAGCCTCGTCTCGGCACGCTGGGGAGCTTTCTGGAAGAGGTCATGGTGCCTCAGTTCGATGTTGTTTTAAGCTACGATCTTGGACAAGGAATCCGGGTGGAGCGGGGGAAGGAGACTTTTTCTGAATGGCCAGGGCTGAAGAAAGATGTCGGCTTTCCACCGCAGCCGGTGCGGGCCATCCGTTTTCTGAATCTTTATCTGATTTACTGTCGAAATCTTCGCGCTCTCGGTGCGAAGGCACCAAAGGTGGCGGTGATTATCAAGGGGGCAGAGTTGATCTGTCCGTCTTTACCAAATGCACTAAACTATGATCTCCACGGTCTTGCCAGTGTATGGCGGTCATGGTCCTCCGAGGTTGAGTTAGAGCAGCACGGCCAAGCCGTCTTTCTTATCTCCGAAAATTTAAACACCCTTCACCCTCTCGTAGCGAAATGCCCTACGATGGCACAGGTGGAAATTCCACTGCCGGGGCGTGACGAACTTACAGGTGTGATGGAGGTGTTAGCTGAGGAATGCCATACCGCTTTAGAAGATTTTAGTGATCAACTCCCGTGGGTCGCCTCCCGTTTTTCTGGGGCGACGGTGAGCGCAGTGGAGGAGCTGCTCCGGCGTCGGCATTATGATGGGAAACCGCTTAAGGAGCGAGATTTCGCTGAGCTGAAGAAGGAACTCGTCGAGCGTGATTGCGGTGGGCTCATCGAGTTTATCGAACCAGATCGCACTCTCGATGACATCATCGGGCTGGAAAAGGTGAAGACTTGGTTGCGACAGGACTTAGAGTTGTGGCGACGAGACGAGCTGACCGCGATGCCCATGGGCTATCTGTTTTGCGGCCCGGTAGGAACGGGGAAGACCTATATTGCCAAGTGTCTTGCGGGTGAAGCGGGGGTTCCGGTCGTGGTTATTAAAAATTTCCGAGATCGCTGGGTTGGTAGCACAGAGGCCAATCTCGAAAAAATCTTTGCTCTCCTTCATGCTCTCGGCCGTTGCATGGTCTTTATCGATGAAGCAGACCAATCCCTCGGGAAACGGGCTGGAGGCTCGGGAGATTCGGGTGTTTCTAGTCGCGTTTATTCGATGATGGCGCAGGAAATGTCGAATCCTGATAATCGCGGAAAATTTGTGTGGATTTTAGCCTCGAGTCGCCCAGATCTCATTGAGGTTGATCTCAAACGCCCGGGCCGAATTGATGTGAAAATTCCGATTTTTCCTGCTGTCCAGCCGGAGGAGGCACACAATCTTTTAAAAGCATTGTGCGGAAAATTAGGAGTTAAGCTGGAGTCCGGTGATTGGGATAAGCTCATTCCCTCATTACCAAAAATTCTCACTGCCGGGGGTGCAGAAGCGCTCGCGGTGAAGGCTGTTCGATTAGTTAAGGCGGAAGGGCATACTGCCTTCGAAGCTCTGCAGGAAGTTCTCGAAACCGCAAGCCCTCCCATCCCGCTGGAAACGCTCAAATCTCAGATGCAGCTAGCAGTGGAAGAATCGACTGAAAGTGGCTTTGTTTCTGACGCCGTTCGTTCCATCCTCGCGGAGTAATGGAAGTGCGCCTTCATCTGCCTGAATTTGAAACTCCCTCCGCGATCACGGAGGTTCTGTCTGCTCTCAAAAGCCAAAAGCTAAACCCTAAGCATGAAAAGAAAGACTGGGGTGACTGGATCCACTTTAAGGGATACAAAACCGTAATCAGTATCGAATCGATGCGTGGGCTGGCTCGTTCCGCTACTCTCGAATTTGCCGAAGGGGAAGATGATGAGTTAGAGCTGAAATTCATCGCAGCTTTCCGCTCTCTTGGCTGGTATGGCACGGACGAAGACGGCGAATACCAACTTTAAGAAGGGTGCTGAGGGCAGGGCGAAACCTGAGGTATTAGCGGAAGAAAACCACTGATTGCTCTGATTTTACTGATGTTCTTAGGTTCCGCAATATAGGTATCAGCGAAATCAGGGTAATCAGTGGTTTTTAAAATGATCTTCCAGACAATGGTTCTCTCTTCCGCAAGATCTCAGTCTGGATTGTGCCCTTGTCTAGGGGGGGCTGCGCTGAGGGCTGGGGAATTAGCCCTTTGCAATGGAATCTAAGATCCCATTCACAAAGCTCGCAGATTCCTGGCCCGAGAAGGATTTTGCCAGATCAATGGCTTCATTGATGGCAACCTTATCAGGGATGTGTTCCTCAAACTTGATCTCATGGGTCGCAAGACGGAGGATGGCCAGATCCACCTTCGAAAGACGCTTGAGGTCATAGTTAACTGCGGTGGTTTCGATAATTTCGTCGAGACGCTCCAGCGAGTCATTGACCTTATGCACCATTTTTTCCGCTTCGTCCTTCAGGGTGTTCATTTCCTTGAGGGCGGAATGGAGGTGCTCAAGTTCGCGTTGTTCTGGATATTTCTCAGGCTGAGCCACTTTACGCGCGCGCTCGTCAAAGCCGTTTAGCTTTTTAAACACACTTAAAATGGCATCCCGCTGCTGAGGTGGGAAGGGGGCGACTAGCTCGGAGAGTTCATTGCGGAGTTTTCCTAGCTGGATGCTTTCTAGAAAAAGCTCGCTGAGGCTACCGCGCCAGTTTCCCATGTCGCCCTTCGTGAGAGCAGGCAGCGCTTCTAGCTTTTCGAGCCATTTGGTCTCTCGTTCGTGAATCGTTTGAAATTTCTTGATGAAGGCCTCTGAGGTCGCAGCGGCTTCGATGGCGGCACTAGCAGCATGAAGTGCCTTATGAAGCTTTTGCACCACTGCATCCCGTCGCTGCTGGAGGTGGACGAGCACTTTGACTCGGGCTCGATCATAGGATTTTCCAGCCCCATCATTGATGAGGTCCCAGATTTCCTCGCCGCTGGCGGGAGTATCTGAAGGCGCAGATTTTCGGGCGTAGAGCAGCTGGACTGCTGCTTGTCGGACTTGCCGGCGAGTAGGCATCAGATCGGTAAAAAAAGATTACGCGTTACTAGGGTGGAGACGCATCGACTGATTCGCTCGGCGGATTTCATTGATGACAGAAATCGTCTCAAGCGCACTCCGTGCCGCTTCCCGACCACGGTTCAGCGTTTCACCGATACAGCGGGCGTAGGCTTGCTTTTCATCCTCTACCAGAAGCACTTCATGAATGACGGGCTTCCGGTGCTCGAGGGCGAGTCGGCTTAAGTTCTCAGTCACTGAGCTAGCTACGAGATCAGCATGTGCGGTCGCTCCACGGATGATGCAACCAAGCGCAATCACGCACTGTGGCTTATCTTCCTCTAAGACGGCCTGTGCTACGACGGGGATTTCAAAAGCTCCCGGAACACGAATGACATCGATCTTTGGGTTCTCGGCTAAGGCGGAGATTTCAGCGACCGCATTTTCGACCAAGGCGTCGGTAAATTCCTGATTAAACTTCGCGGCTACGATGGTCAGGTGAAATTTAGAGCCACTAACCAAGCGTGGTTTAGGAGGAATGATAGAGGACATGAGAGCTGGGGATATGACTGCTACGGGGCATCTTGTCAATCAAGGTCAATCGACCAAAAGCCTACAAATGGTGACCCATCCGGGTGCGTTTTGTTTCGAGGTACTTTTCGTTGTGAGGATTCGATGGGAGTCGCACCGGGAGCTGTTCTACGATCTCAAGCCCGTAGCCATCGAGGCCCACGATCTTCTTCGGATTGTTCGTCAGGAGACGCATCTTACGCACTCCGATATCGTGTAAAATCTGAGCTCCCATCCCGTAATCACGGAGATCAGAGGCAAAGCCCAGTTTTTCATTGGCTTCAATGGTATCGAAGCCTTCCTGCTGAAGTTTATAAGCCCGGATTTTAGCCGTGAGGCCAATGCCACGTCCTTCCTGGCGTAGGTAAAGGAGCACTCCACCTTCTTCTGAAATTTGCTTCAAGGCATGGTGGAGCTGGCCTCCACAGTCGCAGCGCCGAGAGCCGAAGACATCGCCCGTGAGGCACTCCGAGTGCACTCGCACGGTCGTCGGTTGATCTGGGTTAATCTCACCTCGGACAAGGGCGATGTGCTCAGAATCATCTGTGTGAACACGGTAGAGATAGCAGTCGAAATCTCCAAAATCGGTCGGCATTTCAATCACTTCCTCACGTGTCACGAGGAGTTCCGAGCGTCGCCGATACTCGATGATCTGCGCGATGGTGCAGGCCTTGAGCCCGTGTTCTTTTTGATAATCACCAAGATCACCCACACGGCCCATGGTCCCGTCTTCATACATGATCTCGCAGATGACGCCTGCGGGTGGCATCTTTGCCAGTTTTGCTAAATCAATCGCCGCCTCAGTATGGCCAGCCCTTCTCAGCACGCCGCCCTCCATCGCCTGAAGAGGAAAAATGTGACCTGGCTGGACAAATGACTCCGCCGTTGACGTCTCATCTGCGAGGAGCTTGATGGTATGAGCGCGATCTTTTGCGGAAATCCCCGTCGTAATGCCTTCCGCGGCATCAATGGAGATCGTAAATGCAGTCTTATGCGCTTCCCGATTTTTCTGTGCCATTGGTGGCAGGTCGAGGGCCTCAGCACGGTCTGCCTCGATCGGATTACAAATCAGCCCTCGGCCATGGCTCGCCATAAAGGCAATCATTTCCGGAGTGGACAATGAGGCTAATCCTACGAGGTCAGCTTCATTTTCACGTCCCGGATCATCGGAAACGATCACCAGTTTCCCAACTGCGAGGTCGGCGACAATGTCGTCGATGGAAGAAAATTCGAGCGCGCTCATGAGGTCTTTGATAGGGGACCATGGCAGTAGCATGGTCCTTCTGCAAGGCCTGCCTAAATGACTAAGTCCGCGTAGGGATCTGGCGGTAAAATTCCCTTCTCTACGAGAAAAAGATCTGCCGCCTTCAGCGTGAGCTCGTAGTTCTGATCGCCAGTATTAAAATTAAAAAACGTGTGACCTGCTCCCGTAAACTCCATGAGCTCACAGGCATTTCGCTTTTTCTGATAGCGCTTTTTCAACTTCACCGACTGATCATAGGGCACCATGCGATCTGCTGTTCCGTGGAAGATTAGGCATGGGGGTAAATTTTTTTGAGGTAAGTGACTTAGTGGATTTGTTGCTCGCGCTAGCTTCTGAGAGGGAAATAAATTCACCGCCACCTCATGTCCACGCCAGCCCGTGTTTGAGACCGGGCTGTAGAGGATGAGCGCATTTGGCCGATGGGAGAGTGTCTCCTCTTCCTCCTGATGAACCGTGGCACAAAGCGCCGCATGCCCCCCTGAACTCGCTCCACTTAGCACAATACGTGAGGCATCGATCCCCAGCTCATGAGCAAAGCGTCGGATGAAAAGCATCAGCTCCTTGGCATCCTCCATCGATTCCAGAGGTCCACCACCGAACTTATCGCGAGTACGATACTCCGCAGAGATCGCCACCATCCCACGTGACGCGAAATGATGCGCATGAGGCATAAATTGATTTGGTGCAGAAATATCCCACCTTCCTCCATGGAGAAAGATGATTGCCGCCCGTCGGTCCGACTCGTGATTAAAATCCGGCGGAAAGACAAAATGCGCGCTCAAATCTCCCTCAGGTAAATTTCGATAAACATACCGGGTCCCAGTTTCTAAAATTTCGCGGGCACGCGCCTCTCCAATGAGGGGAGATCTTTGTTCGGAATTCATAGGGGAGAGTATCGATCGTCAATAGTCAGCGACGACGGGAAAGAAAGTCTTTCCAAAGCTCCCATGGATTGTCCATCGTTTCCCCATGACCCGAGCATTTTTCGTCGTCCTTGTCCTCTTGATACCTCTGCCGCTGCAAGCTGTCACTGCAGATCATCTGGCAAAAGTCTACCAGACTTGGCGTGCAGCCATGATTCAGAAAAATGCCACCGCCTGGCGAAACACCACTTCCCAAATCAAGCAGACTAAATTTCGTAACCGGCTCTGGAGTGAACGCCGCCGTTTTCCCGACGGCGTATTTACCATTCCCATCGTCATGCCGGACGTCACCACCCTGAAGCCAGTGCGAGTCACTGCCAAAGGGCGCACCGCTAAGGCCGTCTACTTCGGTAAAGTCGACTTCGGAGTCGGAGGAAAACCCACGGACAACCTCATGGTCATATCCTTTTTAAAAGAATCCAACGGCTGGAAATATCACGATAGTGAATTCGTGAACCTCAATGGAATCCCGGATATTCGGAAAGAAATCCAGCAGGGGAAGCTCGACTACCTGCAGCAGCCCGATTTTGAAGCCAGCGGCATCCTCGAAAAAGCCCCTCGCGCGATCAAAGGTCCAGCTCCCTTTATTGCCAAAGCCTACGTTTTCTGTCCGGGCAGGGAAGTGAAGCTCCTCGTCAATAAATTCTCTGATCATCTTTTTCAGAATACCAAAGAGGCGGAAATTGTCATTGGTGGGGCACACCTAGGAGTTAATGAAGTCCAATACGCCGTCAAAGACCTCCCTGGAGGAAAGCCCACCGCCTTCACCATCCGCATCTATCTCTTCTCCCAGAAACCCGGCCAAAAGCCCCTCAAAGCGGTGGAATATCAGTTCAAAGATGGCACCACCCCGAAAGCCAATGGAACTCTCCGCTTCACCCTTACTAAAGAAATGGCCGCCAAGCTCAGATAAATTCAGCCCTCTGGTCGATAGTTAAGAGGCGTGGATGAGCTTTTGAGAAAAAACGAAAAAAGAGAAAAGAAGTTCTTGCCTCTCCCTGAGAGATCGCCTAACTCTCCGCCGCGCGTCGAAAGGCAAGCAATCAAATCCAACCTAAAGCGCAGATAGCTCAGTTGGTAGAGCAGTTGGCTTTTAACCAATTGGTCCTGGGTTCGAGTCCCAGTCTGCGTACTTTTATAACCCGCTCAATCCTAACGGTTTGGCGGGTTTCCTTTTGTCCGAGTAATGAAGTTTTGATGAATTTAGTGCCCAATAGAGGCTAATCTGGGCACATGCCTGCAGCTGGAAAACTGGATATCACCAAGCCAAAAGGGAGCCGTCAGTGGATTCTTAACGTCTCTGCCAAGATGTCCTCCACGGGCAAGCGACAACGCCTCAAGTTCGATACCAAGGCCGCTGCAGAGGATCATCGCACCAAGCTTGCGGCGACCATCGCCTCGCCAAGGCTGAAGCGCTTCGACGATAAGCTCCTTGAAACGGCCAACTATTACGACGAGACCTTCCAGATCTATGGATTCTCCGGCCTCGCAGAGGCTTGTGCAGCTTTCGTCAGTCAACTCGATAAGACGACCGTCTCGATGAGCCTCACTGAACTCATTGAATCCTATCGGGAAGTAAGGGGTGCAGACTGGTCAAAGGGCTACATCAACACCTTCGATTGGGCCAAAAAGCAGCTCGAAGACTTTCACGCCGAGCAGCTCAGCACCCTCGATGCCGATCACTGGCAGCAATGGCTCCCAAAATGGCGAAAGTCCGGAGACTACTCAGCGCGATCGTTCAACCACCTTCGCACCTTTCTCGTTTCACTCTATTCGCTTCCTTCTGCCGTGAAGGTCTACCCCCAGAACCCAGTGAAGCTCATCCCTCCGGCGAAGCAAAAGAAGAAAGAAGTCATTATCGCTGGCAATGAACAGACTCGGGACGTCCTTCAGAGAACCTACGATGAAGACCCCGAACTCACGCCTTGGTTCGCCATCGCGTTTTTTGCAGGCCTTCGCCCTGACTCCGAACTCGCAAAGCTCGACTGGAAGGACATCAATTTCGACGAGAAATGGATTCGCATCGGCTTTGGCAACAAGACCGATACCAAACGCTTTGTCGATCTCTCAGATACGCTCACAGCCTGG
>CALGMJ010000070.1 GCA_937958875.1 uncultured Verrucomicrobiales bacterium | reverse complement strand
ATCTCAAATCCTCGTTCACCTTGACCGCCTCAAAGAGGGGGACCGCGAGCTAGCTTCTACCATCGCCGACAAAGTCTTTGGGGAGGAAGATGACTGGAACCGCACCTGGATGATCTTGCTCAAAATGGAAGAGAAGGGCCTTGTTGCATTTTCACACAAGAAAGTCGCCCAAGCCAAAAGCTGGCAACGTAATGACCGGCGAGAAGTCAAAGTCATGCCCAGCCGCAAGGGAACAGCCAAGCTTCGAGCGATTGAGAAAATCGTGAATCTCGATCGACAGGGGATTTTGAAATAAAATCTCCTATTGGGTATAGTTTTCTCTTGTGTGAAATCTCCTATTGGGTATATTTGGGGCGTGCCAAGGAAGCTTAGACAACTCATCAAAGACCTCAAGAAAGCAGGATTTTCGAAAGTGTCTGGCGGTAAAGGATCTCATCAGAAATTTACCCACGAGAAAGTTGACGGTTTTGCCTTACTCTCTGGAGCAAGTGGCGACGATGCGAAGCCATATCAAGAGAAGCACGTAAAAGAGAAAATCGAAGAATCCCAAAATGAAGACTAAAGCAAAAGAGATCGCGCGGGCTTATGAGAAGTCCGTGCGCTGGAGTGAGGAAGACGGCTGTTATGTCGGATCTGTCGAAGTTCTGGTCGGTGACTGCTGTCACGGAGATGATCCGGTAAAGGTTTTCCAGGAATGCGAAGAAATCGCCCTCGAGTGTGTCGAAGCCGCCCTCGAGTCAGGAAAGGAGCTTCCGCCTGCTCAGGTTTCAGTTGTGATGGAGGACGCAGTAGAGATCAGGAAATCGAGCGGGCTCTCACAAGTGAAGTTTGCCGAGACTCTCGGGATCAGCGCAAAAACTCTCCACAAATGGGAGCAGGGGACCAGCAGCCCGAGCGGAGCTGCCAAGTCTCTCCTCAAACTCTACGCTGCCGAGCCAAAAACCGTGCGGCGTGTCCTCGCTTGATGAGCAGAAAAACAACGTGTCTTCGTGGTCTAAAATCAAAAATTCGATCAGGTATTTACGCGTGATTTTTTCCTGTTCTGGATCGATGAGAAAGCGGGTGCTTGGGGAAATTTTTAGAGTGATCCCCCAAATAAGTTCCCCAAGGGCTTGTAAGGCGCTTTTGATTAGGTCTTTATGATTTGATGAAGGTGCTTCACACGCAAGATGTCACTGGTTCAAATCCAGTATCGAGCACCATTGTTTTTCCAAGGGTTTCAGGCTGTATCCTTTAATCCGCTTTTATGGACTGGATCAGCCGCCTGCACGAATCCGTCTCACAGGAGGTCGTTGCCTTTGATGGCAAAGCCATGAGAGGGAGCCATGAAGCAACAAGGAGCCCCCCTTGGATACGTTCATTCAAGAGGAGAAAAATCCTCAAATCTTAAAGGCTATTGGCCTGTGCCATTCTGGCAATCCCTCGTAGCTCGAAAAATTTCATTTTGAATGACACTTTGGGAGTCCTGTGGTCATGGCGCTGAGCAGTACCAGACATCAGATAGTTCTCGAAGAGATTCTTTGTAGGGTGCTAGGTTTTTTAAGCTATCCGGTAATTATCGAGTATAGGGCGATTAAATTCTAACTGACAATGTAGGAGGGTTCTGGGATGAAGGTGGCCGTTCACCGCTGTTTTGATTCATGAAAAAAATTAAACCTCACTGGCAGATGTTTCTGGCCCTCGTTTTGGCTGCGCTTCTAGGCGTTATTTTGCGCCAATTCGATCCACAGTTTGCTGCACCAGTGGTGGAGACTTTGGAATTTGTAGGGAAGCTTTTCATGAGTCTCCTGAAGATGATCATCGTTCCGCTGGTGGTTTCCTCGGTTGTGGTGGGGATTGCTAGTTTACATGGAGTCAAAGGTTTTGGGCGTTTGTTTGCAAAGACGACGGGTTTTTACGCACTTTCGAGTTTGTTGGCGATTATTCTGGGACTGTTCCTCGTGAACCTGATTGAGCCTGGACTGGTTGATGGAAAGCCTAATGAGTCGATTAAAGAGGCCTTCTCTCAGCATGAGGCGAGTGATGAAGCGAAGAAGAAGGTGGAAGCGGCGAGGGTGCGGAGTATGGCTGAGAAGTCACCGGGGGATCAACTGAAGGGATTCTTTTTGCGCATGGTGCCAGCGAATATCTTTCAGGCGGCTTCGAGTAATGGACAGATGCTCGGGCTGATCTTTTTCAGTATTTGCTTTGCGATTGCGATGACACGTCTCCCGCTGGAGCGGGTCAGTCCTCTCACGCAGGTTTTTCAAGCGCTGAATGAGGTCATGATCGTACTGACAAATGCGATTATGGCGTTGGCTCCGATTGGGGTTTTTGCGCTCATCGTCCCGGTGGTCTTTACCACTGGTGGGGAGCTTTTTGTGAGTCTGGGGAAATACTTTGGGACGGTATTATTGGCGCTTGGGCTCCATTTGTTTGTGGTGATGCCGCTGATTATTCGTTGTCTCGCGCGGGTCAGTCCATGGGCTCACTTTAAGGCGATGAAGCAGGCGCTGCTCACCGCATTTTCCACGGCGTCTTCATCTGCAACGCTGCCGATCACGATGCGTTGTATTCAAGAAGAAGCAGGGGTTTCTAAGAAAACGGCTAGTTTTACCCTACCTCTGGGCGCGACGGTAAATATGGATGGGACTGCGCTTTACGAATGTGTTGCGGTGATCTTTGTCGCGCAGGTGATGGGTTTTGAAATGACGCTCACAGCGCAGTTTATGGTGGTGTTATCCGCGCTGCTTACGAGTGTGGGCGTGGCAGGGATTCCCTCAGCTTCCTTGGTAGCGATCTTTGTCATTCTGACAAACTCAGGGATTCCAGGAGCGGAGACTGCGGTGGTGGCGCTGCTGGCGGTGGATCGAGTGTTGGATATGTCTCGGACGGCGGTGAATGTCTTTGGTGATAGCTGCGCTGCGTTGGTAGTGGCTAAGAGTGAGGGGGAAAATGTGTTGTCTGGATCGTAGTGACGACAGCTACTGAGAACCGACGTCTGCTGCGATTTTTTCGAGAATATCAGTGGCTTGGCGTTTCGGTTTCACGGTGCGATCGTGATCGACGAGACGGCCATTTTTAAAAAGGAAGGTCTCACGGGCGGGCCGACCTTTTGGATGCTCGACGCTGAAGGCGTCACAGATTTTCCCATCGACATCAGCGAGGAGAGGGAAGGGAAGTTGGTATTTGGCAGCGAAGGCATCTTGCGCTTCGACGGTATCCATGGAAACACCGATGATGTTCACGCCTTTGTCTTTGAGTGTCGGGAATGCAGACCGCAGCGACTTAACTTGCTTGATTCATCCTGGGGTGTCGGCTTCGGGATAGAAGAAAACGACGGCCCATTTACTGGCAGTGGCGGACCGGAGATTGACCTGAGCCCCGTGTTGGTGAGGAGCGGAGAGGGTTGGCGCTTTCCATCCCGTAGGTGGTGGGGTGAGGTTCGAGCGATGGGCGCAAGAAACCAGAAAGGCGGACGATAGAATCAGTGTGGGGACTAATTTCATAACCTAAGTAGTGTGGCACGCGTGGAAGGAAGGCCAAGGTCGAAAAAAGCCCAGCCTTCACGGAGGAAAGCTGGGCTTGTTCTTAAAAATTTTAGGAAATGTAGCGGTTATCGTACTGATCCCTGGAAGCCGACTCCTTTCAGGGCGGCGATGAGATCTTCCGGTTTTGCTGTTCCTTTCACTTCGGCAACATCTGGCATTTCAACCTTAGGGGTGCCTTCGACGCCTTCCACTTTAGCAAGCGCAGCCTGCGCTTTTTTTGTGCAGCTCATGCCTCACCGCATGCCGGTGACTTTGAGTGAGATGGTTTTGGCTTCGTTCGTGGTAGCCGCAGTGGCCTCGCCACCTTTCGGGGTGGTTTCTGCTTCTGCAGTTTTGTCTGATTTACAGCTGACGAGAGCCATGATGGCTGAAGCTGCGATAAGTGTTCTTATTTTCATGATATCTGTGTTCGCTGAGACAGTATCTGAACTATGAAGAAGTTCCGAGAGCTTTTTCAAGGCGTAGATCGGCGGGGGCACCGAGCTTGAGGGCGGACTGATAGTGAGAGCGTGCTTTTGTCAGATTTCCTCGGAAGATGAAGATCTGGGCGAGGTTACGATGGGGTTCCCACATGCTTGGATTGATTTTGATGGCCGCAAGAAATTCGATTTCTGCATCTTGGTAGCGTCCCTGGTTTCCAGCGATATTACCTAGGAGGACGTGTGCTTTCGCATTTTCAGGTTTTAATTTTAGGGAGGTACGCAGTGACATTTCAGCATCCTGATACAGCTCGGTTTCCTTGTAGGCGACGCCAAGCATGAAATGGGCATGAGGACTCTGATGATCTGCGGCGACGGTGATGGCCTGGCGGAACTGCTGCGCAGCGGCAGCGGGGTCGTCGAGGTTCAGTTGGACGATGCCGAGGTTCACCATGGCTTTCCAGTCGCCGGGATCTTCTTCGATGACCATTTCCAGATTTCCGCGAGCGGCTTGGTAGTCTTTCTTTTTAAAGAAACGGCTCGCGACTCGGTTGAGCTCACCAGTGAAACTGCGAAGCGCGCTGTTGGTCGTAGCCAAGGATTCTTCGGTATTCCGATAGGGGCTGGTGATGGTGTAGTCGGTTCCAGCGTCTTCAATAATCTGCTCTTCCTCTTCGGTGAGAACGGGGGCGAAGGTGCCTTCAAGTTGCTGGGCTGCTTGCGCGAAGTTCTGGTTTTTTTGCCCCATGCGTTTGACCTCCGCGAGCAGGAGTTTTCCTGTCTCTTCTTGGATCTTCATGTGGTCTTTCTGCTTTTGAATGATGTCACGTAGCATTTCTGCTTCCTCACGGGCTTTGGCGGTGATTTGACCAGCATTGGCGCTATTTACGAGGTCGGTCTCGGCTAGGGTGAGGCGCTTCTTCAGTTCGGTGATGCTTTCTTCCTGGGTGCTGGATTGCTTCTGAAGATTGAGGATTTTGTGCTTTGCGACGACGAGGGTGCTACGTGCATTAAGGAGCTCTTCCTTGGTCGTATTTTCGGCCTCTTCGAGGATTTCGACTCGTCGCTTGGCTTCATTAAGCTCTTTTGACAGGCCCACATTTTGGTCGATAAGACTCTGAATACGGTCTCCATTGGCGACCTTTAGGATGGATGCGATGTGGTCACGCTCTTGGATCGCTTCATCTCGTTCTTTGGAGATTTCGGTGACCATGGTGTGAGATTGCTCGAGCTGAAGTTCGAGATTTTTAATTTGAGCGAGCGATTTTGCGTAGAGCTGATCTTTCTTTTTGATCTCCCGACGAAGGGAGTCGATCTGATCTTGCTGGCCTTTAATGACACGGCTGTTGACGTCGGTCTGTTGTTGAATGACGACTCGGAGGCGCTCTTCTTCAGTGCGAGATTCCTTGAGCGCTTTTTGGGTGAGTTTGAGCTGTTCAAGGCTCTTACGATATTTCTGGCGAACTTCCGAAAGGGAGAGGCTCATGGCTTGGTTCTCCCGAGTCAGGCGGTTGATCTCATTTTTATATCGGTTGAGCTGCCCCTGAACGGCAGCAGTGACTTCACGAGCTTTTTCAGCTTCGAGCTGTGTCAGGCTGCGGCGAAGTTTTGCGGCATTGGCATCACGATCATTGATCGCTTCTGAGAGCTGGCGTTTAAGATTACGAATGTCTTCTCGAAGGCGCTCCACATTACGCGTGTTTGGTGGGCTGAGATCGATTTGCGCCGGAATGGAATTTCCGGGGACTACGCTGCTAGAGCCTTCAATAAAGGTCCCAGAGTCAGCTTTTTTGGCTTTTTGTTCTGCAAGAGCTTGCTGGTGGACTCCTTCGATGGCCTGAGCGGTGAGTTTTTGACGGTCGGCGACGAGATCAGGTTTGAAGCTAGGGTGGCTTACCGCGATGGTGTTGAAAAGGACCCGGGCCTGATTGTATTTATCAAAGGCTTCGCTGTATTTCTTTTTTTTCTCCAGTGCTTTGCCATCACGTGAGTGTAACCAAGCCTGAAAGTAAATATCAGACGGGTCAAGTTGGGCTAGTTCTTGTGGACTCTGAGCCTTTGCCCAGAATGAGCAAATGGCCAAAAGGAAGGCCCCAAATAGACGTAGGTGTGATGTCATGGGATCGGTGAGTTAGCAGAAAAAAAGATCCTTTGAAAGGGGTTAGACTTTCCGTCGATCCAGCATAGATGCTTTGAGCGGATCTGATGCCTGTAGGTGGGCGAGGGCAATGGCAATGGCATCTGCGGCGTCAGAGGGAGGGGTCTCGGGGAGTTTGAGCAGGGCGCGGACCATAAAGGCGACTTGTTGCTTATCGGCATTTCCTTTTCCGACGATCGCTTGTTTCACCTTCTTAGGCGCATATTCATAGATGGCGAGGCCATGGGAGGCGGCGGCGATGAGGGGGGCGGCACGGGCCGCTCCCATCGAAATGGCGGTGCGATATGACTGAACGAAGATAATGCCTTCGACGGCAACTTCATCTGGCTCCCATTTTTTGATGAGATTTTTGATGCCAGTGCACACGGCTTCAAGAGCTCCTGACTGTGGAATACGCTGGGGGATAGAGATGACTCCATAGTCGAGGACGCGCGCATTGGTGTGATCTCCTTCTAAGATAGCATAGCCCGTATTCCGGACGGCAGGATCGATACCGAGAGTGCGCATATGACCGCGATGCTAGGAGGAAGTGATTTGAGAGCAACGCTGGAGGCAGAAAAATCGAAAAATGGGATGATGAGCAGTTGAAAGCTTTGGCTACATTGATTTTGAAGCTCTCACAGATCTTCCTCAAAATGCTTTACCTAGTCTCCAGACTTAAATTCCATAGCCAATGGTTATTGTTTCTGTCCTTTGAAATTAAGCAGGAATAAGACATTTTTAAGGCTAGTAATTATGCTTTTTCCATGACCCCCGCTGCCATTTTTATTGCTCTATCCTCTATCTCCTTAGCGAATACAAATAAAGCTATCGTTCCGAACTTTATCTTTGAAGAAAAGGATGGAGTCATCGCAATTGAAGCAGAATACTTCTATCAGCAGGAGAAAGACAGCCTTCGAAGCTGGCATATAACCACCATGCAATATGCACCTCAAGGTCTTAAAGATCGAGATGCTAACCACGCCGGGGCAGCCTCAGGGGGGGCTTATATTGAGCTCTTACCGGATACAAAACGTGATGACCGCGAGACTAGCACTCACGGAGCCACCTATACCACTGTTCCTGGTGATATGGCTGTGGTGAGTTACAAGGTAAGAATCAAGCAGCCTGGACGCTATTATTGTTGGATTCGAGGTTATACTGACCAGAGAGGTAACGACGATAGTTGCTTCTTGGGTCTCAATGGAGACTGGAAGCGAACCGGAATAGGATTTTTTTTACAGAATCAGAATCGTTGGACATGGTCTGCGACCAAGCTTTCGAAGGAGACAAAGCGCCAATTTGGCGAAGCTTATCTAGATTTTGAAAAACCAGGAATTCATACGGTCCAGATTTCGATGCGTGAAGACGGTGCAGAGATCGACTGCTTGATGTTAACAAGGAAAAAACCTATCCCCAACGAACCTCCAACATTCCAAAAGATCGCCGTTCCAGATTCATTTAGAGATATGCTTAAAACACGTTCTCTAGAAAAATCTGCCTCCTATATTTCGGTGCCTAAAGTGAAAATTGATCCGCATACTATTGAGTCCGACGGCTCCCGGATCATTTCCGCCCAGGATTTTCCTAAAGGACAATGCTACACTCTAAAGGATTCTCTTTATCTTGGACTCGATCCCAAAGAAACGACCAAGGGTGATACCTCCGTCGAATTTCCCTACCCATCGCGAGGCTACTTTATCGAGTTTTCAGC